>JAHEJO010000089.1 GCA_024638805.1 Acidimicrobiales bacterium
CCCCGAGTCGGTGCTCACCATCGGTGGTCCGAAGATGATCTCCAACTTCGTGAAACGGTGCGCCCAGCACGTGGCAGACGCTCGCTGAAAGCGATCTTGCGCCGACTTGGAGCGCATAGCACCATGGACGGATGCCAGAAGCCGTGATCATTGATGCTGTCCGCTCGCCGATGGGCAAACGTTTTGGTCAACTCTCGGGTTGGCATCCCGCCGACCTGGCTGCCCAAGTACTGAAAGCTCTGGCCGACCGGAACAACCTGGACCCCCAGCTCGTCGACGATGTGATCATGGGTTGTGTCATGCAGGTCGGGGCTCAGGGTCTCAACATCGGTCGAAATGCCGTACTTGCGGCCGGCTGGCCGGAGGCGGTTCCTGCAACGACGATCGACCGGCAGTGTGGATCGTCCCAGCAGTCCGCCCACTTCGCAGCTCAAGGTGTGATCGCAGGTGCGTACGACGTTGCCATCGCCGCCGGCGTCGAGGTGATGAGCATGGTTCCCCTCGGGGCGAGCCAAATGCTCAAGGAGACCGGATTCGCCTTCAGCGATCCGATGGCCGAACGATACGCCGACGCAGGAGGCCTCGTGCCGCAGGGTCTCAGCGCCGAGATGATCGCCGACAAGTGGGACATCTCACGCGACGAACTGGACGCCTACGGGCTCCGGTCCCAGCAATTCGCCGCCCGCGCCCGCGACGAGGGACGTTTCGACGCCGAGATCGTCCCGGTGGCCGAGAAGGTGCTTGATCGCGAGACGGGCGACATCACCGTGACCGGCCACATGGTCACAACCGACGGTGGCATCCGGGAGTCGACGATCGAGAAGCTCGCCGCGCTGAAGCCGGCTTTCAAGGAAGATGGCAAGGTCACCGCAGCCAACAGCAGCCAGATCACCGATGGGGCCTCGGCCGTACTGATCATGAGTCCCGAAAAGGCAGCGGAACTCGGTCTCACCCCCAGGGCACGTTTCCACGGTTTTGCACTCGCCGGCGTCGATCCCGTGACGATGTTGACCGGTCCGATCCCGGCGACGGAGAAGGTTCTCAAGAAGGCCAACCTCACGATCGATGACATCGACCATTTCGAGGTCAACGAGGCATTCGCGTCCGTGGTTCTGGCGTGGGCTCGAGAGCATAACCCCGACATGGAGAAGGTGAACCCGAACGGCGGGGCGATCGCACTCGGTCATCCCCTCGGCGCCTCCGGAGCCAGACTCATGACCACGATGCTGCACGAACTCGATCGGACCGGCGGCCGTTACGGCTTGCAGACCATGTGCGAAGGCGGCGGCCTAGCCAATGGCACGATCATCGAGATGCTCTAACACTGTCCTCACTCCTGCGCTTTGCTCGTCGTTCGGCTCGCTGACGCTCGAACAATGCCGAGAGCTGAGCGTGCTGCCCGCCTCCGGCGGTACAGCGTGACGAAGCCAACACTGTCCTCACTCCTGCGCTTTGCTCGTCGTTCGGCTCGCTGACGCTCGAACCTCTGTTTCGGTTCGAGCGTGCGCCCGGATCTAGAGTGCAGGGTAGAAGGGCGACGTCCTCGAGAACTACCGAACAGGAAGAAGTGCCAGTGACAAGCCAAGAAGTCGAACGATTCGCCATCACATCCGATGAGCTTGCCGCCGCCAACGAGGGTCGGACCGTACCGATCATCTTCAACGAGACGGTCGAGGCCAACGCTGATCGCGTTGCGTTGCGATGGAGGAACGACGATGATTCGTGGAGCGAGTGGACCTGGCGTGACTATGCCGACCGGGTTGCCCGGGTGGCGACGGGATTGCAGCAGCGCGGGCTCGGACGCAGCGATCGGGTGCTATTGATGATCCGGAACATGCCCGAGTTCCATGTGCTGGACATGGCGGCGCTGTTCCTGGGGGCGACACCGGTCAGCATCTACAACAGCTCGAGCCCCGAGCAGATCGAGTATCTGGCCAACGACGCGGGTGCGTCACTGGCGATCGTCGAGGACGAGGGCTTCTTGAAGGCCATCAGCTCGGTCCGCCAGTCGATCCCGACACTACGGGAGATTGGCGTGGTTCGCGGCAGCGGCGCCGACTTCACATTCGACGATCTCCTGGACCACGATCCGGTCGATCTCTCCGACGCCGCGCTGATCGCCAGGCCCGAGGATCTTGCAACCTTGATCTACACCAGCGGGACGACCGGTCCGAGCAAAGGTGTCATGATCGACCACTCCAACGTCGCCTGGTCCGTGGACTCGACCGCCCGGTGCTTCGAGATGGATGACATGGTCGGTCACCGGATCATCAGCTACCTGCCGATGGCCCACATCGCCGAACGAATGATGAGCCACTACGCCGCCATCTACCGCTGCTTTGAGGTCACCTGTTGCCCGGATCCGACCCAGATCGCGGCGTTCGCCCGCGAGGTGAAACCCAACGTCATGTTCGGCGTCCCCCGCGTCTGGGAAAAGGTGTACGCCGGAGTCAACGCCGCCCTCGCAGCAGACCCGGACAAGCAGCAGAAGGTGGCCGAGGCCATCGCCGTGGCCGGTCCGATCCGCGAGAAGATGACACTCGGGACTGCGACCGAGGATGAGATCGCAACCTACGAGTTCCTCGATGCGGTTGCGTTCTCGACGATCCGGGGGCTGGTCGGATTTGACGAATTGGAGATCTGTGCCACCGGGGCCGCACCGATTCCTGCCGAGCTCATGAACTGGTACCGAACGATCGGTGTGCCGCTGTCGGAGGTTTACGGCCTGAGCGAGACCACCGGAGCCATGACCTACGACGCTCATCGGGTCAAGGCCGGTTATGTGGGTCGCCGGATCCCTGGCTGCGAGGTGAAACTCGGTGACGACGGTGAGGTGCTGTGCCGGGGCGGCAACATCTTCCGGGGCTACCTCAATCTCCCCGACAAGACCGCTGAAGTCCTCGACGACGATGGATGGTTCCATTCCGGTGACATCGGTGAGTTCGACGACGAGGGTTACCTACGCATCGTCGACCGAAAGAAGGAACTGATCATCACCGCCGGCGGCAAGAACATCTCCCCGGCCAACCTCGAAGCAGCGCTCAAGATGATCCCGTTGGTCGGGCAGGCGTGCGCCATCGGAGATCAACGCCCCTTCGTGTCGGCGCTCATCGCACTCGACCCCGATGCGGCAGCGGTGTGGGCCAACGCCCACGGCGTGCCCGCCGACTTGGCCAGTCTCGCTTCCAATCCCGAACTCATCGAGGAAGTCAACTCGGGACTGGGCGAGGCGATGGCGTCGTTCAACAAAGCCGAGGCGGTCAAGAAGCTGTTCATCCTTCACGAGGATTGGTTGCCGGACTCCGAGGTTCTCACGCCCACCTCCAAACTGAAGCGCCGTGGCGTTCACGCCCGTTATGCCGCTGAGATCGAGAGGCTCTACAGCTAGGTCAGTACCCGAGGAGCCGACTCACGCTGTTCGGCGGCTTCACTCCGGTTTCGAAGGCCTGGAGGTTCTCGGCAAATGAGCGGCTCAAACGGGCCAGGTAGTCGCGGCTCAACCCGGCGACGTGAGGGGTGACCAGCAACCCCTCGACATCCCATGCCGGGTGGTGGCTCGGCAGCGGTTCGGATCGGAACACGTCGAGGGCAGCAGCCCTCAACTGACCACTCTCCAGGGCTGCGATCACCGCATCGAGATAGGTCACTCCGCCGCGGGAGACGTCGACGAGCAACCCGCCTCGGCGCATACTGTTGAGTTCCCGAGGCCCAACCATCCCGCGTGTGTCGTCGGTGAGTGGCACACACACGACCATCGCGTCTGCATCGGCGAGCACGTAATGTCGCTCGCCCGCCGACACGACCTGCTCGACCCCCTCGACGGTTCGACCACTGCGGCTCACACCCACCACCCGCATTCCCATCGCTCCGGCCCGCTGTGCAACCGCCCGCCCGACCGTGCCCAGTCCCAGGACGCACAGCGTCTGGTCGTAGAGGGGTCGCGGAAAGGTTTCCTTCCACTGATGAAGCTGCTGTTGCCGGACAAGCTGGGGAATGTTGTAGGCCAACCCGAGCAGCATGGCCATCACGAACTCCGGCAGATGGGGTTCGTGGGACCCACGCGAACTGCAGATCACGACATGCTCGGGCATGTCCGGAGCGGGAAAGAGCGTATCCACTCCCGAACCCGCCACTTGGATCAGCCGCAGGTTTTCCGCAGCCGCCCAGCGGTTGCGAGGGGGCCTACCGGTGAGCAGTAGTTCGATGCGGGGGAGCGCCCGCACGAACGCCTTGTTGTTGTCGAGTGGCACGAACCGGCGGCCGGGAAGCACGCGGGCCAGCTCGTCGATCACTCGGTCGTTCAAACCCGGGAGGTACACGTGAACGGGACTGCTCATTTGGACTGGAACCTTCCTGGTTCTACTTCGTTGACCTCACCTCTCTGCACCATCCGTTGGACGTGCAGTGTTGCGGTGCGGTGTTCGACCGAGTCGGCAAAAGGTATACGAACGTCCGGACGGTAGACGAAGCGGCGGTCGGCCATTTCGTCGATCGTATGAGGCTCGGACAGGTAACCGAGCATCTCTCGGTGACGCCGGGCGATGACCTCGCCGAAAGCATCCACTCGCTCCAGGAAGGCTGCTCGACCTTCGATCACCCCTTTGTGGTGATAGGTGACGTAGTAATCGGCCTCCTCGCCGCGAATCCGGTCGAGGCTCGCTTCGAACTGATCGAGATCGCTCCATGCGTCGCCGTAGTAGGGACCGAATCCGGTGAGGTCGATGTCGGAGCAGAAGAAGACTCCGCCGCTGATACGAAACCCGGAGTGTCCCCGGGTATGGCCGGGCAGGTGGACAACCTCGACCCTGACATCGCCGAGGTCGAAGACGTCACCATCGGAGAACGTCACCGCATCGGGTCGGGGCACATAGGTGAATCGATCGAGGATCATGGGTCGGAACTCCGCCCACGTTGCTTCCGGGAGGCCATAGGTGGCGGCAAGGCCCTCGATACTGGTCACCCCAGGAAGATCCTCGCCGTGCACGTGCACCCTGGCGTTGTCGAAGAGGCCGTTGCCCGCCATGTGGTCCTCGTGTGAGTGTGAGGTCAAGATGGCGTCGATCCGCACGGGCGCACCGCCCCGGGCGACAACCGAAATCGAGGGGTCGACGATCACCGACTCTCCCCGGCCTTCGATGACCAGCGAGTTCCCGGCGGGATAAGCGCCGTCGTCGTCGCCGACCAGAACCCGCACGCGTTCGGTCAAGCTGCGTTCCGAGTCTGACCAGTCGACGATCTCGGCCCCGGACAAAGTTTCCTCCTTCAGCAAAGGGTACCTACCCAGTCGGTAACCTCCCTGCTGTGAACCCGACACGCGAACTGGAAAACCTCCAGCTCAGATGGTTCGCTCGGTCGAACACGTACCGCCACCCGATCATGGTTCTCGCTCTTCGCGGGCTCTTCGATGCGGGAAAGGCGTCGACCAATGCGGCCATGTGGATTCGCGAACACACCGATGCCGAGTTGATCGCCGAGTTCGATCCCGAGGAGTTGTACAACTTCTCCCAGGTCAGGCCGCTCACCGCGTTCGACGGCGCCGGTAATCGAATCATTGAATGGCCGACGATACGGATCTACGGATGCCGAACCGAAGGCGCCCGCGACGTCATGGTCGTGGTGGGTACCGAACCGCAGTTCCGGTGGGCAGGCGTGGCCGATGCGATCATCGAGATCGTCCGGCATTCGGCGACTTCGCTCGTGGTCACGCTCGGCTCGACGCTGGCGATGACACCGCACACGCGACCCGCCCGAGTGATCGGCAGTAGCGGTGACGCGGTGCTGGCTCAGCGCATGCAGTTGCGACCTCCAACCTACGAAGGACCGACCGGCGTGATCGGGGTGCTCCATGAGGCGCTCGAGAGACGGTTCATCCCCGTCTTGTCACTGCGGGCCGAGGTTCCGCACTACGTGCCGGGCGCGCCCAACCCCAAAGCGACGCAGGCGCTGCTTCGTCGTCTCCAGCAACTCAGCGAGATTCCGATGAAGTACGAGGAACTCGACGGTCAGGTTCACGACTGGGTGCGCCAGGTGGATGCAGCCGTTGCCGCCGACGAGGAGAGCCGGGTCTATTTGGCCCAACTCGAAGAACGTGTCGACCACGACGAAGATCGGTTGCCCAGTGGTGACGACGTCGCCGGCGAGCTCGAGGCGTATCTTCGTGAGCTCGGTTCAGGAGAACAGAATCCCCCGGACTGAGCGAGTGAGGTTCACCGTCCGATGGCGGCCGCAAGGCCTTCGGGGTCTGCCACGCTGACCCACAGAGCCGAATGCTTGCGCATCCCGATGATGCGGGGAATTTTCTCAACGAAGGCGATGCACAGTCCTCTGCGATTGTTGGTGCCGAAGGTGATCCCATCATCGGCAAAGCTGAGACGCAACCCTACTGCGGTGTACCAACGGTAGGGACCGCCGACCTCGGTGTGGTCGACGTTGTCGACGGTGGTCTCCACCCTGACCCGGCCGAACGTAGCGGTCAGGGTGCGATCGTCGCCGACCGTGACCCCATCGTCGGGGCCAACGCTGAGAACCTTGAACAGCGGCGCCCATTTCCTGTCCAACTCGTAAGGAAAGAACCGGTCGGTCATGAGTACAGCCTGCCGTGCCCAGCGCCGGTTGCGACGAGGATTACTGTGGTCGTCCGCTGATGTCCGATCACAGAACCCCGGGTAGTCTGGAAGATCTCTTCGGGTGCTGAACGAGCGCCCCTTCCTCTAGGAGTTGCTGATGAAATCGTCCACGATCGTTCTTCGAGTGTTGGATCGCTGGAGCCCGGCGCCGACCGTTTCGGCCCACTGTGACGGACCCTGTGGCGTGTACGACCCGGCGAGCGCTCGCATCGCCGGTGAGGCCGTCCTGGCGATGACCAAGAAACTCGTGGACCTGGGCGATGGCCATGACCTCGCCAGCGAGAACACCCGTAGCCGATACATCGCCATCAAGGAGGAGCAGGCCGAGATCGTCAAGCGGGAACTGAACATCCTCTGGCACGACTACTTCAAGCCGCCGCATCTGGAGAGCTATCCGGATCTCCACACCACGTTCTGGAACGCCGCCAAGCAGGCCTCGGCCACCAAGACGTCGATCAGCGTGGATGCTGCGACGGAGTTGATGTCCCAGATCGAGGCGATTCACAACATGTTCTGGGCGACAAAGGGCCGTGAGGTCCCCTGGTACACCGCTTCCTGAGGCGACCATTCCGGACCGGAACACACGCCGCTACATCATCGCCGAGCTGGCGGCGTGGGCGCTGCGCCGGCGGCGCAGGGTCATCGTGGCCGGTGCCTCGATGGTCCCGACGCTCGAGCCCGGCTGGTTCGTCCTCGTCGATCCGTCGATGCGAGGGACGCCCGGTGACGTGATCGTCGCACAGCACCCGCACGACCCCGGTCTGGTGCTGATCAAGAGGTTCGCCCGCCGCGAGGCCGACGATGCGGTCTGGCTCTCGAGCGACAACGGCGCCGCCGGATCCGATTCCCGGCAGTTCGGTCCGATCGCCCCGGGACTGGTCGCCGGTCGTGTGACCCTCGTTCTCGATGAGCTCCAACGGCCGCTCAGGTATACGCCTGCTGACGCAAGGCGTGATCGGCGAGTGTGAGCAGGATCATCGCTTCGACCATCGGCACGGCTCGGGGCAGCACACATGGATCGTGTCGGCCTTTGGCGGCCAGGACGGTGTCGTCGCCCTCCACGGTGACCGTCGACTGCTCGGAGGCGATCGTGGCCGTGGGTTTGAAAGCTGCTCGACCATAGATGGGCGCTCCGACCGAGATTCCGCCCTGCACACCGCCGGAGTTGTTCGTCACCAGCCGCGGCTGACCGTCTTCTGCAATGAACGGGTCGTTGTGTTCGAGCCCGGTCAGTCGGGTGCCTGCGAAGCCACTGCCGATCTCGAAGCCCTTGCAGGCCGGCAGCGACAGAACCCCCTTGCCGAGATCGGCTTCCAGCCGATCGAAGACCGGCTCTCCCCAACCCGCCGGAACGCCCCGTGCGACAAAACCGACGACGCCACCCAGCGAGTCGCCACTCCGGCGAGCCGCCTCGATCGCCTCGACGATTCGCTGCGCCGCATCGGTATCCGGGCACCGGGTCGGGCTCGCCTCGACCTCTTCGATCGTGACCGTGTCGTGGTCGACGTGGCCATCGATGTCATGCACCCGTTGCACCCATGCCAGGACCTCTACTCCGTAGACATCGCTCAGCCAGCGGCGAGCCAGGGCGGCGCCCGCCACCCGGCCGACGGTCTCTCGGGCCGAACTTCGACCACCTCCGCGGTGGTCGCGTCGCCCGTACTTGGCGAGATAGCTGAAGTCGGCGTGACTTGGCCGGAAGACGTCCTTCAGGTGGTCGTAGGCTCCAGGCCGCTGGTCGGCGTTGCGAACGAGCATCGCCACCGGAGTCCCGGTGGTCGCGCCCTCGAAGACCCCGGACAGGATCTCGACGGTGTCGCCCTCCTGCCGCTGGGTGACCAGTCGGCTCTGACCGGGTCGCCTCCGATCGAGATCGGCCTGAATCTGGGCGACCTCGACCCTGACACCGGCGGGACAACCATCGACGACGACGCCGACGGCCGGTCCATGTGATTCGCCGAACGTGCTCACCTGGAAGAGTCTGCCGTACACGCTCGTCACGCCCCCCAGGGTACCGTCCGGTCCCTCGCCGTCTCCGTGTCAGCGGTACTCTGACAACGATGATCGACACGCCCAGGCTCAAGGTTTGGATCGACCAGGATCTCTGCACCGGCGACGGCATTTGCACCGACCATGCACCGGAGGTGTTCCGGATTCTCGAGGACGGCATCGCCTACTGCCTCGATGGGTCCAGAGTCTTCAACGATCCCGGCGGATCCGCTGAGCTCGCCACCGTCCCGATGAACCTGGAGGCCGACGTGATCGCCGCAGCTGCAGAATGTCCGGGGGAGTGCATCTTCATCGAGGTCGACGAACATGCCGTCGCGCTGGCGGAGACCGTGGGTGCAACCGCCTGATCACAGACCTCGAGAGCGCCCGCCGGTGAGTACAGGGACGGGTCAGCGATCGACGCCTGTCGGTCGAAGGGTCTAGTGTCTGGTGCGATGACGACATCTCGGAAAGACCACAAGATCCTGCTCTCCGAATCGGAGATGCCCACCCAGTGGTACAACATCGTGCCCGACCTGGCCGCACCACCACCGCCCGCATTGCACCCCGGCACCAAAGAACCCGCCGGACCGGCTGATTTCGAGCCGCTCTTCCCGCTGGCGCTCATCCTCCAGGAGGTGTCGATGGAACGGTACATCGACATCCCCGACGAGGTGCTCGACATCTATCGGATGTGGCGACCGTCGCCCCTCTACCGGGCGCACCGGCTCGAAAAGGCGCTCGATACCCCAGCCCGGATCTATTACAAGTACGAAGGCGTGAGCCCGGCCGGGTCCCACAAGCCGAACACCGCCGTGGCCCAGGCCTACTACAACAAGCAGGAGGGCGTGAAGAAGCTGACCACCGAGACCGGTGCCGGTCAGTGGGGCTCAGCCCTGGCCTTCGCCTGCGCTCTGTTCGACATGGAATGCGAGGTGTGGCAGGTCAGGTCCAGCTATGACCAGAAGCCCTATCGCAAGGCGCTGATCGAGACCTTCGGTGGCGTCGTCCACCCTAGCCCGAGCGACCTGACCGAAGCGGGCCGCGCCATCCTCCAAGCCAATCCGGCCTCGCCCGGTTCGCTGGGAATCGCGATCAGCGAAGCGGTCGAGGTGGCGGCCCCGCTGCCGGAGGTCAGGTACGCACTCGGTTCGGTACTCAACCATGTCTTGCTCCATCAGACGATCATCGGCGAGGAGGTGCTGCTGCAACTGGCCAAGGTCGAAGAGACACCCGACGTCCTGGTCGGCTGTGTGGGCGGTGGCTCCAATTTCGGTGGCCTATCGTTCCCGTTCATGCGGGAGAAGATGGCGGGGACGATGAACCCTCGCATCACGGCGGTCGAACCCTCTGCCTGTCCCAGTCTCACCAAGGGTCTTTACACTTACGATTTCGGCGACGCGGCCGGGATGACGCCGTTGATGAAGATGCACACGCTCGGACACGACTTCGTGCCCGATCCCATCCACGCCGGTGGACTTCGATATCACGGCATGTCACCGCTGCTGAGCCACATCTACGAACTCGGCATGTTGGACGCGGTCGCTATCAACCAGAACGAGTGTTTCGATGCGGGCGTCCAGTTCGCCCGCACCGAAGGGATCGTGCCGGCTCCCGAACCCACCCATGCGATCGCCGGAACGATCCGGGAAGCGCTCGACGCCAAGGAGGAGGGCGAGGAACGGGTGATCGTCACCGCGCTGTGCGGCCACGGGCTTCTGGACCTCACCGCCTATGACCGTTACTTCGCAGGCGAGATGAACGATTCGGCGTATCCGGAGGAGCGTGTCCAGGAAGCCATGACGCGCATCCCAGCTGTCTGAAGCTCCCATGACTTCCAGTGGCGAGGGCCACCAAGGTCGGACCTCGCCGGATTCGGCCGAGGGCTCGCCGCCCGGCGCCGGGCTCGGCTGGGCGTACCTCGGTGTGCTCTTGGCCGTATTCGTTGGCCTGGCATTGTGGGCCTACGACAGGACCGACGAAAGTTCCAGACTGATCGACGCCAGTGAGACGACAACAACGACCGTCGCCGCCCTGGAGGTCAGGCCGGCGGCGGTGACCCTGACCGTCGACGGCGCCCTCGCCACGTTGAGCGGCGCCGTGCCGGACGAAGGCGCTCGGGACCAGCTGGTACGGATCGCCGAAGAGGAGTTCGGGCGGGGCAACGTGATGGACGAACTCATGATCGACCCACGAGCCGATCTGATCACCGGCTCGATCTCGGTGTCCGGAACCGCAGCTACCGGCGACGACGCCCCGACGATCGTCCAGTTGACCGCCGGAGCGGATCTCGGCTTGGCGGCGGGCCCGTTCGACGTCCAGTACGTCACACCGGCCATCGATCCCGCCGCAGTTGTCATGGCGATGGCCGGCGATTCGACCCTGCTCAGCGGGACCGTTCCCGACCAGGCGACCATCAGACGGTTGCAGCTCAGCGCCGAGGCCGTCTACGGGGAAGGTACTTCCGATGTCTCCGGTCTTGTCATCGCACCCTCCACCCTGGACGGCGGCTCCATCAGCATCACCGGGATCACCGCGCCCGGCGACCTGCGAGCCCGCGATCTCGTCGAGGTCGTCGCACTCGATTTCACGTCATCGGTGGTGACCGATGACAGTCAGATCGACCTGAGCGATGAGGCGCTGACCGCTTACGAGGCCAGCCTGAGGACGGCGTTGGAGGCCGAACCCATCGCCTTCGATGTCGGCACCAGTCGTCTCACCGACGTGGGTTTGAGCCGTCTGGTGTTGATCGCCGATGCGATCAACGCAGTACCGGACCTGGGAGTGGAGATCGTGGGCCATACCGACGACACCGGCGGTGACACCGTGAACCAGACGCTGTCAGAGTCCAGAGCCGATGCCGTCCGGGGCGCCCTGGTCGACCTCGGCATCGACGGCGCGAGGCTGTCGACACGGGGGGCCGGCTCGTCGGAGCCGATCGCATCCAACAACACCCGTGAGGGTCGTGAGAAGAATCGACGGATCGAATTTCTTTTCGAGCGAACCCAATGAG
>JAHEJO010000090.1 GCA_024638805.1 Acidimicrobiales bacterium
CGACCACCGAGACGCGCACCACCACCGAGAAACCCGCCACTACGACGACCACGACCCCGGTTGCGGTGATGTACTTCCTGAAGAATCCCGGCACGGGCAACACCCCCTTTCAGGACGTCAGCGCGCTCAGCACCGCGGTGCCTGACAGCGCCGCTCTCCCGAACTACGACACGAGCTATGACGCCGTTCCGGGCCTGCGTCTCCTACCGACCTCGTCGGGATCAGGCGAGACCGACCCGACGATGAGGCACACGTTTGTCCTGAACACGAAGGCTCGAACCCTCACCGGGACAGCCAAAGTAGCCGTCTGGGCCGCTCTCGACGAGAGCGGAACGGGTTCGGCAACGCTGCACGCCGCGCTCTTCGATTGCACGGCATCGATCCGCGGGTGCGTCACGATCGGCGAGCGCACCGCCGAGATCGAGGCGCCGCTCAGCAAGGGATTCGAACCGGCAACGTTCGTCTTCGACGGGCTGAACCATTCGTTCGGATCGGATCGCAGGCTGGCGTTGATCCTGTTCGCCGAGGGTGGCCGGACTGCCCACATCGGCTACGACGCGGACCACACACCCAGCTTCGTGGCGCTGATTCTTGAGTGACAGGCCTCGGCCCTGGTGAACCCTGTGGGTCAGGTCGGGTCGCCGGTCATCTCCCAGTGTTCGGGACTTCGGAACAGCGCCGAGCGGATGAGATCGCGAATGGCCCTCATCTCGCCCGGCAAGCGGTCGTGCAGGCGGGTGAAGAGTTCTTCGTGCTGGAGGAGTTCTTCGTTCCACTCGTCCCGATCCACCGACATCGCCTTGAGGAAATCGGCCTCGGAGAAGTTCTCCAGACCTTTCCAGGTGATGTCGTGGTATCGAGGCATCCAGCCGAGCGGACTCTCGAGCGCAAACGCACCACCCCTCGAGCGTTTCACGATCCATTCGAGGATGCGCATGTTCTCACCGAATCCCGGCCAGACGAATTTGCCCTCGGCGTCCTTGCGGAACCAGTTGACGACGAAGATCCGGGGTGGGTTGGGGATGTTACGCCCGAACGACAGCCAATGGTTGATGTAATCGCCCATGTGGTAACCGGCGAAGGGCAACATGGCGAAGGGATCCCGCCGGACCACACCTCGTTGCCCGAATGCGGCTGCGGTGGTCTCCGATCCCATCGTTGCGGCCATGTACGTGCCATAGGTCCAGTTGAACGCCTGCACGACCAACGGCATGGTGCCGGACCGGCGACCCCCGAAGATGAACGCGTTGATCCGCACGCCCTTGGGGTCGTCCCAATCCGGGTCGATCACGGGGTTCTGGTCGGCGGGAACGGTGAACCGAGCGTTGGGATGGGCGGCCGGATCCTCGGATTCGGGCGTCCAGTCGTTGCCTCGCCAGTCGATGAGGTGGGCCGGCGGGTCCGAGCCGATATCCTCCCACCAGATGTCGCCGTCATCGGTGAGCGCCACGTTGGTGAAGATCGTGTTCTTCTTGATCGTCTCGACCGCAGCGGGGTTGGTGTCAGGGGCGGTACCGGGGGCGACACCGAAGTAACCGGCCTCGGGGTTGATGGCGTAGAGCTTGCCGTCCTTGTCCGGTTTGATCCAGGCGATGTCGTCGCCGACCGTCGTGACCTTCCAGCCCTCGTCGGCGAACGCCTGCGGTGGAACGATCATGGCGAAGTTGGTCTTGCCGCAGGCGCTGGGGAATGCGGCCCCGACGAACGTTTTCTCTCCGCCGGGATCGGTCACCCCCATGATCAGCATGTGCTCGGCAAGCCAGCCGTCATCACGGGCCATCGTGGAGGCGATGCGCAGCGCGAGGCACTTCTTGCCGAGCAGCGCATTGCCGCCGTAGCCGGAGCCGTAGCTCCAGATGGCGCGGTCGTCGGGAAAGTGCACGATGTACTTCTCGTCGGGGTTGCACGGCCACACCGAGTCCTCCTGGCCTTCGGCCAACGGGGCCCCGACGGTGTGCATGCAGGGAACGAACTCGCCATCGGTGCCCAGGACGTCGATCGCGCCCGTGCCCATCCGGGTCATGATCTTCATGTTGACCGCCACATAGGCGGAGTCGGTGATCTCCACGCCCAGCTGTGCGATGTCGGATCCGAGCGGACCCATACTGAAGGGGATGACGTACATCGTGCGTCCGGCCATGCACCCGTCGAACAGCCCGTTGAGGATGCCCTTCATCTCATCGGGGTCCATCCAGTTGTTGGTGGGTCCGGCGTCACCCTTGGTTCGAGAACAGATGAACGTTCTTCCCTCGACCCGGGCGACGTCGCTGGGGTCGGTGCGGGCGAGGAAGCTGTTGGGTCTGAGTTCCTCGTTGAGCTTGGTGAACGTGCCGGCGTCGACCAGTTCCTGACAGAGGCGGTCGTATTCCTCCTGGGAGCCATCACACCAATGGATGTCCTTGGGCTTGCAGAGATCAACCATCTGCTGGACCCAGGCCTTCAGACCATCATGCTGTACGTAGTCGGGAGCGTTCATGACTCCCGTTGTAGACGCTGGCGTCGCGTGAAGGTAATTGCGAAAGTCCCTATTCAACCGAACTTCGCGTTAATTCGGTCACAGGTGCTCGCTCCCCGCCACAACTGGGCAGCCTGCCACCCGGTTCGACGCTCCGACTGAAGATCGATGGCGACGCTGTCCTGGCCGAACCGTTGTTCGACACGATCACCATCATGGCCTGAGTGCAGGCGGACTACCCCGAGAACTCGAAGGCGCCGATATCCGGGGCGTCGCCAAGGACGCGCAGCCGGCCGGTGAAATCCCGAAGGAGAACTTCTGCGAATTGATCGGTCCCGGCGTCGATGGCCACGGAGTCCTCGGTGAGGTCGAACAGGCCGGGGGTCGGATCCGTGCCGGCGGAGACCACGAGATCGGCGGACCCGTCGAGTACAAGGTCGCCTTCGGCCCGACTACCGGCATAGTCTGCGGGCCGTGACGCGACGTACAGATTGTTGAAGAACTCGATGTCACTGGAATCGAACGCCCGAGCCGGCGGCAGACCCTCGGTGGCAAAGACGAGATTGTTGGCGAAGACGACGTCGGTCGACTGGTACGCCCCCAACTCGCCGCCAAAGGCGGCGATCTCGGCGGTCCTGAGGTTCCCGTAGAGGGTGTTGTGGACAACGTCGACCCGGGAGGATCTGAAGATCTGAACTCCGCGGCCACCGTTGTCGACACATACGTTGTTGGCGACGAGCGTACGCCCGGTGTAGTCGTTGATCACGGTCCGATCCACGATGACGCAGTTGCCGTCGGTGAAGTCGCCGTTCGCATTGGGAACCTTGTTCTCCACCTCATAGACGACGTTCCCGGTGATGTAGTTGGAATAGCCGTTGGCGTCGTCGTCGAAGCCAGGATTCTGTGGCTCGAGGATCGAGATCCCCGAGTGCTGTGAGGGTTCGGCCGAGGCGACCTCGAAGATCACGTTGTCCCTGACCTCGACATGGCTGGTTCCCGTCACGGGAATCCCCCCGGCGCCGAAGCCGTAGATCGTGTTGCCGATCACCCGAACATGGTGGTTTTTCGCCTGAATCCCGAACAGGCCGTCCACGTTGATTCCCGCACCCGTATAGGCCGTGCTGCCGGGATCGATCGAACCTTCGAATGTGAGGCCCTCGATCTCGATGTAGCTTCCTCCCTCGACCTTCAATCCGTTCTTGTGGACGGTGCGGATCACGGGTTCGGCGCCCGGGAAGGCGGCGATCCTGATCCACGCATCTGCTGTACCGGAGGCCTCGACGACGATGCCGGAGTCCTGACGTTCGTTCTCTTCGTACACCCCATCGAGGATCCACAACGTGTCCCCCGGCCCGAGCTGTTTGACCGCATACGCAATGGTCGCGAACGAGGAGTCCGGGGTGCGACCGTCGTTCGAATCGTCTCCGCCCGGTCCGACGTACCAACCAGGCGGCGGGGTCGGTTCGGCGACGACGACCGAAGCCTCCATGGGTGTCGTGGTGCCGGTGGCGGATCCGCCGGCCACTTCACTGCTCTCAGATGCCGACGTCTGGTCGTTCTGGTCGGCGCTGTCATCCACCGACGGCGTGGTACACCCAGCGGCCAACAACACGGCGGTAAACCAAGCCCGCCTCACCAACGCCGTACCCGAACCCATCAGAGACCCATGGTGCCACGATCTGGCCCGCAGTTGGCCTCGGGCGTCGTGGGTCACCTTCCCCCGCCGGGGCGCAACGACCTGGTGCGCCCGGGGGGGATTCACCCATTCGGCCCTCGTAGCCTGCGGCCATGGCCGACCAGCAGACCCACATCGACATCGCCCGAGGACTCATCGACGGTCGCAGCTGGGCCAGCGGGCCGGCCGTGTCGCCCGATGGTGAGCGAATCGCCTGCGTGGTGGCGACAACAAGTCTCGAGGAGAACACCACCTTCACACGGGTCTGGCTTGACGGCACGCCCCTGACCGGCGGCGATCACGATGGCAGTCCGTGCTGGTCGCCGGACGGTTGGTTCCTGGCCTTCACCTCTCAGCGGAGCGAGAAGGAGGGCGAGGCCACCCTGCACGTCATTCCTGTCGCGGTCCCCGGTGAGCTTCGGACGATCGCGACGATGCCCGAAGGGATCGACGACGTCACATGGTCACCGGACGGGAAATGGATCGCCTTCATCAGCAGAACCCGCGACGAACGTTACGACGCCGAGGATGCCTCGTGGCAATCGCCGAGAAAAGTGGAGCGGTTCGGCAGCAGGCGCGACGGAGAGGGCTGGATCTCCGACCGCCCCGCCCACGTCCACGTCGTCAGAGCCGACGGCACATCACCACCCAGCAATCTGACCCCGGGTGGGTTCCAGCACGCCGGCACATCCTGGCTGGCGGATTCGTCGGCGATCGTCACCTCCGCTCAGCGGCACGACACCTGGGATCTCGATCATGCCAGCGACATCTACATGGTTTCGGTGGTCGACGAGGCCGGGTTGACCAGGCTCACCGCCGGTGACGGGCGGTACACCAACCCGTCGGTCTCCCCCGACGGCACGAAGGTGGCCTTCATCGGCGCGACCGACGTGCGCATCTATCCCACCAACGACCAGGTACTCATCACATCGACCAGCGAAGCTGAGCAGGTCAACACGAACCTGATCGTGGCCAATCCGGGGTTCGATCGGACATTCACCGTGGCGACCGGTACGCCGAGGCCGCAATGGGTCGGCAACGATGCGGTGTTGGCCGTTGCCGAGGATCGGGGCGAAACCCACGTGTACCGATTGGCTGTCGATGGATCGGCCGAACCGCAAGCGATCACCACCGGCCCGTCGACGGTGACCGGGCTCTCCTGGGCGGCAGGTACGCTCGCCACGTCCCGAACCTCGACGACCAGCCCGGCCGAACTGTTCGTCGGCGAGGAACAGCGCACGACCGTGGCCCAGCCACTCATGGGGAAGCTCCTGGGCTGGGAGAGGTTCACCGTGCCCACCGCCGACGGCACCAACGACATCGATGCCTGGATCATGCGTCCGGCCGGTTTCGATGCGAGCCGCAAATACCCGGTGCTGCTGAACGTGCACGGGGGTCCCTTCGCCCAGTACGGCGACTACTTCTTCGACGAAGCCCAGATGCAGGCAGCTGCCGGTTTTGTCGTCGTGATGGGCAACCCGAGGGGCGCGAGCGGGCGCGACACCGGGTGGGGTCGGGCGATCGTGGGCCCGCAGCATCCGGTTTGCGCCGGGCGTGGCTGGGGCTCGGTCGACATCGATGATGTGATGAGCATTCTCGACGGAGCCCTCGATCGGTTCACGTTCTGCGACGGCGACCGGGTCGGGATGCTCGGCGGGTCCTACGGCGGCTACATGGCAACCTGGTTGGCAGCGCTCCACGGCGGACGGTTCAAGGGCATCTGCTCGGAGCGGGCGGTCAACAACCTCATGGCCTTGGAGTGGAACAGCGACATCGCCACACGGTTCCGACTCCAGTTCGGGGTATCCCACCTCGACGATCCGGCGTTCTACGCCGAGCGATCCCCGATCAGGCTGGTCGACCAGATCACGACACCGATGCTGCTGCTCCACTCCGAGGACGATGAGCGATGCCCCGTCTCTCAAGCGGAAGAGCTGTGGGTGGCCCTGCGCCTGAGGGGCACACCCGTCGACTTCTACCGCTTTCCCGGCGAGCACCATGAACTGTCGCGGACCGGGTCGCCGATCCACAGGGTGCAACGAGCGGAGATCATTCTCGACTGGTTCGCTGATCGTCTGCGCTGATTTGCTGATGGCGGTGAGCTGCGTCCACCACCAAGGTCACGTCGACATCGCCCATCGATCGTCGAAACAGCTGACGAGAATCGACGGCTACCACAGGGGACCGTGCACCATGAAGAGCGGAACGACGGCGATCACCATCGCCGTGAGCGGCACACCCAACCGCGAATAGTCGGTGAAGTGGTAGCGGCCCGGTCCGTAGACCATCGTGTTCGTCTGATACCCGATCGGCGTGAGAAACGATGCGCTGGCCGCCGCGATCGCACCGAGCGCGAACAGTCGAGGGTCCGCACCCACGCCGGTGGCGGCGGAGACCGCGATCGGGACCATGATGCCGACGGCGCCGGCATTGGTGACGAACTCGGTGAGAACGAGGGCCGCCACGACGACACCCAACGCAACCCCCCACGCACCGACCGCAGCGAGTGCGTCGGTCAAACCCTGTGCGAGTCTCTCGGCGAGGCCTGAACCCGCCGCCGTACCCCCGAGCCCAATCGACGCGGCGATGAGCACCACGACGTTGAGATCGACCGCATCGCGGGCCTGCCGGGGCGAGAGCACCCCGGTGGCAACGGTCAACGCGGCCCCGATCACAGCAGCTCGCAGAACATCGGTGATCTGGAACAGCGACAGCACGACGACCGCGCCGAGAATCGCGAGGGAGATGGCGGACTTGCCCGAGGCGGTCGGCGGCGGTTCGGAGCGCCGCCGCACGAGAACGAAATCGCTTCTCCGATCCCAGCGTCCGGCAAAGCCGAGATCCGAGACGAGCAGGAGGGAGTCGCCCAGACGAAGCCGCTCGTCGCCGAGCTTCTTGGCGATCGGACGACCCGATCGGTGAAGCGCAACCACGGCCGCCTGGTACCGGCCGCGAAACTCGGCCTGCTTCAAGGTTCGTCCGACCAGCGCCGAGCCATTCCCGATGACCGCCTCGAACCATGCGTGTTGGCCGTCCTCCAACGCGCCGAGTTGTTCGGCTTCGGCGAACCGGAGCCCGGGACGGTTCTGGAGCTCGACGATGTCGTTCACCGAGCCCACAAACGAACAGACGTCGCCCGCTCGCAGGACATGGTGGGGAGAGACCGGGGCCACGATCTCTCCGCCGCGCGCGTGATGCAGCGCCACCAGGAAGAGTCCGGGAAGGTTCCTCAGGCCCGCCTTCTCGACCGGGACACCATCCATTGGCCCACCGGCGACGACTTCACACGACACGGCGAACTCAGGCGGCATGCTTGCGGAGTCGCTGATTCCATCCGAGGGACGAGCCGGCAGAAGGCGCGGTCCGAGAAAGCCGGTGATCGCCAGACCGGCGACCGCCACGGGCACCCCGAATCGTGCCGGTTCGAAGAAGGACAGGGGATCGAACGACAGCTCCTCGAGGATTCCCGAACCGACCAGATTCGTCGAGGTTCCGATGATGGTGATCATGCCGCCGAGAATCGTGGCGTAGGACAGCGGGATCAGCACCTGGGATGCGTCGCGGTTGTGTTCCCTCGCCCAACGGATAACCGGATCGATCAGGATGGCGACGACAGGCGTGTTGGCCACGAAGGCACTGGACACGGCGGATCCCAGCACGATCCGGCCGGCTCCGCGTCCACCGGCCAGCTTCGTCAAGGCGAACGCGAGAGCACCGGTGTGCCGGACCGCGCCGGCGACGACGTACAGAGCTCCGATCGTCAGCGGAGCCGCGTTGGAGAACCCGGCGAATGCGATGTCCGCGTCGGCGGCTCCGCTGACGAACAGGAGTATCAACGCGCCGACGACGCCGACCGTAGGCGACACCCGCCGCAACCCGAGACCGGCGATCATCGCCACCAGCACGACCAGCACGAGCCATCCGTCAGCGCCCATGACGACCTCGAATGGAACGGGCGCACTCCACCGGTGCCAATCGGCAGGCAGCTGGCAGCTTGGAGGAATCGCCCCTGGAGAACCGCTCCGTCAGCGCAGGGTGGAACGGGAGAGGATCGAGGCGAGGTGATCCAACGACCGGTACGAGTGACCGGACAGGAACAGATCGGCGTGGGGTAGGGCCGCCGCCATCCCCGCCGCCACCGGGGCATAACCCTCCGACGCTTTGAGCGGGTTGACCCAGATCAGCTGGTGGGTGACCCGATGCAGCCGCTCCATCTGTTCGCCGAGGATCTCGGGGTCGCCCCGATCCCATCCGTCGGAAAGGACGACGACAACCGCGCCGCGGGCCAGCCCGCGGATGCCCCATTCATCGTTGAACTGGGCGATCGTGTCACCCAGACGGGTTCCGCCCGACCAGTCCTTCACCTCGGGTGTGGCCGCGGTCAGAGCCACATCCGGATCGCGGTTGGTGAGATACCGAGTGAGTCGAGTCAGTCGAGTCCCGACAGCAAACGCCTCGACCCGGCCACGAGCCACCACCGCGGCATGGCTGAACCGGAGGAAGGCGCGTGCGTAGGGTTCCATCGACCCCGACACGTCGAGAATCATGACCAGGCGGCGAGGCTTGACCGAGTTGCGGGTGTGCAACCAGCGCAACGGCTCGCCCTGATGCTTGAGAGCGAGCCGGATCGTTCGTCGTAGGTCGGGCGCATCGCCACCACGACGGGTCGGGACCTGTCGCCGACTCTGCTGTGCGTGGGTCGTGAAGCGCATCTGGGTCATCATCTTCTGAAGTTCAGCGAGCTCCTGTGGTGAGCAATCGGCGAAGTCCTTGTCCAGCAGCACTTCGGCCCGGCTGAAACGCACCGACTGGAGGTCGTCATCGACAGCATCGCCAAAGTCGTCCGAACCTTCGTCATCGGTATCGAGCGCCAGGGTTACCGGAGGCGGGGCACCTTCGAGGTTCATCCACTCGCCATACTTCTGCTCCCAAAACGCAGCGAAGATCCGGTCGTAGACGACGATGTCCTCGGGCTGGGAGACCAGCGTCGCCCTGCCGGCCCAGTAGGGAGCATCCCGCTGGCCGACGCCGACCCGATCGAGCGCGGTAGCGAAATTCAACGTCGCGGTGATCGGGATCGGCAGACCGGCCTCCCGAAGGGACCGCGTGAATGCCACTGAGATCGCCTCCCCGGTCGACCCGGCTGTGACCGTAGTCGGGTCAACCACTTCGGGTAGATCGCTCACGACCTGACCCTACATGCGTCTCGCATCCCCAGCTGCTCGGGGAGTCCGAGCCGCTAGAAGAACAACCCGCTGCCCGAGCGGGCCCGATGCTGTGCCCGCTCGTTGCCGGTGTACACCTCGTTGGCCAGACGCTCCAGCTCACCTGAATCCCCGGCTCTGTACGCAGCCCGCAGCTCGTCGGCGATCAGCGGAAGCACGCGTTTTGGAAGAGAGAGCCGGGTGAGGGTTTCCATGGCGAGGACTCGCCGCCCGGCCTCGTCGAGGGCTGACGTCGCACGAACCTGCTCTCGGAGCGGCCCCGCGGTCAACAACGCCGCCACGATCTCAGCTTCGAGAAACCGCGGCTCGAACCAGATGATCCCCGGGCCCGTCCAGACGGGATCGCTCATGGCCACGGGCGCAAAGTGCGATCCGATCACCGGAAGGCAGACGAAGGGTCCGGTCGGTAGACGGGGTTCCATCGAGCCCCACCAGAGTCCGCGGTCGCGGCCCTCCGAGCTGAACTCGTGGATGTCACCCAGTTCCGATGCACGGGCATAGATCCATCGTCGCATGGCAGGACTCAGGTCCGCGAGCGGTTTGACGGCTCCGTCGGCGTCGCGCGTGGTGATGACGCGCCGTGTAGGTTCCGGCGGGAATGGGCCCTCACGTACGTCCTCAAGACTCATGTAGGGAACGGTGACGAGGTCTTCCTCTTGAGAGTCTGTGGGCGACGCCATCCAAATCGGACTTGGAGCCGGATTGGATCCGATCGCATAGTCCTCCTCGGTCATGGGAAGGTAGGTCCGGCTCATGCGCGCCAGCAGCGCAGCGGTCTGCGTCGGCAGTATCGTCCACGGGCCCTCGGGAGGACCGAAGGGGTCGGGCACCTCGGGGCATGTCCAATGTGCGAGATCGTGTGATGCGGCACCCGCTCTGGGCCACTGAACGACCGGCCGCTCCTCCACCCAACCCATCAGCTCCCGCCAAGCGTCCCCGTTCACCGGACCGTTGGGAACGGCCACGACGCGCGATGGACGGGCTGGCGTCAGCTCGAACTTGATGAGCTGAACACCAGGAACCGAGGTAGCCGCTTGGAGAGTGAGATAGTCGACGAGCTTTGCTCGCTGGGGACCCTGTTCGACGCGAACCGTCCAGTCGGCGTTCCCGCAGTACACGATCTCGCGAACCCGGCCGGATTCGATCAACGTCACCAGATCCGATGCGATATCTGCTCCTCCGAACAGAAAGGCGGTCTCGAAGGCGCGCTCTGGCGGCGAACCCGGAACCTCGAAGTCGATCCAGCTGTCGGCCAGTTCGGAGGCGGCTCGGATGCCGACACCCGCACTGACGAGACGCACCACAAACCTGTCCCGTTCGGCAACGACGGACCCGATCGCCGACAAACGAATCGAAACCGCCGACCTCAGAGCCGAGTCCGTCACCGCTCCCTTGCCGATCGTGTCCGCTGCCCAGTCGCACAGCGTGTCGAGGGTTCCTCGGGTCGGATCGATCACGAGACATCCTCGGGTCGGATCGATCAAGAGGAATCTGCTCACCGTCGGGCGTGGACGCTCGACTCCGGCCAGATCCATGAGAATGTCGAATCCGACCGCGTCGACCCAGTGCCCGTCGTCATCGACGCCCGGTCCATTCATCTGCAATTGACCCGCCATCTGCTCATCCACCGCCCGTCGGCTGTCGGCGCCCGCCACCGCCACATCCCCTCTACGGATACCAAACTACTTCATTTCGAGCAAGACCGCAGCGTGAACGACTCACACGATTCCTGATACCAGCCAGGCCCTCCCGATTCGAACCCATCAGCTCACCGGCACCGCCGCTTCCGCGTCCGGCGACGCCGACCGGTCACGCAGCGACCACTGGAGACAGCCATAGCCGAGCGCTCCGTAGAGCAGGGAGCCCAGCAACATGGGAGTGACGGTCGAGTCGATCTGACTGTCGACGAGTGCCGCCAACATCGAGCCGGGCGCGAGTTGGGCGAACGCCAGGATCGACGCCGCGGTCCCTGCGATCCGGCCCATCGGGTCGAGTGCGAGCGCCGCACAGATGGATGACACCAAGATGCCAACCGCATTGGCCGCGCACGCCCACACGATCCACACCCAGATCGAGGGCACGCCATCGGCCACCATGGTCAAGAGGAGAC
>JAHEJO010000198.1 GCA_024638805.1 Acidimicrobiales bacterium
TGGTTGTTGTTCTGGTGGCGGTTCATGCGCTGGATCGCCACCTCGTCGCCGTTGCCGGACCACTCCATGCGCGGAATGTAGTTGTC
The DNA here is from genome assembly GCA_024638805.1 of Acidimicrobiales bacterium. GTDB lineage: Bacteria > Actinomycetota > Acidimicrobiia > Acidimicrobiales > SZUA-35 > JABDIY01. The sequence continues at coordinate 87 of JAHEJO010000198.1, forward strand.
CCGCTGATCGCCGGGCACGTCGCACCATACGGTCGTACCTCCGCCCGCGCTCACCACGCCCACGCGGGCCGCCGAGTTCTGGGTGCCGACCTTTGGATACTGCACCGGGATGGTGAACGAGTAGGTCGAGTCGGTGTTGTTGATCATGTCGAACACACCGATTCCCTCGGCATCAAGCTGCCAATAGGCGATCGACTTTCCGTCCGGGGCCCAGCGCCAGCCGTCGGCCGGCAACGGCATGAAGAACTCTTCCTCGTACACCCAGTCGAAATTTCCGTTGATGATCGTTTCGGAGCCGTCATCGGTGAGCCGCATGACCTTCCCCGTCGCCACGTCCTCGACGAACAGGTCGTTCTTGCTCACGTACCCGAAGCGCTCTCCCGATGGGTCGAACTTCCCGTACATCAGGCTGGACTCGGGCCGGTCGGCGCCCATCTGGCGGAGGGCGCCGCTATCGAGGTCCAGCACCCAGTAGTCGCCGCGCGAGTTGAAGCGCCACACGCGCTGCGAGTTGGTGTAGATCAGCAGCTTGGAGCCGTCCGGCGACCACACGTAGTTCTGGATGCCCAGCGGTCGGGTCTCACCCTCGGGAACCAGTTGCGCCGCGGCCACGAGCACCTCGCGTTCGCCCGTCGCGGCGTCGTAACGAACGAGATCGCGGCCCGATCCCGCTTCGCTCCGCTCGAGGCTCGTATAGGCCGATCCATCCTCCAGCCATCTCGACTGACCCGGAAAATCCGGGAAGAAGTCCCCGGACCCGAACAGCCGGTCCAGCGTCACCTTGCTGGCATCCGTCGTTTCCTGCGCGTCACTCGCGGGGACGATCGCCAGGAGGGCGAACAGGGCCACGAGGATCGGCAGGCCGGACGTAAAACGCTTCATTGATGTCATCGGATCTTCCTTGTTCTGCGGTACTCACATGGGCCTGGCGCGGGCTCGCGCCGCGGTCGGGCAAGATACGGAAACCTCGGGTCTCACGCTCTATTGACAGATGGGGAGGTACGGGCGTTTACCCGTTCCCGGTCACACGTACCGAGGCCCGGCGCCGGATGTTCCCGGGCCGGGCCTCGATCCAGCGGAGAACCGTCTCCGCGAGGGGCGATATCTCCTCAGTCGGTTCCCGATTCCTGCGGGATCCCGCCGGGAGCCATGTTCTCGTTGAGGTAGCGCGTCATCTCGGTGTACAGGTGCCTCCGCGTGCCCTCGCCCTCGAAAATGCCGTGCGACCGATTGGGGTAGGAGAGCATGGTGAAGTGCTTGTTGTGCCGGATAAGCTCGTTCACCAGGGCCTCGAAGTTCTGGTAATGCACGTTGTCGTCGGCCGTTCCGTGCACCAGGAGAAGGTTGCCCTCCAGGTTCTTCGCATGCGTGATCGGCGCCCCTGCCTCGTAGTCCTCGGCCGCCTCGTCCGGGAGGCCCATATACCGCTCGGTGTAGATGGTGTCGTAGTACTTCTGGTGGGACACAGCGGCGACGGCGATCGCCGTGCCGTACACATCCGGGTACTGGAAGAGAAGGTTGAGGGCCATCTCCCCTCCACCGCTCCATCCCCATGTACCGACGCGTTCGGCATCGACGTACGGGCGGGAGACGATGACCCGTGCGGCGGCGCTCAGGTCGGCCACGTTCAGCTGGCCGATGTTACGGTACAGGGCCTTCCGCCAGTCGCGGCCACGTGGCCCCGGTGTGCCGCGGTTGTCCGCGCTGGCGACGATGTAACCCTGCTGGGTGAGCATCAGGTGCCATAGGTAATTCCCACCGCCCCACGAGTCCTGCACGGTCTGGCCCCACGGCTCGCTGTATCCGTAGAACAGGATCGGATACTTCTTGGACGGGTCGAAATCGGGCGGGTACATCATCCAGGCGTCCAGCAGCGCGTCGCCGATATCCACCTGGAAGAATTCGACCTCGCCGCGCTCCAGCGCGTCCACCGTTTCCCTGAGCTGGTTGTTGTCTACCAGCGTCCGGATCACCTCGTGGTCCGGCAGCCGAATCAGCTCGGTGACCGCCGGAGAGCCGAAGCTCGAGTAGGTGTGCAGGGCAAAGCGGGCATCCGGGGAGATGTTGTATCCATGCGTTCCCGGCTGGCCTTCCGGCGTTAGCCTCTCGGCGTCCCCTCGCCCGTTGAGGCGCGCCCGATACAGGTAGCGCTGCGTCGCCGTCTCGGGTGATGCCATGAAGTAGACCCGGCCTCCGTCTTCATCGATCCGCTGAATGCTGATGATCTCCCAGTCATCGTCGTCGTCGGTGACGGCCCTGACCTTCTTGCCATCCCGCGACACCCGGTAGAGGTGCCGCCAGCCGGATCGCTCGCTGACCCAGGTGAACTCCTTGTCGCCGTCCAGCCACTCCCAGTCGCTGACCGCATCGAGGTAGGCGGGATCGGTCTCGGTCAAGACCGTCTCCACTTCGCCGGAGGCGGTTTCGCAGAGCATCACCTGGTTCACGTTCTGGTGCCGGTTCATGCGCTGAATGACGATCTCGTCCGTGTCGCCCGCCCATTCCATCCGGGGGATGTAATTGTCCCTCAGGTCACCTGGAACGTTGCACCACGTGGCCTCTCCTCCCGCGCTCGAAATCACCCCGACGCGAGCCGCGGAGTTGGTGCCCCCGGCCTTCGGGTACTCGACGGGAATGGTGTACGAATAGACGGAATCCGTATTGTTGATCATCAGGAAGTCGCGCACGCCCTCGGCGTCGAGCTGCCACAAGGCGATCGAGGCGCCGTCGGGGCTCCACCGGAATCCGTCCCGGGCTGAGAACTCCTCTTCGTAGACCCAGTCGAAGGTACCGTTGATCAGGGTCTCCGATCCATCATCGGTGAGTCGAACGACGTCACCCGTGGCGATGTTCTCCACGAAGATGTCGTGCTCGCTGACGTACGCCACGCGCTCACCCGCCGGGTCGAACTTGGCGAACATCAGGCTCGACTCGGGGCGGTCCGCCCCGACCTGGCTCAGCTCGTAGTTCTCCAGGTCCAGGA
>JAHEJO010000091.1 GCA_024638805.1 Acidimicrobiales bacterium
CCTGGATGAGGTCGCAGTGCCTGGAGGTCGGCGGCAAAGGCGCGGTCGGTGGCGAGCAGACCTTCGACGGTGAGGGCGGCGGTCATGTCGGCGTGATCGAGGAGCACAGCGGCGTCGTGCAGGGCCAGGCACAGCTGGCCGAGGATGCCGTCGGTTCCGTTGGTGAGTGCCAGCCCCTCCTTTTCGGCCAGCTCCAGCGGTTGCACGTCGAGTTCGGTGAGCACGTCGATCGCCGGCTGCACTCGCCCTCGGTAGTCGACCTCTCCCTCACCGAGTAGCGCCAGCGCCGCATGGGCCAGCGGGGCGAGATCGCCGCTGGCGCCGAGCGAACCGTGCTCGGGCACGATCGGTGTCGCGCCGGCGTTGAGGAGCGTCAGCATTGCGTCGGCAACGATCGTTCGGACGCCGCTGTAGCCCAGCGACAGGGTCCGCAGCCGCAGGAAGACCATGGCCCGCACGACCTCCCGCTCCACCGGTGGGCCCATGCCGGCGGCGTGGGAGCGGACCAGTGCCGCCTGCAGGGCGGCGCGACGATCGGGTGCGATGGTGATGTTGGCCAGGGCGCCGAAACCGGTGGAGACGCCGTACGTGGGTCGACCCTCGCTGAGCCGATCGACGATCGCCCGCGCCGCCTCGATGCGCTCTCGGGCCGGGCCGGTGAGTTCGACCGTCGCATCCTCTCGTGCCACCGCCACGACATCGGCGATGGACACCCCCGGTCCGTTCAGCTCGATCGTGGTCATGCGGCACCCTTCCCGTTCCGCCTGAGCTCGCCGCTCAGTCCCTGCGCGGCGGCGCGCAGTTCCCGGGACAACGTGGGCTGTGCGGACCGGCCGAACCGGGATGCGGGACCGATGACGGTCAGGGCTCCTACGGCGTCGTCGCCGTCGAACACCGTGATGGCCCCGGCGGCGACGTCGGGCTCCACCGTGGAGCTCTTGAATCGGGGCCCGTCGAGACCGCGTAGCGCCTCGCCGACCGCCGTGCCCTTGATCGGGACGGATCGGCCGACCCACCCCACGTGACGTATCGCCTTGGAGCTCTCGTGGGTGGCGACGTAGATGGCGTGGTCACTCCGCCGGATGGCCAGATACGAGGACTCACCCGTGCGCTGCGCGAGTCGCCGGAGATACGGCTCGGCCAGGGTGGCGAGACGGGCCGCCGATCCGCTGTGGCGAACCGAATCGCTGATCGCCTCCAGTATCGGCCCGACCGTGTAGGAGCCATTGGCGGTTCTGCTCACGTACGAGCGGGCCTCGAGCGCCCGCAGATAGCGCAGGGCGGTGGTGGGTGTGAGGTCGGTTGCCGCAGCGGCGGCACTCAATGTGGTCGACCGCTGCTCCACGACGAACTCGAGCAGGTTCAGCACCCGATCGACCGATCGCGGAACCGTGGATGCCGATGTCATGAGGTGACAATACGTGTCATCTGTTGACAACGCAAGCCGATGTGGTGGAGACTCGACTATGGCTCCGATCCAGCGCCCCGGCACACCCAGAACCGTTCGTGCGCCGACCGGATCATCACTTCGCTGTGCAAACTGGCAGATCGAGGCCGCCTACCGGATGCTCCACAACAACCTCGATCCGGAGGTTGCGGAGAATCCCGACGAATTGGTGGTCTACGGCGGGACCGGACGGGCGGCCCGAAGTTGGTCGGCGTTCGACGCGATGGCCCACACGCTCACCGGGCTCAGACCCGACGAAACGATGCTCGTCCAGAGTGGCAAACCGGTGGGTGTCTTCCGCACCCACGAGTGGGCGCCTCGGGTGCTCATCGCCAACTCCAACCTGGTGCCGGAGTGGGCGACCTGGGAGGAGTTCCGACGGTTGGAGCATCTCGGTCTGACCATGTACGGGCAGATGACGGCGGGATCGTGGATCTACATCGGCACCCAGGGAATCCTCCAGGGAACCTACGAGTGTTTCGCCGAGATCGCCAGGCGGGGCTTCGGTGGCACGCTGGCCGGGACGTTGACGATCACCGCCGGAGCCGGCGGCATGGGTGGGGCACAACCGTTGGCGGTGACGATGAACGACGGCGTCGTGCTCATCATCGATGTCGACCAGCACATGCTGGACCGTCGGGTCGCCCACCGCTACCTCGACGAGATCGCCCCCGACTACCGATCCGCGGTCGATCGCGTGACCGAGGCCAAAGCGCAGCGACGGCCACTGTCGGTTGGGCTGCTCGGTAACGCCGCCGACATCGTCCCCCGCCTCCTCGCCCACGGCGTGGCCGCCGACATCGTGACCGATCAGACCAGCGCCCACGATCCGATGAGCTACATGCCCAACGATCTCACTCCCGAGGCGGCGGTCGAACTGCGGAAGAACCATCCGGCGGAGTTCATACGTCGGTCGCGGGCGGCGATGGCTCAGCATTGCGAGGCGATGGTCGGGTTCCAGGACGCCGGCGCCGAGGTCTTCGACTACGGCAACAGCCTTCGGGCCGAAGCCAAACTGGGCGGCTTCGACCGGGCCTTCGAGTACCCCGGATTCCTGCCCGCCTACATCCGACCGCTGTTCTGTGAAGGCAAAGGGCCGTTCCGATGGGTTGCGCTGTCGGGTGATCCCGCCGATATCGCCGCCACCGACCGGGCCGTGCTGGAGGAGTTCGGCGACGATGACTCGCTCGCTCGATGGATCCACATGGCTGGCGAACGGGTGGCGTTCCAGGGATTGCCGGCCCGTATCTGTTGGCTCGGGTACGGCGAACGGCACCGGCTGGGCCTTCGCTTCAACGACATGGTCCGCAGCGGTCAGGTGTCCGCCCCGATCGTCATCGGCCGCGATCATCTCGACTCGGGTTCTGTCGCTTCGCCCTACCGTGAAACCGAGGACATGCTCGACGGCTCCGATGCCATCGCCGACTGGCCACTTCTCAACGGACTCCTCAACACGGCGTCTGGCGCCACCTGGGTGAGTCTGCATCACGGCGGTGGGGTCGGGATCGGGAGATCGATTCATGCCGGCCAGGTTTGCGTCGCCGACGGGACCGATCTCGCAGCCGAGAAGCTCGAACGCGTGCTCACCAACGATCCGGGCACCGGCGTCATGCGCCACGTCGACGCAGGTTACGACAGGGCGATCGAGGTGGCGACCGAACGCGGCATGAAGGTCCCGATGCTCGAGCGCCCATCGTCGGCGACGTGATCCGGCGAATACGACAGATCGGTGATCCGATCCTGCGCCAGCTTGCCGAGACGATCGGCCCGGACGAGATCGGCGATTCCGCGACTCAGTTGCTGATCGACGACATGATCGAAACGATGCGAGCCGCCAACGGCGCCGGCCTGGCCGCCATTCAGATCGGCGTGCCCAAACGCATCGCGGTCATGGAGGTCACCCGCAACCCCCGTTACCCGTACAAACCACCGATCTCCCTCACCGTGGCGATCAACCCGGTGATCACCGCCATCGACGACGAGGTCGTCGAGATCAACGAAGGGTGCCTGTCGGTGCCGTTGCGAGGTTTCGTCAACCGCCACGTCAACATCGAGGTCCGCTACACCGACCGGGACGGCAACGACCACACGGCCACGAAACGAGGGCTCACCGCCGGCACCTGGCAACACGAGTGCGATCATCTCGATGGTGTCCTCTTCGTGGACCGGGTCGCCGATCCTCGGACACTGGCCACTTGGGACGAATACGATCGTCATCACCGGGAGGCGTTCGTCGAGCGGATCACGCGGTTCGTCGAGAGGGTCGGGTCGTGACGGCCGGCACCGTCTTCTGGTGCGAGGCGGCGACATTGCCGAACGCCGACGGATTGGCCCATCCGGTTGCCGATGTCCGTGTCGCCGTGCACGACGGCAGGATCTCGGCGATTTCGGCCGGCCGCGCCCCTGCGCCCACCGATCGTCGACTGAACGGTCTGGTCATCGCCGGTCTTGCCAATGCCCACAGCCACGCCTTCCACCGAGTGCTCCGCAACCGCACCCAGACCGAACGGGGAACGTTCTGGACCTGGCGCGAGCTCATGTACGCCGCTGCCGGGCGGCTGGACCCCGACAGCTACTTCCGTGTGGCTCGAGCCGTGTTCGCCGAGATGGTATTGAGCGGGATGACCGCCGTCGGTGAGTTTCACTACGTGCACCACCAGCCCGACGGCCGACCCTACGACGATCCGAATGCCATGGCCGAGGCACTGCTCCAGGCAGCCGCCGACGCGGGACTCCGTATCACTCTGCTCGATGTTCTCTACCTGCACGGCGGTCTCGCCGGTGACGGTTATGCCGAGCCGACGGCCGATCAACGTCGCTTCTGCGATCCTTCGGTCGACGCGTGGGTCGAACGGGTGTCGGATCTGACCACCCGGGATCACGCCCTGATCGGCGCAGCCGTGCATTCGGTGCGAGCGGTCGATCCCGGGTCGATGAAGGTCCTGGCCGGTTGGGCCGACAGCACAGCGGTGCCGGTCCATGCCCATGTTTCCGAGCAGGTTCTGGAGAACACGCAGTGTGAGCAATACCACGGCGTCCGCCCCATTGGGCTACTCGACCATGCGGGGCTCCTGTCGCCCCGATTCACCGCCGTCCACGCCACCCACCTCACCTCCGAGGAGGTGACGACGCTCGGCACGCGCCGCGCCCGGGTCTGCATGTGTCCGACGACCGAACGGGATCTCGCCGACGGTGTCGGTCCATCCCGCCGTCTCGTCCACGCCGATGTCGGGATCTGCCTGGGTTCGGATTCCCATGCGGTGATCGACCATTTCGAAGAGGCGCGTGCCGTCGAGTTGAACGAGCGATTGGTGTCCCATGACCGTGGCGTCCATTCGGCCGGGGAACTGCTGAGGATGGCCACCGTCGAAGGTCACCGCTCACTCGGCTGGTCCGATGCCGGCGTCGTCGAGGTGGGGGCCCGTGCCGACATGGTGGCCGTTTCGCTGGATTCGGTGCGGACGGCCGGCACCGCAGGTCATCTCGGTGTCGAAGCGGCGGTCTTCGCCGCGACCGCATCCGATGTGACCGACGTGGTGATCGATGGCCGGATCGTCGTCGAGGACGGCCGTCACACGACGATCGACGTTCCCGCCGAACTGTCCGCAGCGATCGGGGAGCTCATGGCATCGTGACCGGCACGCTCGTGATCGACAACATCGGACTGCTCATCTCCAACGACCCGTCACTGGGTGAGGGCCCGCTCGGTCTGGTCACCGATGCGGCGGTGGTCATCGCCGATGATCGTGTGCTCGCGGTGGAACCCTCCGGCTCGGTCGCCGATCATCGGATCGATGCCGCCGGTCGGTGTGTGCTACCGGGTTTCGTCGACTCCCATTCCCATCTCGTGTTCGCCGGCGATCGCGCCTCGGAGTTCAGCGCCAGGATGGCCGGCCGGCCCTACGACGGGGGCGGTATCCGCGTGACGACCGACGCCACTCGCGCTGCCTCCACCGCGGTTCTGACCGATCTGACCCGTGGCCGCATCGTCGAGGCGCGGGCGGCGGGCACGACGACGATCGAGATCAAGTCCGGCTACGGGCTCAACGTGGTCGACGAGGCGAGATGCCTCGATATCGCCGGCGAGTTCACCGACGAGACCACCTTCCTGGGGGCCCACCTCGTGCCGGCCGAGTTCGAAGGTCGGGCCGACGCTTACGTGGAGCTGGTCTGCTCGGCGATGCTCGACGCCGCCCGGGGGCCGGCCAAGTGGATCGACGCCTTCTGCGAACGCGGCGCCTTCGACGCCGATCAGTGCCGAACGGTACTCGAGGCCGGGCGAAGGGCCGGCCTCGGCCTCAGGCTCCACGGCAACCAGCTCGGACACGGGCCCGGCGTGCAACTGGCGGTCGAGATGGGATGCGCCTCGGTCGATCACTGCACATATCTGAGCGATGAGGACATCGAGGCACTGGCCGGCAGCGACACGGTCGCCACGTTCCTTCCGGCCACCGATTTCTCCACCCGCCAGCCCTATCCCAACGCCCGACCGGTCATCGATGCCGGCGCCAGAGTCGCCCTCGCCTCGAACTGCAATCCCGGGTCCAGCTACACCACATCGATGTCGTTCTGCATCGCGCTGGCGGTGCGCGACATGTACATGACGATCGAGGAGGCGATACAGGCCGCCACGTCGGGTGGGGCGGCGGCGCTGCGAAGGACCGACGTCGGCCGGCTGTCGCCGGGCTCGGCGGGCCATGCCGTCATCCTCGACGCTCCCAGCCACCATCACCTGGCCTACCGGCCTGGCGTGCCGTTGATCTGGGCCACGATCGGCGGGGAACCCCAGCCGGGCGGGAGCTGAGTCCTCGACGGTCGGTCGAGGAACCCGGATCACCGCTCAGCTCAGATCCTCGACCGTCGCCTGCGCCCATGTCCGAGTGTTCTCCACCTGATTGAACGTGAAGCAGTGGATGCCGCTGACCTGCAGACGTTCGAGATCGGGCTCGAGCGGGGTCAACAACTGGTTCGGGTCATAGCCGCCGGGGGCGAGCATCCGTGACACGCTCGAACGGTTCTTGCGCAAGTAGCGCAACGAGGCGCCCACCCCGAGCCGCAGTCCCATCGACAAGAGTTTCGCCTGGTTGATGACACCGGGGATGCCCAGATGGAGCGGCAGTTCCAGGCCCTCGTCCCGTTCGGTCTGGAGCCAGTCCACGATGGTCGTCGGATCGAAACACATCTGGCTGCTCACGTAGCCGTGCACACCCGCTTCCAGCAGCATGGTCTGCTTGCGGTGGAGGACCTCACGGAGCACGGGGGTAGTGATGAGGGCGTGGCCGTCGGGGTAGCAGGCCACGCCGATGGTATCGAGGCCCGGATCGGCGTCGAGCAGGTCGCCGAGGAATGGCAGAACCTGGTCGTAGGGGCCGACGGGGTGGGGTGCGTCACCACCGATCACGTACAGCGTGCCGATCTCCTCGGTCCGGAGCCACTTGGCGATGCGGCTGGTGTGCTCGAGCGATTCGACCAGCCGGGCGGCGATGTGGGGGATCGGGCGGTGGCCTCGTTCGCGGATCTGCTCGGTGAGGGCCATGGTCGCGTCGATGCCCTTGACCGGTGAACAGGTGACCGAGACGTTGGAGCCCGGCGGGAGATCGGAGATTGCCTTGTCGGCACTCTTCATGGGGACCAGCTCATAGGTCATGTTCTTGATGAGTTCTCGCCGGTAGATCGATGGGGCGGAATGGGTTGGCTGGATGTTCACGTGGTGCTCGGTTTCCTAGGAGAGGTTGATGATCTCGCCATTGGCGTCGATGTCGATCTTCTTGGCCGCCGGGTTGGTGCCCAGTCCCGGCATGGTGCGCATCTCACCGCAGATCGGATAGATGAAGCCCGCACCCACCGAGGCTCGTACCTCGCGCACGGGCAGGCTCCAACCGGTCGGTGCGCCCTTCCTGGTCGGATCCGAGGAGATCGAGAGGTGGGTCTTCGCGATACATACAGGTAGGTCGTCGAATCCGGCAGCGGTGAAACTTGCGAGCTGGCGATCGGCCACGGCGGTGTATTCCACCCCGTCGGCGCCGTACACACGCGTGGCGACGGCATGGATCTTCTCCTTCAGCGAAGCCTCGGAGGGGTAGAGGAACTGGAAGTCGCTCGGTTCGTCGGCCGCCTCGCGCACCGCTTCGGCCAGTTCGGCAGCGCCTTTTCCACCATCGGAGAAATGAGTCGACACCGCAGCTCTCGCCCCGTACTCGGCGGCGATTTCCTTGATCGCTTCGATGTCGCGGGCGTGGTCGCCGGGGAACACGTTGATCGCCACGACCGGCGAGACACCGTGGATCTGCATGTTCTCCAGCTGCTTGCGGAGGTTGGCGCCGCCCTGATGGACCTCGTCGGGATTCTCATTGAGCAGCGTTTCGGGCAGCGGCTTCCCTGCCACGATGTGGTGGTTGCCCGAATGGGCTTTGAGACCGCGTACGGTGGCCACGAGCACGGCGGCATCGGGTGACAGACCGGAGTAGCGGCACTTGATGTTGAAGAAACGCTCGGCCCCCATGTCGGCCCCGAAACCGGACTCCGTCAATAGGAACTCGCTCATGCGAGTTCCTATCTGGTCTGCGACGATGCTGGAGTTGCCGGTGGCGATGTTGCCGAATGGCCCGGTGTGGACGAGCGCGGGGGTGTTCTCGAGCGTCTGCATCAGGTTCGGCTTGATCGCGTCGATGAGGATCGCTGCCATGGAACCGGCCGCCCCGATGTTCTCGGCGGTGATCGGCGCTCCCTGCCTGGTGTAGCCGACAACGATGCGGCCCAGACGTCGACGGAGGTCCTGGAGGCTCGTGCACAGCGCGAGGGCGGCCATGACTTCCGAGGCGGCGGTTATGTCGAATCCGGTCTCGCGCGGGACGCCGTCGAGGGGGCCACCCAGGCCCACCACGACCCTGCGTAGGGCCCGATCGTTCACATCGAGCACTCGCCGCCACGTGATGTAGTTGATGTCGAGCCCGGTCTCGTTTCCGTGGAACAGATGGGCGTCGACCATCGCCGAACAGAGGTTGTGGGCCGCGGTCACGGCGTGCATGTCGCCGGTGAGGTGCAGGTTGAACAGCTCCATGGGCACGACCTGGCTGTAGCCGCCTCCGGCCGCACCGCCCTTGATGCCGAATGTCGGACCCATCGACGGCTGCCGAATGGCGATCGTGGCGCTGGAGCCGATGTGCTGGAACGCCTGACCCAACCCGACCGTCGTGGTCGTCTTTCCTTCGCCCAGCGGGGTCGGCGTGATGGCGCTCACCACGACGTACTTGGCGGCGGGCCGCTCCTGCATGGCGGCCACCGCGTCGAGACGGATCTTTGCCGCCCCCCGCCCGTATGGCTCCAGGCAGTCGTCGGGAATGCCGGAGGCGGCTGCGATGTCGGTCAGGGGTTTGAGGGTGGCGCCTTTGGCAATCTCGAGGTCCGAGGGGAAGGCCATGAATTTCGTACTCCGGTCTGTGGTGGTTTTTGGCCACCGATCTTGTGGAATCGGTGGTGGTGATCTACCTTACAGCTAGTCTTTCCGCATTGCGGAAAGTTTCCACAGGGCGGTAGATCCGCCGTCAGCATAGAACATCATCCCAGGGGGTCAAGCGTGAGCGAATTTCCGTCCTCGGCCAAGGTCGTCATCATCGGAGCCGGCATCGTCGGCAACTGCCTGGTCGGGCACTTGACCGACCTCGGATGGACCGACATGGTGCTGATCGACAAGGGTCCATTGCCCAACCCCGGCGGCTCCACCGGCCACGCCAGCAATTTCATCTTCCCGGTGGATCACAACAAGGAGATGGCCCTGCTCGGCGTCCAGAGCGCCAACCAGTACCGGGACCTCGGCCTCAGCGTCGACTCCGGCGGTATCGAGGTCGCCCGTACACAGGAGCGAATGGACGAACTGCAGCGGCGGATGACCAGCGCTCGGGCGTGGGGCGTCGAGGCCCATCTGCTCACCCCCGAACAGGTCAAGGAAGTCGTGCCGTTCGTGAACGACGAGATCATCCTGGGTGGGTTCTACTGCCCGACGGTCAGCGTGGTCGACTCGCTCGAAACCGGCACGGTCATGCGCAAGAAGGCGCTCGACAAAGGCGTGCTCCAGGTGTTCGCCAACACCGAGGTACTCGATCTCATCACCGAGGACAGCCACGTGCCCGGTCAGAACAAGATCAAGGCGGTCGTCACCGACAAGGGCACGATCGAGGCCGAGTACGTGGTCATCGCATCCGGTATCTGGTCGAACCGGATCGCCAACATGGCCGGCGCCTACATTCCTCTCGTGCCGGCGGTTCATCAGATGGCCGACGTGGGACCGATCGACATCCTGGCCGAGACCAACAACGAGATCGGCTACCCGATCGTGCGTGATATGGACACGTTCTGCTACGAGCGTCAATCGGCCGGATCGATGGAGGTCGGTTCCTACGCCCATCGTCCGATATTCCACCATCCCGATGAGATCCCGAGCAACGAGGAGGCGGCGCTCAGTCCCACCGAGATGCCCTTCACAGCCGACGACTTCGATCCCCAGCTGGAGCAGGCCCTCGAACTGATGGACATGCTCGGCGATGCGGAGATCAAATACGCCATCAACGGCCTGCTGAGTCTCACCCCCGATGCCATGCCGTGCCTCGGCGAACTGCCAGAGGTCCGCAACCTGTGGTCGGCGGCGGCGGTGTGGGTCAAGGAGGGCCCGGGCATGGCGCAGGTCGTGGCCGAGTGGATGACGTTCGGTTATCCCCGGGTGATCGACGCCCACGGAGCCGATGTCGCCCGCTTCTACGAACAGGAGAAGAGCGACGAACACATCTGGGCCCGATCGGCTGAGCACTTCAACAAGACCTACGGGATCGTGCATCCGAGTGAGCAGTGGGAGAGCGAGCGCAACCTCCAGGTCAGCCCGTATTTCTCCCGTCAACAGGAACTCGGCGCGGAGTTCTTCGGCGCCCGTGTTTGGGAACGGCCCCAGTGGTACAACTCCAACGCCGATCTCGTCGAGCGCTACGGCCTGAGCGAACGCGAGGTCGAATGGGACAACCGCTGGTGGAGCCCGATCACCATGGGTGAGCACCTCAACCTGCGGGAGAACTGCGGCATGGTCGATCTCAGCGCCTTCCAGGTCTACGAGCTTTCGGGCCCCGGAGCGGTCGCCTACGCCGAGTACCTCGCCGTCAACAAGGTGGACAAGCCGGTCGGCAGCTCGGTGTACACGCCGTGGTTGACCCCCGACGGCGGGTTCCATTCCGACCTGACGATGATGCGTACCGCCGAGGACACCGTGCGAATCGTCACCGGCGTCTTCGACGGCGGACGGGACTCGTTCTGGATCAACAAGCACATGCCGGCCGAGGGGGTCACGTTCCGGGACATGACCCTGGACGTCACCACGCTCGGCGTGTGGGGCCCGAACGCACCCGCTGTGGTGGGCCAGCTCACCGACCATGACCTGAGCCAGGAGGGGTCGCCCTACGGTTCGCTCCGCAATGTCGAGCTGGCGACCGCCGCCGGCCCCATCAAGGCATCGCTGTTCAGGATCTCGTACGTGGGTGACACCGGCTGGGAGATCTACACCGCATGGGACAATGGACCGGCCCTGTGGGACGCGCTCATGGAGGCCGGCGCAGACTACGGGCTTCGCCCGACCGGCGGTGGGGTGTACGGGACGTCCGGACGCCTCGAGAAGGGCTACCGCCTCATGGGTGCTGAGCTGGAGAGCGAGTACAACCCGGTCGAAGCCGGCCTGGCCCGACCCAAGGTCAAGGCCGCCGACTTCATCGGCAAGACGGCCTACCTGGCCGCCCGGGCGCAGGACCCCGAGGTGAAGATGTGCACGCTCACCGTCGAGGACAACACCGACTCCCAGGGTCGCAAGCGCTACATGCAGGGCGGCAACGAACCGATCCTCACCCTGGACGGCGAGCGAATCGTCGACAGCCACGGTCGGGTATCGCGTGTCTGCACCGCCGGTCCCGGCCCGAGCGTCGGCAAGCATCTTCTCCTT
>JAHEJO010000092.1:0-7325 GCA_024638805.1 Acidimicrobiales bacterium
CGTCGTCGCCGATCGTACGGTCCAGCGAGGTGGGTGTGGTGAGACGGTGCAGACGGGCATGTTCGTCATCGAGTTCGTCGCCGTCGCCGGATACCTGGCGCAGGGCCGCCCGGAGTGAAGCTGAGCGATCGCCCGGCAAGCGGACGAGGCTGGCCTTCTGATCGAGGGCCCGGCCGATGGCCTGACGAATCCAGAACGTGGCGTACGTGCTGAACTTGAATCCTTTTCGCCAATCGAACTTGTCGACTGCGTGCTCGAGGCCGAGGTTGCCCTCCTGAATGAGATCGAGCAGTTCCATCGACGGGGGAAGCGGGTAGCGCCGGGCGACGCTCACGACCAGGCGAAGATTGGCCCGGATGAAGCGGTCCTTGGCTCGGGCAGCGGCCCGGACCGCCCGGCGGTTCTCGGGGGTGTTGTGGCCGGCGTCGATGTCGTCCTGTGCGTCGCGGCCTTTTTCGATGATCTGGCTCAGCTCGCGTTCCTCTATTGCGGTGAGGAGCGGCACAAGGCCGATTTCGTTCAGGTACTGACCTACTGAGTCACTCATGTAGCGCGTCTCTAACTCTCGTGCGGGTTTGTTGGAGGTGGGGGCTGGGAGGTGCTAGGAAGGCGGGTTGTTTCCGTCGCACTCTTTACAAGTTCCGGTTTGTGCCGAAGTGATCCATAGGCTGGATAGGCTGTGGGCACGAGTTGGGTGTTGCAAAGACCAAGCGTCGTTTGTACTACAAAGGGTTCCCGTCCGTCGAGTGACATCAGTCACGATCGCGAGGGATTTCGTCGTCCTCAAGCTAAGCGGGGTCGGCCATGATCGGATCGGACCCGACCCGCGCACCTCGCCGGCTTGCGACACAGCGCCACATCGGCCTGCTGGGTGGGACCTTCGATCCCATCCACGTGGGCCACGTTATCGCAGCTCAGCGTGTCGCCGAAGCCGAGTCACTCCGACAGGTGTGGTTCGTGGTCGCCAACGATCCGTGGCAGAAGAGCTCGTGCCGGACGATCACACCCGCCCCGATACGGCTGGAGATGGTCCGCAAGACGTGTGATGCGTCACGGGCCGCCGGACTACCGCTCGATGCCAGCGAGGTGGAACTGCAGGCGGGCGGTCCCAGCTACACCGCCGACACGGTTCGGCGGCTTCGAGGCGATCATCCAGACTGTCGATTCTCCGTGATCGTCGGTAGCGATGCCGCCGCCGGACTGGGGACGTGGCACGACGCAGAGTGGCTCCGGCACCACGTCGAGTTCCTCGTCGTCGCGCGCCCAGGACTGCCCGGCACTGCACCGGCGGGATTCAGGGTGCGCGAGGTCGAATGTCCGCTCGTCCAGATCTCCAGCACTGACATTCGCAGGCGCGTACGCGATCATCTCCCCGTGCGACACCTCATCCCTCCGGCCGTGTCCGGGCTCATCGCAGCCCACCGGCTGTATGTCGCGCCGTCACCATGAGTCGCCGGCGCTGGACTCGCCGAGCCTTCGTCGCGGTCGAAATCGGCTTGCTCGCCGCCATTCCACTGTTGACCTATGCCGGCTTCCGCACCCTGTTGGACACGAGAACGGGGACGTTCGTAGAGGACCCGGGACCGGGCGAGCCGGGCTGGCAGGCGCTCGTCGATCCTTCCCCCATCACCGGCGTGGTCGAACTCGGCCCGTCCGGGGTCACCGGGGTGACGTTGATCGCCGGGGTCGGGGAGACCTCCCGCGGCGGCACCGTGATCCTGATCCCCGGCCAGCTCGAAGTTGACGGCCGAGCCATCGGCCTGCTTTCGCCCGAATCGGCGGTGGACGCAGTCGGGTCAACCTTGCGATTGCGGATTCCCACCGTCGAGGTGATCGATGCGGCGCGATGGACTGAACTCCTGGCCGGCAAGTCCTATCTGCTCGACAATCCGGATCCGGTGCCCAACGGAGCGGGCGACGTGGTCTTCGGAGTCGGGACGGTCGAGATCACCGGAGCGAAGGCCGCTGTGTTCCTCGGTCAAACCAGCGACGGGATCGATCCGCTGGCGGCCCTGGTTCGCCGTGAGTTGTTCTGGACCGAACTACTCGCAGAACCTCCGCCGGCGGGGGACGACCCGTTGGGCAGGCAGATAAGTACGGTGGCTGCTGGCCTCCACGAGGTCGTCCAACTTCCACTCGAGCGGGGCGCCGATGGCGCTCCGGTGGCCAGTGCGGATCGGGTCGAGGCGCTCGTGCAACGGGTGATGCCTTTTCCGGCCGCGTACGCCGATGGCGAGCGGGTTCGCCTACGTATCGAGGACCGCACCGGCGGCGCTGATCTCGACGACGCAGCACGAACGCTCGGAGGGCTGGGTATGGAGATCGTCGCCATCTCCAATGCGGGCGTCTTCGACGGCGATGTGAGCGCGCTGCGAGTCTCACCCGAAACAGGCGGTGCCGAGCGGTCCGAACTGGCCCAACGTTTCGCCGGCCTCGAGGTTCGGTCCGACCCGTCGATCGGCCCCAACGATCCCACCGTCCTCCAGCTCGGTCCCGACTATCGCAACGTGCTCGAGCGGCTGGGTTGAGCTCGGATCAGGCGGATCTCTGTTGGAACCGCGGCACGTCGGACCAGAGCCGCTCCAGCTTGTAGTAGTCCCGAGACTGCGCGTGGAAGACGTGCACGACGAAGCCTCCGTAGTCCATCAACACCCATGCAAGGTTGTCCAAGCCCTCGATGCGCACGGGTTTGGCCCCGGTTCGTATCGTCAATTCGGCTTCGACGTTGTCGACGATCGCTCGGACCTGGCGGGGGTTGCTCCCGCTGGTAACGATGAACCAGTCCGTGATGCCGATCACATCACCGACGAAGAACGCCTGGGTGTCCTGCGCCTTCCGGTCGTCGGCAGCGGCGATGGCGATCCCGACCTGGTCCCGAAGGTCTGCGTCGAAGCGTTGGCGTTCGTGGTCGGTTTCGGACAGCTTCCCATCTCCAATGACAATGCGTGGAGCTTAGGAGAATCGAACTCCTGACCTCTTCCATGCCATGGAAGCGCTCTACCAACTGAGCTAAAGCCCCAGCCCACCTGCGTCGGGTGGTGTGAATTCACGAGGCTAGCAAACCGGGTGACCTTCTCAACCTGCCCACTCGGCGGGTTCAAGTTGGGTTCAGGAACGCCGATAGAGCCGTTGTGCACCCGATCGCCTCCGATCAGCGCGAAGTCGGCGCCATCTCCGAGTCCATCGACGACCCCGGTCGATGGGAACCCGACGACGAGCTTCTCGTCTGGACGGTCTCCCGTGTCCGCGACGGGCGCCGTTACGGCGTCGAACGGGATTGCCACGTTGTCTATGCGGTGAGCGGCGATTTCTTCGTGGAACAGACGCGCAGGTACCGGGCCTCGGCTCAGCAGTGCATCGACCTGCTCCTCGCCGGCGGACATGCCGGCACCACACAACGCAAGATACCCCTCGACGGGATCATGGCGGTCCACTCGGACCCCCGGTCGGGTCGGTTGATGATCAAGACGCTCAACGGAACCCATCGGCTCGAACCGATAGGCCACGACGAGGCCGATGTTCTGCGGCAGATCGCCACAGAACTGGTGCTGCGGATGCCGCCAGGGGGTGCACACTTCGAGCCATTGGACGACGCCGTGCCGGACCGTCGACTGTCGTCGGTTTCCCCCGACGAGAACGACCGACTGGCTCTGGCATCGGTCGAGAACGCCCGCCGGGAAGATGAGCCGGATACGCTGCCGCCCCCGCAGTTCGATCGCAGAGGTCCCCAGCCGGCGGCCGCCAACCCCTCCTTCTACACCTCAGCCGCTCCGCTCGATGCTCGTCCGGGACCCGACCGACAGGACCCGACACTACCGCCCGACATCAAGGTGGTCGGCGGAATCCCCATCCGGTTCGCACCCGGCGGTGCGGACCCTGTCTCGGCCAGTGCGCAGGACCCGAGCGCCGAATCCGAGTCGAGCGACGACGGCGATCGACGGGCGGCTGGACACCCGATCGGTGCCGATGACGATGCCCCCACAATCGCCCCCAGCCATGAGCCCGGTGGCCGGCGCGAGGCGGGTCCTGTCGAAGCGGGACACGATCCGGCAGCTTCGGCGTTCGTGCGACGTCAACAGCGTTCCCTCCTCGATCGGCTGGATGGCCGTCATCAAATCGTGGAGAGCCACGACAACGATGCGCTGTCGCCGATGACCGCTTCGTCGATGTTGCTGGCTGAGCAGGCCGACGGTGGCGGTCTGGATCGGTCGGTGCGGCGAAAAGACGCCGACGTTGTCGAGGATCCGCCGGATTCTGTCGAGGCGCCGGCGGGACTGGCCGAACGTCGTGTACACGACGACCCGGGCTTCCCGGCGGTCTTCAATCGACGTGGCGTCGCCCCGACTGGGCCTTCCCGCAGCGGTCTCCCCGGTTGGATACCACGACTCGGCAAGCAGGACGCGGCCGGCGAGTCGGTCCCCGAACCGACCGACACGACCGGTGCCACCGACGACGAGAACGATCAGGCGCCCGGACTCCATGAGATCGGTGACGATTCGCCCGTCGAAAAGCCCGTCCCGACCCCGGTCGCTGACGACGAATTCGGACAGACGGTCGGGTTCAATCCGGACTTCGACGTCAACCAGTTTCGGTAGGAGGCTGGTTCCGGCATCCTGGGCCCGGCATGAGCGACTCCGACCCAGCTGACCGAACCGCCGGTGACGGGCACCTCCACATCGGTGCCCGCGTGGGCGAGGTGACCTTCGCTCAGATCCTGGACCTCGAACACCACGGTCCCGATACCTACGTGGGCATTGCGCCTCGCTACCCGTGGGGGCGTCTGTTCGGCGGGCAGGTGATCGCCCAGGCGCTTCGAGCTGCTCTGTTCACCGTCGACGCTCAGTATCGTCCCCACTCGCTCCACGCCTACTTCATCCGAGGTGGCACCCACACCGAACCGGTTCGGTTCGAAGTTGACCGACTCCGCAACGGTCGGTCGTTCGTCGCCCGCAGCGTGGTTGCACGGCAGAGCAGCGGTGCCATTCTCCATCTGTCGGCGTCCTTTCAGACCGACGAACCCTCGGCCGCTGACATCACGCCGGTGGCGATGCCCGCAACACCCGGTCCGGACACGGTCCCCGACGAGGGTTGGGGTGATCTGGTCGAGCGCCGGACCGTGCGTCGCGACCACGGAACTGTCCACACCTGGGTTCGTATGGCCAACACCGAACCCTTTGACGACCCGAGGATTGCAGCCTGTGCTCTCGCATTCATCTCCGACACGGTGATGAGCGAACCGCCCCGCTCGATCCACCCGCGGCAGGTGCCACGCGCACAGGTTCACGACGTCTTCGTCGGCGCCAGTCTCGACCACGCGATGCACTTCCACCGGCCGTCAGATCCGACCCGATGGGTCCTGTCCGATGCCGCCGCCCAGACCCTGGTCGGGTCGAGGGGCCTCAGTGTCGGGCGTCTGTTCGCGGCAGAAGGCGCACACATTGCGACCGTGTCCCAAGAGGTTCTCCTGCGGGAGCGCACTGAGCGCTGATCGGCTCAAGACGGCTTCCGGAGCGCCGATGATAACTACACCACCGCCCTGCACGAGGAAGCCCACATGGTGTTTCGCCGTTCCACTGACGAGCCAAAACCGATCGATGCTGTCCACGAAGAAGGGCCGATCCAGACCGACGGCCTCACCGGTCTTCCGGACCGGTGGCAACTCGAGGAGTGGATATCACATCAGCTCGTGCGCAACCGCCGGACCGGCGATCGATTCGGAATGTACCTCGTGTCGGTGGCAAATCTGGCCGAGATCAACGCCGGCTACGGGTCCGCTGTCGGGGACGAGGTGCTCCAGGCCGTCGCTGAATCCTTGACGACCGTGGTGAGCGCACGCGGCCAACTGGCTCGTTATCTCGGTTCGGAGTTCGCTGTCGTCTGGCCCGGGGTCTTCGGGGCGGACGAAATGGAACAGGCCGCGGAGAACATCATCGCCAGCCTCCCGCAGCAGGTGACGTTCGACAACTTCGTCGTCCCCGTCGAAGTGGCCGTGTCCGGTGTCGTATCGGATCCCGACCTGAGCGAACGCCTTCTACTGGTAGATGCCGAAGCGGCGCTGGCAGAAGCCCGCGCCAAGAAAGCGCGCCGGATCGTCGTTCGAGACGAGACCTACGGCGCCCGCCGCAAACCCGATGTTCTCGCGGTCCGCCTGCAGCGAGCGTTCGACAACAACGAGTTCCAGCTCTACTACCAGCCCATCGTCTCGATGACCTCGGGAACGGTCGTCGGATTCGAGGCTGTGCTGCGGTGGCTCTCGCCGGATGCGGGTCCCAACGGCGCTGAGCTCATCGCACCCGGGGCGTTCCTCGACGCCCTCCGGGCGTCGCCCATCGTCGTCCCTCTGCACGCATGGGTACTCCGTCAGTGCACCCGGCACACGAGCAATTGGTCGCGGCGTCTGAACACCCCGAGTCTCTTCGGCTCCACCAATCTCGATTCCAGCTTCGTTCGGGACGAACGGTTCCTGACCGTCGTGCTCGATGCGATCCATGAGGCCAACCTGCGGCCGACCCAGGTCCTGCTCGACGTCAACGGCCACACCGCCGGGCCCCAACTCAACCTGCTGTGGCCGTCCCTCCAGCAGCTCAAGGCCGAAGGCGTGGGTATCGCTCTCGAAGATTTCGGCATCGGCTATGGGTCGCCAGACCTCCTGCGTCGGTGCCGGTTCGATGTCATCCGACTGCCCCGCATCCTGGTCAAGGGACTGGGGCTGGCGGAGGAGGACAGGGTGATCGTCGCATCCCTGATCCGCATGGCACACGATCTCGGGTGCTACGTGATCGCCGAGGGCGTGGAGAATCGGGCCCAGGCCCGGATGCTGCGCGAGGCCGAATGCGATCTTGCCCAAGGCTTCCTCTTCGCCAAACCGGCGCCGGACAATCAGGTCAGCAGAGACCTCGACCTGATCGTCAATCAGGCAAAGACCGCCATCGAGTAGCTGACCCGTCAGACGCTGGGCTGGAAACTCGAATGCTTGCGGGCAGCGTCGGCCAGGCCCTCGGCGTCGAGCCCGAGCGAGGACAGGATCGAGTCCGGTTTGGCTTGCGGAAGGTAGGTCGTCGGGACACCCAACACATGCACGATCGTGCGACCGTTGATCTCGTCGGCGATCGCCGAACCGATGCCACCTTCCCGGTACCCGTCTTCGGCGGTGATCACGAGCGGGTGTCGCGCAGCGTCCTCGAGCATCTCTGGGTCGAGAGGGCGTGCAGCACGGGGATCCCAGACGGTGGCGTCGATCCCATCGGCCGCCAGAAGGTCGGCGGCGACCATGGCGATGTTGAACATCTTGCCGACGCCGATGAAGCACACCGAGCCGTCACCTG
>JAHEJO010000092.1:7425-11374 GCA_024638805.1 Acidimicrobiales bacterium
CGTGCAGCACGGGGATCCCAGACGGTGGCGTCGATCCCATCGGCCGCCAGAAGGTCGGCGGCGACCATGGCGATGTTGAACATCTTGCCGACGCCGATGAAGCACACCGAGCCGTCACCTGAACGTCCTTTGCGGGCCGACAGGCCGCGACCCACCTCGGTCGGTTGGATGTGGATCGCGCTGGTCTTGGGCCAGCGGATGCAGACAGGACCGGCGTCGAGGTGGTAGGCGTCGCTCAGCATCCGGGTGAGTTCCTGGTAGCTGCTCGGACACAGGATGGTCATGTTGGGCACCTTCGACATCAGGACGAGATCGAGGATGCCGTGGTGCGATGGCCCGTCGTCACCGGTGATGCCGGCGCGGTCGAGGCAGAAGATGACCGGCTGGCCGTGGAGGCCGACGTCGAGGTTCACCTGATCGAATGCCCTCGTGAGGAACGTCGAATAGACCGCGACAACCGGCCGGAGTCCGCCCATGGCGAGGCCGGCGGCAAAGGTCACCGCGTGTTGTTCGGCGATACCGACATCGAAGGTTCGATCGGGGAAACGATCAAGGAACGGCAGCAGACCGGTGGAATCGGGCATCGCGGCTGTGATCGCAACGATGTCATCGTGGGCTTCACCCAACTCGACGATCGCCTTGGCGAACGCATCGGTGTAGCTCCCCGGTTTGAGCTCGGAGGTGTCGTGCATGTTCTTGACGTCGTCGTTCTCGGCGGGGGCGTACCCTCGACCCTTGGTCGTGAGGACATGCAGGACGACGGGACCTTCGAACTCTGCCGCATTGACCAGGGCCTGCTCGAGGGCTGGAATGTCGTGTCCGTCGAAAGGTCCCATGTAGCGGACGCCGAGCTGTTCGAAGAAGGCTTTGGGCTCGAAGGCCTCACGGACCGCTGCCTTCCACGCGCGCACCGCGGCATGGGCTGCGGGACCGACGACCGGCAGGGTCTCGGTGAACGACTCGAAACGGTGCTGGCGGGCCATGTACACCGGGTTCGATCTGATCTTGACGAGTGAGTCCGACAGGCGTGACACAGTCGGTGCATAGGACCGTCCGTTGTCGTTGAGCACGATCGTGACATCGGATTGAGCGTGGCCCAGGTTGTTGAGCCCTTCGTAGGCCATGCCGCCGGTCATCGAGCCGTCGCCGATCACCGCAACGACTCGACGCCGATCCCCGGCAACCTTGAACGCGGTGGCGAGGCCGTGGGCGTAGCTCAACGCCGTACTGGCGTGGCTGTTCTCGATCCAATCATGTTCGGATTCCGAACGACTCGGATATCCGCTCATCCCGCCTGCTTGACGAAGTTCTTCGAAACCCTTTTTGCGACCGGTGAGAAGTTTGTGCACGTAGGCCTGGTGGCCGGTGTCCCACAGGATCACATCCCGGGGCGAGTCGAGGGTGCGGTGCAGGGCGATCGTCAGTTCGACGGCCCCGAGGTTCGATCCGAGGTGGCCTCCGGTCCTCGTGACCGTGTGGACGATGAAGCTTCTGATCTCCTCGGACAGCGTCTCCAATTCGCTGCCCGAGAATCGGCGAAGATCGGCCGGCTCCTGGATCGACGACAGCAAGGAGAGGTTCGGATCAACCACCGTCCCAACGTAGCAGTTGCGCATCGGTCGGGACTGCTCGTGCGAGTCCGGTGATTCGCCTGTGGCGTGGGTCTCGTAGCATGAAGCCATGACAGACCTGTTGAGCGAGGAGATCGTGTCCGAGGTGCTGAGCGCCGGTCGAGCGGCTGGCGCAGAATTCGTGGAGGTCTTCGTCGAGGATGTGCAACGTCGATCGGTGAACCTCGACGACCAACGCATCGAGAACCTGACGTCGAGTCGAGATCGCGGGGTCGGGATCCGAGCGATCGTCGGCGAACGGGTCGGTTTCGCCCACACATCCGACCTCGCTGTCGCGTCGTTGCTCGACGCGGTCTGCACAGCGGCGGCCGCAGCGGTGGGTGTCGCTGATCCGCACCCCGGTGAGCCGATCCCCCCGCACCAGAGCCCGCCCGTGTCACCGCCAATCGTCGAACAGCCTCCGGCCGCTGTCGATGCGGGACGAAAGGTGGCGTTGGTGCGAGCCGCCGACGTGGAGGCGCGTCGCATCGACCCCGCCATCAGCCAGGTGTCGGTTCGATACGCCGAGTCCCGCCGCCGGATTCAGATCGCCAACTCCGATGGTGTCCGAACCGGCGACGACCAGACGAGGACGCTTTTCAGCGTGTCGGCGGTGGCCACCGGTGATCTCGGCCAGCAGACCGGATCCGAAACGGTCGGCAACTCGATTGGCTTCGAGCTGTTCGACCGCCATGACGTCGAGCGGTTGGCGGCTCGGGCGGCCACACGAGCCATCACCAAGCTGAGGGCCCGACCGGCCCCTTCGGGAACGATGACGGTGGTGATCGGACCCGGTTCGGGCGGGGTTCTCTTCCACGAGGCCTGCGGTCACGGTCTCGAAGCCGATCTCGTGAAGAAGGGCGCGTCTGCGTTCGCCGGCAAGATCGGTCAAAAAGTGGCATCGGATCTCGTCACGCTCGTCGACGACGGAACGATGGCCGACGAGTGGGGACGATGTGCCGTCGACGACGAAGGTCAGCCGGCCGCTCGGAATGTCCTCATCGAGAAGGGTGTGCTCAAGAGCTACATGTGGGACGGGCTCCGCTCGCGGGCCGAAGGTCGGCGGAGCTCGGGTAACGGCCGCCGTCAGAGCTACCGCCACATTCCGATGGTGCGGATGACCAACACGTACCTTGCGCCCGGCGAACAGACGCCGGAGGAGATCATCGCCGGCGTCGACCACGGCGTGTACGTGGCACGTCTGGGCGGCGGCCAGGTCAACACCGCCTCGGGAGACTTCGTGTTCGGTATGACCGAGGCGTACATGATCGAGGATGGGCGTCTCACCGACCCGATCCGTGAAGGACAGCTGATCGGGAACGGGCCGTCTGCGCTCCGGATGATCGATGCGGTCGGAAACGATTTCGAGATGGGCCCGCCCGGTACGTGCGGCAAGGATGGTCAAGGCGTGCCGGTCGGCGATGGCGTGCCCACGCTTCGAGTGACCGCACTCACCATCGGGGGCACCGCCGCGTGAAACCCGAGGCACCGTCACCTGCCGAACCCGACGTGCTCCTGGCCCTGGCAGAAGACATACTGGGTCGGGCGCAGCCCGGGGAGCAGATGGAGGTTGTGGTGTCGGCCGGGCGATCGACCATGGTCAAGGCCTACGGCGCAACGGTCGAGAGCTACACCAGTGCGGACAGCAGTGGCGCCGGGATCCGGATCATTCGCGATCGACGGGAGGGATTCGCCAGCGCCGGAACGCTGGACCGCCAGATTCTCCTCGAACTGGTTGACGACGCCCGCGACAACGCGTCCTTTGCCGAGCCAGACGAGTTTGCCGGTATCGCCGAGCCCGATGGCGTGGAACCGGTTCCGATCGACCTTTGGAACACCGACGCTCTTCGTTTGACGGCCGAGGATCGTATTGGCCGGGCGATCGATCTCGAGAGGAGGGTGTTGAGCCGGCACCCGGCGATCACCGGCGTGCGGACATCGGCATACTCGGACTCCGCGTCGGCGTCAGCCCTGGCGTCGACGGCCGGCACCCGGGCAGCCGAGCGATCGACGAGCGTCAGCGCAATGGTCGAGGCCCTCGCCGGTGACGGCGACCGGAGTCAGTCGGGCTTTGGTTGGCACGGCGGTCGCGGACCCGCCGACGTCGACATGGACCACATCGTGGAGCGGGCTGTTTCTCGGGCCACGGAACTGATCGGTGCAGGCAAACCCCGTTCCGCCTCCGTGGATCTCGTGCTCGATCCCTACATCAGTGCCGCCGTCCTGAGGTTGAGCGCCGGGACGCTGACCGGCGATCGGATCGTGAAACGCAGGTCGCCGTTCGTGGGACGGGAAGGGGAGACGATCGCATCCCCTCTTCTGGATCTCATCGACGACCC
>JAHEJO010000093.1:0-4265 GCA_024638805.1 Acidimicrobiales bacterium
TGAGCCGGATCCCTTGGTAGATCACCTCCATCCCTGCGTCCCGGGCGGCGATGGCGATCTGCTCGGCACCGTTGCTGTGACCGTCCAGGCCGGGTTTGGCCACCAGCAGGCGGGGAGGTCCCAGTGAGTCGGCACCGATCAGCTCGGCCAGCTCCCTGAGCCTGGCACTGGTCGGCGTGCCGCCGGCGGCGGCCACACCGGTGGGAGCTCGGTATTCGCCGAACACCTCTCGCAGGCAGCCGGCCCATTCTCCGGTGGTTCCGCCCGCTCGGGCCAGAGCGATCGTTGCCGGCATGATGTTGTCGGTTCCCGAGGCCGCCGCGGCGAGCGCAGACAGTGCGTCGTCGACGGCACCGGAGTCCCGGCTGCGGCGCCATGCCTCGAGATCGGCGATCATCTGCGCCTCGACGGCGTGATCGACGACCAGGATGTTGTCCGACGTCGCAAGCGGTGACTCGGTTGACTCGGTGAAGCTGTTGACCCCGACGACCTTCTGATCACCGGATTCGATCCGGCGGATACGGGCGGCGTGGCTCTGTACGAGCCTTCGTTTGAGTTCGGCGATGGCGCTGAACGCTCCGCCGAGTTCCTGGACGTCGGTGAACTCGGCCATGGCAGCCTCCATCAGGTCTGCCGTTTTACGCTCCATGACCACCGAACCGTTGAAGATGTCCTCGTATTCGAGAAGGTCGGTCTCGTAGGCGAGCACCTGCTGCATCCGCAAGGACCACTGCTGATCCCACGGCCTTGGCAGGCCGAGAGCTTCGTTCCAGGCAGGCAGCTGGAGCGACCGTGCCCGGGCATCTGCGGAGAGGGTCACCCCGAGCATCTCGAGAACGATGCGCTGCACGTTGTTCTCGGGTTGGGCCTCGGTCAAGCCGAGACTGTTGACCTGGACGCCGTAACGAAACCGCTTGGCCTTTTCGTCGACGATTCCGTACCGGTCGGTGAGCAGCTGAGCCCAGAGCTGGGTGAAGGCCCGCATCTTCGCGACTTCCTCCACGAACCGGATTCCGCTGTTCACGAAGAAGCTGACGCTGGCGACGACCCGTGTGAATCGGTCGTCATCCACCTGATCGGAAGCCTTGATGGCATCGAGGACGTCGATGGCGGTGGCGAGGGAATAGGCGATCTCCTGGACCGGGGTGGCCCCCGCCTCCTGCAGGTGGTAGCTGCAGACGTTCATCGGGTTCCAGGCAGGAACGTGCTCGGAACAGAAGGCGAAGAGATCGACCGTCAGACGGCGACTGTCCTCGGGCCCGAAGATGAACGTGCCCCGGCTCAGGTATTCCTTGACGATGTCGTTCTGGGTGGTTCCCCGGAGCTTGGTCCAGTCGGCCCCCTGTGTCTCAGCGGTGACCAGGTACAGCGCCAGCAGCCAGGGCGCTGGGGCGTTGATCGTCATCGACGTGTTCATCTCGTCGAGCGGAATCCCCTCGAGGAGCGCAGCCATGTTGCCGCGATGGGCGATCGGGACGCCGACCTTGCCGACCTCGCCCCTCGCCAGGATGTGGTCGGGGTCATAGCCGGTTTGGGTGGGAAGATCGAAAGCGATCGACAGACCGGTCTGGCCCTTGGCCAGGTTGGTCCGGTACAACTCGTTCGATGCTCGGGCGGTCGAGTGTCCCGAGTAGGTGCGCATCAACCATGGTCGATCGGCCATCGATCCTCCTCTGAGGGTTTGTGCAAGTGTGCACCGAATTCGGGGGGTTTGGGGAGCTCCACGGCGTTGTCAAGCAGTGTTGCGTAGTCGGCACGGGTCACGTCAAAGGCACCGAGACTGACGAGGTGATCGGTCGTCCATTGTGCGTCGATGACCGCGCCGGGAATCGGGGCGAGGATGGCGGCCAGCGCGGCGAGCGCCACCTTGGATGCGTCGGTTCGGCGGAAGAACATGGATTCGCCGGCGAAGAACCCCCCGACCGACACCCCGTACAGCCCGCCGGCCAGACCGTCGTGGTCCCAGGCTTCGATGCTGTGCGCATGGCCGGCGTGGTGAAGGTCGGTGAAGGCGTCGATGATGGCTCGGTTGATCCATCCCATCGGCCGGGCCGGGTCGCCACAGGCCTGGATCACCTCGGTGAAGGCGGTATCGATCCTGATCTCGTACCGACGGATCGACCTTCGTAGGGATCGGTTGATACGGAGGTGTCCCGGAAGCAGGATGCCCCGCGGGTTGGGGGAGAACCATGCGATCCGACGGCGAACCGGCATCGGGAAGTACCCAGCCCGGTAGGCGGTGACGAGCGACGGGACGCTCAGGTCGGCCGGGACCCTGACCATCTCCACCGAGGTCGGGAGTTCTTTGAGCGGCGGGAACCGCCAGTGGTCGTGGGGGGTTCGCTGAGTGATCGATTACTCCTCGTAGTCGAAGAATCCCCGTCCGGTCTTGCGACCGAGATGTCCGGCCTCCACCAGCTCGCCCAGGAGGGGTACCGGTTCGTAACTCGGCTCCTTCAACGCCTCGGCGAGGGTGTTGAGGATGGCGACCGATGTGTCCAAGCCGACCAGGTCGAGGAGTGCCAAGGGGCCCATGGGCATATTGCAGCCGCCCTTCATCGCGATGTCGATGTCCTCGCGACTGGCGGTGCCGGCGGCTGCCATTCGGGCGGCGTTGTTGAGATAGGGAAACAGGAGTGCGTTCACGACGAAGCCAGCCCGATCCTTGACCCGAACGGCCTGTTTGCCGCAGTCGGTGACGAACTGAACGGCGGCATCGGCGGTGCTCTGGTCGGCGACGTCCGGCACGACGACTTCGACCAGTTCCATGGCGGTCGCCGGATTGAAGAAGTGGATCCCGCAGACCCGGCCTGGGCGGGATGTGCCGATCGCCAATTCGGTGATCGGCAGCGTGGAGGTGTTGGTGGCCAGAATGGCCTCCGGTGAACAGATGCGATCGAGTTCGGAGAAGATCTCGCGTTTGATCTCCATGTCTTCGGCCACGGATTCGATCGCGATGTCGACGTCGCCGAGTTCCTCGTAGGAGGTCGTCGATCCGATACGCCCTTCGATCTCGGCGGCTTCGTCGGAGGAGATCTGCTCTTTGCGGACACGGCGGTCGAGTGATTTGCGAACGCGGGCCATCGCTCCCTCGGCGCTGGCGACGCTGCGAGCCTTGATCACCACGTCGTATCCCGCCGTGGCGGCCACCTCGGCGATGCCGGCCCCCATGATTCCCGATCCGATGACTACGATCTTCCCTCGTGCGGTGTTCATGTGACCGAACGGTAACATGCGCTGGAGCGCGGGTGAAATCGCCTCACGATCCGGCCACCGATGGTCTGTGGCTCGAGCATGCCGCTACTGCCGGCTGATCGTGATCGATTCGATCATGATTTCTTCGGTCGGGGTCCCTGCGCCGGGTGAACCGGCGGCTTCGATCGCCATCACGACATCCATTCCGGAGGTGACCCGTCCGAAGCGGGAGTACAGCGGCGGCAATGATTCACCTTGAGCGCCGGTGACGACGAAGAATTGCGCACCGTTGGTGTTCTCGCCGCTGTTGGCCATGGCGAGGTCGCCTGGTGCATACGACAAGCCCGTGGTCTCGTCGACCTCCGGGAGTTCGTCGTTGAACTGGTAGCCGGGTCCGCCCGACCCCGGGGTCGGACCGACGGCGTCGCCACCCTGGACGATGAAATCGGGGATGATCCGATGAAAGGCGACCCCGTCGTAGTAGTGGTACAGGGCCAGCACGACGAAGTTGTTGACCGTCATCGGCGCGGACGCCGCGTCGAGCGCGACTGTGAAGGCGCCTTTTGTCGTTGCGATGTCGGCGATGTAGGTTGCGGCCGGGTCGATACACATCGGCGGTGCCGATTCGAATGACGTGATCCGTTCCGATGACCCGGCCTCGTCCGGACACGGTGTGACGCCGGTGATCGCGTCTCCCGGTTCAGGGACGGTCACGGCGATCGGTGTGGGCGCAGCCGGGTCGATCGTCGTTGCGGTTGTCGCGGTCGTGGTGGTTGCGGAAGCGTCGATCACGTCATCGGCTTCGTTGTTGCCGAAGAACCGGAACAGCAGGAGTGCTGCGAAGACGAAGAGACCGATGATCGCGAACAGTGTGAAGCGGCTGCGGCGATCCGCGGACCGTTGGCTGGCCAGGTCTCGGTCCCGCTTCGCCGCCCGGTTGGCCTTCTGCCGTTCTCGTTTCTCGGTTCCCACCGGCGAAAGGCTACTTGATCACGCCCGCCGTGAGGCTGGACCGCCGGAGGCGCAGCTGGGCGCGTTCGGCTTTGTTCGAGCGTCAGCGAGCCGAACGA
>JAHEJO010000093.1:4365-11342 GCA_024638805.1 Acidimicrobiales bacterium
CGTCAGGAGTGAGGACGGTATGTCTGCTCGTGAGGCTGCCGAGGGACGAAGGCAGCGCTGGGCGCGCTCGGCTTTGTTCGAGCGTCAGCGAGCCGAACGACGTCAGGAGTGAGGACGGTATGTCTGCTCGTGAGGCTGCCGAGGGACGAAGGCAGCGCTGGGCGCGCTCGGCTTTGTTCGAGCGTCAGCGAGCCGAACGACGTCAGGAGTGAGGACGGTATTACAGCAGTGCCGCGATCTGGATCGTGTTGAGGGCGGCGCCCTTGCGGAGGTTGTCCCCGGAGCAGAAGAGTGCGAGACCGTTCTCTGCGGTCTCGTCGGCTCGGATCCGTCCCACGATCGTCGGATCGATGCCAGCTGCTTTGAGCGGTGTGGGGATGTCGTCGATGATGACCTGTGGTGCCTGGGCCAGGATCTCGTAGGCCTGTTGGACGGTGATCGGTCGCGAGAAGGCGGCGTTGATGGAGAGCGAATGGCCTGTGAAGACCGGAATCCGGACGCAAGTGCCGCTCACCGCCAGGTCGGGGATGTGCAGGATCTTGCGGCTTTCGTCGCGCAGCTTCTGTTCTTCGTTCGTCTCGAACGAGCCGTCGTCGACCAGCGCACCGGCCAACGGAACTGCGTTGTAGGCGATCGGTTCGACGAACGCCTCGTGGTGACCGAGGTCGATGCTGCTGCCGTCTCTGGTGAGCGATCGGGCGTCACCCCCTTTGGCGACTTGGCTGGCCAGCTCCTCGGAACCGATGAGTCCGGCGCCGGAGACCGCCTGATAGGTGCTGATCACCATGGCTTCGAGGCCGGCGGCGCCGTGGAGGGGTTTCATGACAGGCATCGCTGCCATGGTGGTGCAGTTCGGATTGGCGATGATTCCCTTTGGGCGTTTGTCGATGTCGGCGTCGTTGACGCCGGCGACGACGAGGGGGACGTCGGGATCCATTCGCCATGCCGACGAATTGTCGATGACGACGACCCCCTGACCTGCGACCACGGGTGCGAGAGAGAGCGAGGTTCCCCCGCCGGCGGAGAACAGGGCGGCGTCGAGCCCGCGGTAGTCGGCCGTCGATGCCTCTTCGACGACGAGGTCGTTACCGCTCCATTTGATCGTGGAGCCGGCTGACCGTGTGCTGGCGAACACGCGCAGATCGTCGATTCTGAACGAGCTGGACTCGAGGATGTCCAGCATGACTCGACCGACCTGTCCTGTTGCTCCGACGATTCCGAGTTTCATGCGCCACAGGATACGAGGGGTTGGCTGACGGAACGCCTCGGTTCGGCGCTGAATTGTCGCGGTCACCGCTCGCCCGTCGTGAGCGCACGGGAATCCGACCGGACCGGCAATATCATGTGGCAGGTGCGCGTGGTTCAGAAGTTCGGCGGGACATCCGTTGCGGACCCGGACCGCATTCGCACCGTTGCCGACCACGTCGCCCGTTGTCAGCGGCGTGGAATGGAAGTGATCCTCGTCGTCTCGGCGATGGGCAAGGAGACCGATCAGCTGCTGAAGATGGCGGCCGAAGTCTCCAGGGTTCGGCCCGGCCGGGAGATGGACATGCTGATCACCGCCGGCGAACGGAAGGCTTGCGCGCTCATGTGCATGGCCCTTGCCGACATCGGTGTGCAGGCGTCCTCGTTCACCGGTAGTCAGGCGGGCTTCACCACCGACACCAAGCACGAGAACGCAAAGATCCTCGAGATCCGACCGACGCGCGTCGAACAGGCGCTCGAGGCGGGCTTGGTGCCGGTCGTGGCGGGTAGCCAGGGTGTCTCGACCGGTAGGGATGTCACCTTCTTGGGGCGGGGTGGTTCCGACACGACTGCGGTGGCGCTGGCAGAGGTGCTCAACGCCGAGATGTGTGAGCTCTACACGGACGTGTCGGGAGTGTTCTCCGCTGACCCCCGGGTTGTTCCTTCGGCCCGCAAGTTGCCCGAGATCACATTTGACGAGTTGTTGGAGATGACCGCCACCGGTTGCCCGAAGCCGGCGATGCGCTCGGTCGAGGTGGCGCACAACTACGGAGTGCCATTACACGTGCGCTCGGCTTTCACTTGGGAACCGGGAACGCTGGTGGTGCAGGACTACGACGAAGCCACGATCGCCGAGGAGGTCACAATGGAACGACCCATCATTCGTGCGGTGACGCACGATCTGTCCGAGTCCAAGGTCACGGTCGTCAACGTGCCCGATCGCCCAGGCGTGTCGGCGCTGCTGTTCCGGCGACTGGCCGACGCTGAGGTCAACGTGGACATGATTGTCCAAAACGTGTCCGAGGAGGGCAGAACGGACATCTCGTTCACCGTGCCGAGTGAAGAGGTCGGCCGTACGGTCGCCTGCCTGGAGGACGGGGTGCTCGAATCGATCGGTGCAGAACGTCTGACAACCGATGAGTCGATCGGTCGGGTTTCGGTCGTCGGGGCTGGAATGAAGTCGAACCCGGGCGTTGCAGCCACGATGTTCGAAACGATGGCCGAGAAGGGGATCAACATCGACATGATCTCGACGAGCGCGATAAGGATCAGCTGTGTGATCGATGCGGCTCGGGCCGAAGAGGCTGTGCAGCTCCTCCACACCGCATACGGGTTGGACGGTTAGTGGTCGGAGAATACCCGGCGCTTCCCCCGGGCCGCATCGGGGTACCCCGCAACGAACTGATCGGACCGTTCCGGAGGGTTCTACGGAACCTGACGTCGCCGTCATGTTTCGTGTCCGGCGTGGCCCACGAAACGGATGACCCGGGGAACGAGGCTGGCTTCGATCGGTTCTCGGCCCGGGTGTCCTCACTCACCGATGGGCGCGCCTGGCTCCAGACCCAGACCGAACCGGTTTCGCTCGCGTGTTACCTGGCGCTGTGGCGACCGGAGACCTCACCCGCATTACTGCGGAGCTTGAGGTCGGCCGCACCGCCGGAGTCCCGGTTGTTCTTCGTCGATCCGACCGCGAGCGTGGGCCTGGCCGGGCGGATCCAGTCGATCGGACGGGTCGTTTTCGTCAAGCGACTCGGACTGTCGTTCCATCGGGACGTGCCCAGGGTGCTCCGGTCCGCCGGATGGGAGCCGACGACGGTCCAGAGGTTCTCGGCCGGCTTCCCTGCCAACATGATCACTTTCGTCGCCGGAGAAGCGCGGGCATATTGACCGGCAGCGATCGCCCGGTCGGTTGTTGGGCACAACTGCTCTGACGGGCTTCTTCGTCGAGCTGCTTGGATGCTTTCGTGGGAGGTCCTGCGACGCAAGTGCAACGTCGACCCCATCAACGAAGTCAGTGGCCGCCTCGACGGTCCGTACCTGCGCTGCGCGTGTGGCTTTTCGTCCTGGCGATGCTCTCGACGAGCGTGGTGGTGGCGCCACTGTCGGCGGCCTCCTTGTCGGACGCCCGGGTCGCACCATCGGTGTCGAATCCGGCTGTTGGTCTTGTGGCCGTCTTCGACAGCGAGGTACCTGAGCCGACGAGGGCGGTGGTCGCGGACGTCGTGGCGGAGCTCGGCGCACTGATCGCGTTCGATCCGGCGGCCCCGGTCGAGATCGGCGTCGGCTGGAAGGACATATCGTCCCTCGGCATCGGCGGTCCGGTGATCGTCAGCAGAGCAGGCGATGACTACCCCGCCGGTCTGGCCGACACCCTCTTCGGGGGCCAGCACGCCACCGGTCCGGTCGACGGCTTCGTGACGATGGACTCCGGGCAGCGATGGCATTTCGGTCTCGACGGGAACGTGCCAGCAGATCGATTCGACCTTCGTTCGGCGTTCGCGCACGAACTCGTCCACGCGCTCGGGTTCACGATCGACACCACGACCGATGAGGCCGGTCGGACCGTGCTGACGGGGAGGTCATCGCAGTTCGACCGCAACCTCTCTTCCGGCGGCAGACCTCTCGTCGATCTCGGACCCGATGGTCAGGATTCGGCATTCGAGCGCGATGACGTGTGGTTCGACGTCGGCGGCGGGCGTCTCCTCCCGCTGAAGTCCGACACCGGTCGCGGTGTGTCCCATTTCGGTTATGCGGTGTCGGCGACCGATGGCGAACCGGGCGCGCTCATGTATGCCGGCCTCGTGAGCGGTGCCGCCCGCAAGATCGATGCGCCCGTGATCGGGGCACTCGCCCAGCTCGGTTACCCGGTCCTCACCGGCCCGGCCGACCCGACGGACGTCCGTGTCGACACCGGGCCACGCGGATCCACGGTCCGGTGGGCGGTAGACCTCGGCGGGTTTGCGACGCCACCCCACGTCATGCGGGTGGTGATCAGCTGGCGCGGTACTCAGGTGGGTTCGATCGAGCTGGTCGGTGCCGCCGAAGAGCACACGATACCGAACGGGACCCGGTTCGACAGGGTGGCGGTCACGAGTGTGTCACGATCTGGCGCAACGCGGACCCTTGAAACTGACGTCGCAACTGGTTCGCGTCTGGCCGACGCGACCACGTTGGACGAACTGGTCGCCGCCGATGACTACGACGTCCGCTACGGCGCGGTCCTTCGCTTGTACTGGGCCTTCTTCAACCGCGAGCCCGATGTCGATGGAGCGAAATACTGGATTTCGGTCTACAGGTCCGGTGGCTCATTGGACGCCATCGCCCAAGCGTTTGCCACATCACGAGAAGTCGTCTCCAACTATGGGCGATTGTCGAATCGCCGATTCCTCGAGGTCATCTACCTCAACGTGCTCGGTCGCCCCGCCGACCCGGCCGGCTCCGACTACTGGCTCGACAGGCTGGAAGGCGGCCACCTCGATCGGGGTGGCGTGGTTCGGTGGATCGCGTCCTCACCTGAGTTCGTCAGCGAACATCCGTACTGAGCCAGGAGACCGCTGGTTGGCGCCAGGCGTGTGATCCTCGACCGGGTGTGGCACCGGTGGGATCGCCCGACTGACCCGGTACCCCTCCCTCTGACTATTTTGGTGTCATGACGGTTGTGGGCGAGGCCCTCGGGCTCTTTCAACGCCTCGGTGGCGAGGCGCTGCGGCACCGGATCACGGGTGACGAAGAGCTGGACTCTTCCGAGCTCGCCAACGCCGATGATCCCGGGTTGTTCGGGCCCGCCAGCGCCGCATGGCGGATCCACAGCGATGCCTCGATGCTCGTGGGTGGTGTACGGAGCCTTCTGTTCCAGTCGCTTCATCCGCTGGCGATGGCCGGCGTCGATGAGCATTCCGACTATCGGCGAGATCCGTGGGGTCGGCTCAATCGGACCGGCCGTTTCATCGGTGCGACGACCTTCGGTTCGACATCGACGGCCGAACAAGCGATCGCCGCCGTGCGCCGTATCCACCGCGGCGTCGAGGGCGTGGATCCTGCCGGGCGTCCCTATTCCGCAGCCGACCCCCACCTGCTCCGCTGGGTGCACATCATCGAGGTGGACAGCTTCTTGGACTGTTTCGGCCGATACGGCGTGGGCCGGTTGACCGATGCCGAGAAGGACTCCTACGTGGCCGAGATGTCCCGGGTCGCCCGACGTCTCGGTGTCGACGACCTCCCGATGTCCGTGACCGAGTTGGGCGAGACGATCGAGTCGTATCGTCCTGAACTCGAATCCACTCCAGCCGCTCGACGTTCGGTGCGATTCCTTGCAGCACCGCCGGACCTTCCGCTGCTCGGTCGTGCTCCCTACGCGGTCATTTTCGCTGCGGCGGTCGGCTCGCTTCCGGGTTATGCCCAACGTATTCTGCGCTTGCCGGTCCCGCCGGTTCTCGAACCGTTGGCAATGCGACCCACAGCCCTGGCGCTGACCCGATCGCTCGGCTGGTTCATGGCTGGAACCCATCGGGCCGAGACACTGGATGCCCGACTGCTCGACAGCTGAGGCCTGCGGTGGCGCCGTGATCGGTCGTGTGGGCTCTGTCGCGTGAGGAGCCGGCGTCAGGAGTCGAGGAACTCGGTGAGCGCAACCCGTCCGACGCGTGCGCCGGCGTCCTGCAGGGCCTGGTAGTCGCCTGCGGCCTGCGCAGCCTTGAGTTGGCCGAAGGTGAACGGGCGGCCGGGGATGACGACGTCGGTGCGGTCCTCGCCCACGATCTGGATCGCCACGACGCCGGACGGCTTTCCCTTGTGCAACTGGCCGGTCGAGTGGAGGTACCGGGGTCCCAGACCGAACGTTGTCGCCACCCCCAGGCGAGCGCCGAGCTCACGGACCTTCCGCTCTACCCGTTGGGCGGCATTCGACGCCGGATCGATGAAGGCGCACACCGTGATGAAATCGCCGACTCGAACCTCGGACAGCAACGATGGCACCGGCACCAGAGGAATTGCGGGTAGCCCGCTGGCGAGCACGCGGTTGGTCGCCGCTTTGGCGGAAGCAACATTCGGTTGATCGAACGGGTTGACGCCGAGGACGGCCCCGGCGATGGCGGTAGCGAACTCCCAGAGCAGGACTTGTGCTCCGATGTCGGCGCTCTCGCTCAGCGGTATTCGAATGATCGGTGCGCCGGAGGGAATCTGATCAGTGCCGGGGGCATCGCCGATGATGACGAACAGGCGGTCGTTCCCGTACGCGGCGGTGGCGGGGGGTTCGTCGACGATGGGAACGATGCCGGCACCGTGTTTGCCCGTCGATTCTGCGATCAACTGTTCGAACCAGACGCCCAGGTGCTGTGCCCTGGGATCGATGAGGATGGTCGTCTTGTCGCGCCCATCGCGGGAGGCGACCGCCATGGTGGCCCCGAGGAGCACCCCGGGATTGGAATCCTCGGGCCCTTGGAGGGCGGGGACGACCTCCCGGGCCGAATCCAGGATCCGAGCGATGGGTGCACCCGCCAGCGCCCCAGGTAACAAGCCGAAATACGACAAGGCCGAGAAACGGCCTCCTATGTCGGGGCGGTTCTGGAAGACCCGGCGAAACCCGCGCTGGTCGGCTGCGTCGATCAATGCCGAACCGGGGTCGGTGATGACGGTGAACTGGGCCCCGCGTTGGAGCCGCCCCCAGAACGTCTCGAGTTGACTGATCGTCTCGACGGTCGTTCCGGACTTCGAGGCGGCGACAAACAGGGTTT
>JAHEJO010000094.1 GCA_024638805.1 Acidimicrobiales bacterium
GATCGGCTCGGCCCGGTCTCTGGCCGGCGATGCAACCGCGGTGTACGACGCCGCCCGCACAACCGGCGAAGAGACGCAAGCGCTGGGCGTGAACGTCGTGTTCGCGCCTGTGGCCGATGTCGTGCGTTCCGATGTCGGTGTCATCGGTGACCGGTCCTACGGCAACGATCCTGTCGTGGTGAGCGAAATGGTCGTCGCCGCAGTGACGGGACTGCAGGACGGCGGTGTGGCGGCGGTGGTCAAACACTGGCCCGGCCACGGCGCCACCGAGGTGGACTCTCATGCAGCCCTGCCCGTGATCGCATCCTCAGAGGAGCAGTGGCGGGCCGTCGACCGGCCCCCGTTCGTCGCAGCTGTCGAGCACGAGGTGGCCGGAATGATGATCGGGCATCTGGCGGTGCCCGAACTTGGTTCCGGCGACACGCCCGCATCGATCTCCCCTGTCCTCGTCGAGCAGCTCGTACGCGATGATCTCGGCTTCGACGGCGTGCTCTTCACCGATGCCCTGGACATGCGCGCCCTCGATGGAATCGACGAGGCCGAGCTTGCGGTTCTGGTCGTCGAGGCCGGGATCGACATTTTCCTCGTTCCGCCGGACCTCGGCGCCGCGGTCGGCGCCATTGAAGATGCGCTGGCGTCGGGACGCATCGGCGAGGAGCGTCTCGACGACAGCGTCATCCGAATCCTGCGACTGAAGACCGGGTTGGGTCTGCTACCGACGTAGGCGGCCGTCACGGCACCGGCAAACCTCGCCGGTCACGTCGGCACGGCTGTGACCACCTGATTGCCCCGATAGCTGCGGGCCACCGGATCGAAAACACCGCCGCAGGTGACCAGATGCAGTGCGTGGGCTCCGCGGGACCTGAACAGCTCCGAGGAGGGAAGGTCGGTCTTGTCGTAGAGAACGACGTCGGTCACGACGTAGCGTGTGGCCGAGCCGTCGGGTGACAGGAGCTGGATCTCGTCGCCGAGGATCGTGAGGCGAAGGTCGAAGAAGAGACCAGGTTTGCCGCCGTAGTCCACGTGGGCGGCGATCACCGAGGCGCCCTCATCGAGGGGCAACGAGGAGTGGCGGTACCAGCCTGCGGTGTCGCTGGACGGCACGTCCAGCTGGCGGTCAGGGGCGATGCCAACGGGAATCACGTTACCCTCGACGCCGAGGCGGGGGATCGATATTCGTACCGGAGACTCGGACTCGCCGTTGGCCACTAGAGGCGTGGCCGACGATCGTCGCGGAACAGACTCGACGACCGCCTGGGTCGTGGGTGGGACGAACTCTGGATCGGTGGAGGGGACTGACGACGCCGCCGGGGCGCTCCGGATCGCGACCCTGAAAGGACCACCCTCGACCGTGGCGGACGGAAGCACTATCAGGGTCGCTGCCAGGACTCCGTACGCCAGCACGAACTGGCTGAATCTCAGCGGGGATTTCACCTGGACTGGCCGAGCCGTTGCCGGCCGACCAGGACGAAGAGGCTCGTAGCTGCGATCGCGGCAAGGGCCAGGCCGGTGTACGGCGTCTCGGGACCCGGTAGCAGGCCGCTGTCACCTGTTGGTATTCCGTCGGGGGGCGATTCCAGACCGCTGATGCGTTGCAACAGTAGTCTGCCCTCGCCATCGGCTCCGATCAGGAATGTGCCCGTGGTGAGGTTGCCCTCCGGGTTCGACACGATCGTGACGATCAGGACTGCGCCGGACTGGTCTTCGATCTGGATTTGGAGGTCACCGGCCGCAAGATCGGCGCTGACCGTCGCTCGCGGTCCCAGCCCTTCGGAGATCGACTCGCCGCCGGAGATAGGCGTGATCCCGACGATGACAGCGACTTCGGTCGGGTTCCGAATCGTGATTCGTCCATCGCCGGCGGCGGTAGGTCGCAGGTCCTCTGCAAATCGAACGACGGCCGGCAAGCCCTCAGCGTCGGCGGCCACGACCAGAGTGGCCGGCTTCCCATCCACGATCAGGTCGCCGGACACGAGCGCCGTGTCATCTCGATCCGACTGGGAGGCCGCCGCATCATCGGTGGCGGCGAACAGCGCGAATTCGTATTCGCCGTCGAGGAGATTCAAGGGGCCGGCGATCTGGCCGGGCTCGAACCCCTCGACGAGCAGTTGACCGTTCGTGTACACGTCGACCGAGGGTGCTGGTAGACCGTGGAGGAGTTCGAGTCCAGCATCGTCGGCAGGAACCGCTGCGAGGGGAACCGTCGTGGTCGGCGTCGTCGTGGGCGCCGCAGTGGTGGATGGGGCCGTGGTGGTCGTGGTGATGGTTGTGGTGAATGGGGACGTGGTGGTCGTGCTGGTGATGGTTGTGGTCGATGGGGCCGTGGTGGTTGGGGTTGATGAGGCGGTGGTTGCTGTCGTTGCGCTGGTGGTGACCGTCGTCGACGCCTGGGTACTCGCCGAGGTGGTCGCTTGTTCCGTCGTCGTCGTGGTCATGGAGGTCGTGGTCACCGAGGAGTCGTCGGTCCCGTCGCTGGCGGCCGCCCACAGAGCGAAGCCGACCAACCCGGCGAGGCCGGCGCCCACCACCCACGGGAGAACCCGGCGGCTCCCCGACGGCGATGGTTCGACCGGTGCGGCGGTCTCGGCTGCTTCGGCAGTGGTGGCGCCGACAATCGCAGCGTCTGCGCCGGCGGCCCGTCCTGCCCCGGACCGGAAAAGCGTCGACTCGGCGAACGACATGGGCCGATACGTCCGGCTCGCGTCGCCCGCGGCCGCGCGAAGCCTGTCGGCGAACGCTTGCGCTGTCGGGATCCGGTCGACAACGTTCTCAGCGGTGGCATCAGCGATCACGGCAGCGATGGCGGCCGGCGTCGATCTATCACCACCGGTACCAGCCTCGAGGAGCTTGCCGAGGCTGAAGACATCTCCGGCCACCGTGGGAACGCCGCTGTCGGCAACCTCGGGAGCCGTTTCGAGACGGGTCTCGGGCGTGCCGCCCAGGCTCAGGCCCATGCCGGCGATGGCCAGTTCGTCTCCGGAAACGACAACATCGTTCGGATGTAGGGCGCCGTGGCGCAAGCCGAGGGAGTGACCCTTCTCCACCGCCAAGGATGCTGCGAGCGCGATACCGGCCACCTCGTTCCAGCTCGGTGGTGTCCGAAAGTCGAGTCGGTCCTGAAAGCGGGGGGCGTCGGTCCTGAGCGAGACGACGGTCAGGCCGGCAACCGGATCACCGGTGATGTCGGCGACTGGGACCAGGCCGCTCGTGTCGCGCCCGGACAGGGGCGACAAGCTGCGGAGCCGCTCGACATGATCGCTGTTCCAGGTTCCTCCAGGAACGCGCTGGACGGTGACCGGCGCCCTGTCCTCGGGGGTTCCGGTGGCGGGGGTACCCAGGCCGATCGATCGCTCGAACCCGAACCAGGTCGGCGCGGGTTCGCCGATCTCGACTTCGATCGTTGGCCGATCGGCCGATTCGCTGTTCTGTGGAGTCATCCCGACCGCTCCCCGTCCTCACCCAAACGCTGAGAGTATCGCAGCGGTTGGGACCGCTCTGAGAGGTAGACCAACCTAGAACGTGGTTGAGTGGATACGACCGGTTCCTTCCGGTCTTGTGCCTTCGATCACACCCGGTGCTAGTGTTTCGTGACCACCTGATCATCAAGGGGAAGAGGAACAAATGGCCCAGGTAGTTCTCAAGGACGTCAACAAGGTGTATCCGAACGGGTATCACGCAATCATCGATCTCAACCTGGACATCGCTGACGGTGAGTTCCTTGTGCTGGTCGGTCCCTCGGGTTGTGGCAAGTCCACCGCATTGAGGATGGTTGCCGGGCTCGAGGAGATCAGCGGGGGTGAGATGTACATCGGTGACCGGCTGGTCAACGACGTCCATCCCAAGGATCGCGACATCGCCATGGTGTTTCAGAACTACGCCCTCTATCCGCACATGACCGTGGCTGACAACATCGGATTCGCCCTGAAGCTGGCCAAGGTCCCCAAGGCCGAGATCGACGAACGGATTCGCAAGGCGGCTGCCGTGCTCGACCTCACCGAGAATCTCGAACGCAAGCCGGGGCAGCTCTCCGGTGGACAGCGCCAGCGGGTCGCCATGGGCCGGGCCATCGTGCGCCAGCCCAAGGCCTTCCTCATGGAC
The DNA here is from genome assembly GCA_024638805.1 of Acidimicrobiales bacterium. Lineage (GTDB taxonomy): Bacteria > Actinomycetota > Acidimicrobiia > Acidimicrobiales > SZUA-35 > JABDIY01. Next base: position 4,099 of record JAHEJO010000094.1, read on the forward strand.
GAGCCTCTGTCCAACCTCGACGCCAAACTCCGGGTTCAGATGCGAGCCGAGATCGCCGCCCTCCAGCGCGACCTCGGTGTCACCACGATCTATGTGACCCACGATCAGGTCGAGGCGATGACCATGGGTGACCGGGTCGCCGTGCTCAAGCGTGGCCTCCTCCAGCAGGTCGACTCGCCGGGGAATCTGTACGACAAGCCCGACAACGTGTTCGTGGCCGGGTTCATCGGCTCGCCCTCGATGAATCTCATGGAGGCCAAGCTCACCGGGACGGGCAACGATCTGACCGTGCAACTCGGACCGGACCAGCTGGGCGTCGATCCGGCGGTGGTCGCCGCCAATCCCAGCTTGGCGACCTACGTCGGCAAGAACATCGTGGTCGGCATCCGTCCCGATGACATCGAAGATGCCGCGATCGTCGGTCCGGACGCGCCCGCGAGTCACCGCCTCAGTACCGAAACCACCCTCATCGAGGCATTGGGCTCGGAGATCATCGCCCACTTCCCGCTCGCCGCCGAGCCGTTCTACATCATGGAAGCCGAGTTCGAAGGTGCCGACGCCGTCGAGATGCCAAAGGACGACCAGGGCCGGACGATCTATGTCGGCCGCTTCAGTCCGCGATCCAGGGCCCGCCTGGGTTCTCCGTTGGAGATTGTCATCGACACCTCGAGGATGCACTTCTTCGACCCGGTAAACGGCATGGCCATTCGGGGCTGACGCGCGGCGATCCCCGCAGTTTCGAAAGGAACTCGGACCCGGCCTCGGCGCGCCCTGTCGCATGATAGGGAGTCGTTGGCCACCGGCGGTCAGGGCCGAGTCGAGGAGCGACGCCAGTAGTACAGCATTAGGGTTCGTTGTGGCCCACGAAGCTCGACAATGACGACCCGATCCACGACGAGATGACCCTTGCGCACCATCGCCCCGCTCCTTCGACCTCCCGACACGACCGTTTCAGTGCCGGGATCCAAGAGCCATACCAACCGGGCTCTGATCTGCGCGACGCTGGCGGCCGGGACGTCTGGCCTCGAAGGTGCGCTGTTTGCCGATGACACGATCGCGATGGTCGGCTCGCTACTGAGCCTCGGTGTGGGGGTCTTCGCCGACCCGGTCGGTCGGACGATGACCGTGATGAATCCCGACGGTGGGATCCCGCCGGGTCCTGCCGATCTGGATCTCAGGATGTCGGGGACCACGTTTCGGTTCCTGTTGCCCGTGCTCTGCCTGGGTGAGGGTCCCTACCGGATGGACGGCTCCAATCAGCTCCGTGATCGTCCGATCGCCGAGCTCGTCACGAAGTTGCGGCACCTCGGAGCAAGAATCGACGGCGATGCGTTGCCGCTCACGGTGCACGCAGGGGGGCTGCGGGGAGGTTCGATCGTGGTGCAAGGTTCGATTTCCAGCCAGTACCTCTCCGGGCTGTTGATGGCGGCCCCCCGAACCGATGCGGGCCTGTATGTGCGGGTTGCGGGTGAGCTCGTCTCGAAACCCTACGTCGAGCTGACCTTGCAGACGATGAAGGCGTTCGGCGTCGACGTCGACACCGATGCCGGACTACGCGAGTTTGCGGTCCCGTGCCGTCCCTATCGCCCGACAACGCTGACGATCGAACCCGACGCCTCCGCCGCCGCCTACTTCTTCGCCGCTGCGGCGATCACCGGCGGCCGGATTCGGGTCGAGGGTCTGGGAACGAACACGACCCAGGGTGACCTCCAATTCGTCAAGATCCTCGAGCGGATGGGGGCTGCGGTGACGGTCGGCGACAACGCCACCGAGGTGCGGGGGACCGGCACACTGTCGGGTGTTGCCGTCGACATGCGGGACGTGTCCGACACCGCCCAGACCCTCGCTGTCGTGGCAACCTTTGCCGACTCACCGACCGAGATCACCGGGATCGGTTTCATCCGCCACAAGGAGACAGACCGCATCGCCGCGGTCGTCGCCGAACTGACCCGCCGAGGAATCCGAGCCGCCGAGACCGCCGATGGGATGATCGTGTATCCGGGGCCGGCTCAGCCCGGAACGGTGCACACCTACGACGATCATCGGATGGCCATGAGCTTTTCGCTCCTCGGATTGGTGCACGCCGGCATCAGCATCGCGAATCCACAATGCGTGGCCAAGACCTTCCCCGACTTCTTCGAGGTGCTCGACACGCTGCGCCCTGGACACCTCCGACGTTAGGCAAGGACCACTACCGATGCGTTACGCCCGACTCGCTGGTCCGGAATGGATCGAGATCGAAGATCGCGAGGACCCTTCGCCCCGACCGGGCCAGGTCGTCGTGGAGATCGACACCTGCGGGATAGGGGGATCCGACCGAGAGGCCTACCGGACGGGTGCGAGCGGATCAGGTGCCTGGTTCGGCCACGAGTGGACCGGACGGGTGGTCGCCGTCGGACGAGGCGTGGTCGATCGTTTCGAGGGGCAACGGGTCGTTGCGGGAGTGTCCCCGCCCTGCGGTGTGTGCCCCCCATGCCGATCGAACAGGACCGCGTACTGCCGATCCACGCTGGAACAGACGGTCGGTTTGGATCCGCTCGCCGCCGACCACGGCGGATTCGCCACCCACGCGGTCGCCGATGGTCGCCGCCTGGTCCCGGTTGCTGAAGCGATCGACATCCGCAGCGCAGCTCTGATCGAACCGGCGGCGGTCGCCGTTCACGCCGTGCGCAGGAGCGGTCTGGCCATCGGCGATGTCGTCGTCGTGGTCGGTGCCGGCACGGTCGGACTGCTCACCGCCGAAATCGCTCGAATCGCCGGGGCTGCTCACGTCGTTTCGATCGACACGGCGGTGGCCCGACGCGAGCTGGCCTGCGATCTCGGATCCGATGCCGCCTTCGCCGCCGTCGATGACAGTGTGCGCTCCTGGCTCGACGTGCATACGGGCGGGCTCGGGGCCGACATCGTGTTCGTCTGCGTCGACACCGTCGAGGCGATCTCCAGTGGGATCGGACTTGTTGGTTCCGGCGGCTCGATCGTTGCGGTCGGGGTCGGCGACCGGATCGACAATCTGTCGATCACATCGCTGTTGGTCCGAGAGGCCGATTTCCGGGTATCACTGGGCTACAGCGCCGACGACATCGGCCGAGTGCAGGCTCTGATGCGACAGGACCGGCTTCGCGTGCGTCCGCTGATCCAGACCCCGGACGTGCGTGGCCTCGCCGATCTGGCAGCAGCGTTCGCCGCCGATCAGGACCGGCGCCCCGGCCCTCCCAAGGTGCTCGTTCGGCCCAACGGGTGAGCGGTCAGACGCTGCGGAAGCCCCTCAACTCGCCTGCGGACCCGACGTTTCAGCAAGCGCCTGAAGGAATGACTCCGCCCACTTGACGGCATTGTTCTGTTCGACGCTGGCCCGCATGGCGGCCATGCGTTCGGCCGCCTCGGCTGGATCCATCAAGACGGCCCGGACGAGCGCCTCCTTCACCCCGTCGATGTCGTACGGGTTGACGATGAGCGCCCGGTCGAGTTCGTGTACGGCCCCGGCGAATTCTGACAGCACCAGGACACCGGTGTCGTCGTAGCGCGTCGCCACCCACTCCTTGGCCACGAGGTTCATCCCATCCCGGAACGGGGTCACCATCATCACGTCGGCGCTGCGATAGAGCGACATCAGCTCATCGAAATCTTGGCTCTGATGGATGTAGTGAACGGGCGGAACGCCGACGCGGGCGAAGTCGCCGTTGATCTCTCCGACCAGCCCCTGTACCCGCTCACGCAACGCAACATACGCATCCACGTTGCCCCTGGACGGCTCCGCCACCTGGATCAGATTGACCTCGCCCGGCGCGAATCGTTCCTCGGCGAGCAACTCCCCGAACGCCCTCAGCCGGACGTCGATGCCTTTGGTGTAGTCGAGGCGGTCGACACCGAGCAGAACCGAGCGCGGATTACCGAGGCGTTCACGGACCGCCACGGCGCCGGCGGTGATCTCGGGTCGGGTAGCGCCTTCGGCATAACGCTCGACGTCGATGCCGATGGGGAACGAACGCACCTCGATCGGCCGGCCGTTTCTCGACAGCAGATTGGCGGACTCCCGTGTTGCGAGGTCGAGCGATTCGGCCACGCGAGCGAAGTTGGCCGCGCCCTCCGGGGTCTGGAAACCGATCAGATCGGCCCCGAGCAGGCCGATGGTCAGGTCCTCCCGCCACGGGATCTGGCGGAAGAGTTCCGAAGGCGGAAAGGGAATATGGAGGAAGAACCCGATCGACAGGTCCGGCCGATTGGCCCGCACATATCCGGGAACGAGCTGGAGCTGGTAGTCGTGCACCCACACGGTTGCGTCTTCGGCGGCGGAGTCGCAGATCAGGTCGGCGAATCGGCGGTTCACTCGCCGATAGCCGTCATACCAGGTTCGGTGGAACTCCGCCGGTTCGATCTTGTCGTGATAGAGGGGCCAGAGCGTCCCGTTCGACATTCCCTCGTAGTGGAGTTCGTGCTCCTCTGCGGTGAGATGAGCCGGCACCAGGCGCATGCCGTCGTGCGTAAAGGGTTCGAGCGGAGCCTCGGAGCTGCCCGGCCAACCGACCCAGGCGAAGCGTTTCTTGTCGGCCACCACCGGCGCCAGGGCTGAAACGAGCCCTCCCGGGCTGACCGTCCAATCACCGCTTTCGCCATCGTCGCCTTGTTCGCGTCGGACCGGTAGGCGATTGGCCACCACCACGAGGTCGGCGATGTGGTCCTTTCTCTCTTCGAGCATCAGCTCATCCGATCACGCGTTGGTCAGGAGCGTGCCGAGGAACATCACGATCAGGCTGAAGACCAGCCCGATCGCCCCGGTTGCGGCGATGATCGGCCGCTTGTCACTCCGAGCATGGGCCACGGCGGCTGCTCCTGCGGCGATGTAGAAGAGGAACTTGATCCCGAAGGTGACGCTGTACTCGGTCGAGGTGTCGCCGTTGTCGAGAAGGCTCCACATGCCGGTCAGGAGCGAGAGGACGAACGCCGGCCACGCCACCCGGGCGAAGCCGTTGGCCAGGGATTTCGTGCCCTCCGAACCGCTGCTCTTGCGGAGACCGGGCACGACGCCGGCGACGACGATCTGGCCGCCAACCCAGACAGCAGCTGCCAGCACGTGGAGGAAGACCCGAACGGTGTCCAGCGTCGGCGAGAGCATGATCAGCGGTCCCGCTCGAGTGGCGGACCCGACCGAAGGCCCGCGCATTTGGACATGGTGCCGTCGAGGGGTGCCGACATGTGTGACCTTTCGACAGTGTGATCGTCGGGGTGGTCCGGATGGGACGCTGCCGAGCCTACCTACTCCAGTGGGGTTCTGCAGGGCTGTCCGCGCAGTGACCCACAGGGAGGGGATGATGCGGGGATGTCGACGTCCAGTTCGTCGTCTGGGACAACCGGGAGCAGCAGGGACGAGCCGGCGAGGATCTCGACGCGAATCGGATCCGGAATGACCTCGAAGGCCCATTCTGGGCGGCTGGCTCCGGGCGTGTCGATCGTCAGGGCGAGGCGATGGCCCGGCCGCAGGATGTGGGCGAACGGGAGGATGGCCACGCGGGCGGGCGTGATGGCGGCCGACTCCACGGGAGCGATGTCCTCGGCACGATTCGAGATGCGGGGATCCAGTTCGGTGGCGTCCTCGGCCAGCGCTCGGCGCGACAGGCGAAGCCAGCCGGTCTGGATGAAGGTCTCGGACCCGTCGGGTGCCACGTCGCTCAGCGTTGCTTCGAGGTCGGCGTCGGGTTCGCCGTCGGGCAGGCGGATCGACAGATCGGCCGAGGCGGTCCCGGTGAAGACGGTGGTCTCCTCACTGGTCGGTGTCACGAAACGAACGCCCGAGCCGGCGGTGGGTGCCGGCCAATCCCATTGCGGATCCGGCCCCCAGATCTCGGTGGAGTCGGTGGCGGTGAGCTCGGAACCCTCGGCCGGATCGGTCGCGAACGTGGCGATCGCAGCATCCGAAGCAGCCATCGGGTCTGGCTCCTCGAGGAGACGTCCCTCGCGTGCGGTGTCATCCCCGCTCAGGAAGAGACGCCTGGGGATCAGCTCCTCGAGAGGCCACGAGTCGAACGTGGATTCGAAGCGGGCGACGGGAAGGTTGGGAGCGTCGGCTCCCACCTCGTAGAGGATGCGGATCGGCGGCTGCTCTTCGTAGGCGGCTCTCGCTTGGGCGTAGGGGAGGCCGGCGATGGCCGAGTCCGGAAGCTGGAGCGGCTCGCCGAAGAAGGAGGCGGTCCCGGCCGAGACGAGGAGCCGCACCACCGGAGTGATGGCGGGCGAGCGCTCGGCCACGTAGAGGTCGTAGAACTCCAGCAACGGCACGAGCACGTCCGGGCCGAGAGGATCGATGTGCAGGCCGTTGTAGAGGTTTGCCCGCACGATCGGCGCGTTGGTGAAGTCATCGATCATCGACGGGAAAGCCCCGCCGGTCTGTTCGTCCTGCCAGGCGCCGGCGAGGAAGACCGGAACGTCGATTTCGTCCACAAAGGTTTCCGGTGAGCGGGCGCGACTCATCTCGGTGGAGAACGGCTCCGCAACGGCGGTCGCCACGAGGTCGGGGTTGTGGACCCGAAGATCCTGGTTCGACGCGCAGATCGGATCGCCCGACATGATCCGCTCCTCGCTCCATTCCTGCCCTCGGGCTGCTGCGCCCTGCAGGACGCGTTCGGTCCAGGTGCGGCCGAAGCCGTTGTTGAATATTCCGCCGGGAAAGAGGGTGTCCTCGATCGAACCGATCACCGACAGGGGAGCGATGGCGTCGAGCCCGGGGGGTGCGGTGGAAGCGACGTGCAGTTGCATGATGCCCGGGTAGCTGATGCCCCACATCCCGACGCCACCGGACCACCGCTGGGCGGCGACCGTTTCGATGACGTCGTACCCATCGAGGCGCTCGATCTCGGCGAACCCGTCGTAGGATCCGCCGCTGCATCCCGTGCCACGCACGTTGACTTGGACGAGCGCGTATCCGAGGAGAGGAAGAATCGAACGGGCCGGATCCATGGCATCAGGATTGGACGGTTCATACCCTGAGTACTCGACCAGGGTGGGGTACGGGCCGTCCTCCTCGGGCAAACCCAGGGGCAGTGTGACGTTGGCCGAAAGGAGCGTTCCGTCGCGCGTCTCGATGTAGTTGAATCCTGGCTGCAGAATCTGGCTGTCGAACAACGATTGGGGCGGTGGCTGGTCGTCGGGAATCCGAACCGATCCACCGTCGGCGAAGGGCTGGTCATCGCGTACGACGATCAACTCGATCGGGCCGGACCGCAGGCCGCG
>JAHEJO010000199.1 GCA_024638805.1 Acidimicrobiales bacterium
AGCGCCGGCCACCGTGCCCAGAAGCGCCCCGATCAACGATCCGACGACCGGGACGGGTGTCCCGATCAGCGCTCCGGCCAGTCCACCGACTACCGCGCCCCAGAACGTGCGGCTCGTGCCCCCGTAGCGGGCCGTCATCCGGCCCATCGCGACGAATTCCAGGAACTCGGCAAGGCCGCCCAGCAGGACCAGCACGAAGAAGATCCCCGGCGACACCATGCCTCCGATCACGCCCAGGAACAGGATCGCGATCATCACCCACACTCCCGGGAGGCCCAGGGGGATGAGGAACAGCGACAGAATCATCGCGGCGAGGCCGATCCAGGCCAGGACTGAAGTTTCCATGACCGGTCTTACGGGAGGCGGGGCGGCCGGGATTCAGGAATCGGGTATCGGGATCTTCGCACGGGACTTGCACGGTTCTTCGCAATCCGGGACCCTGCCTGACAGGGACTATTCCCGCAAAACGGTGCAGAGCGCTTGGTTCCCGCGCTTTCGGCGGTCTTCGACCCAGGAGAGTCGGTGGGGCGGATTGCGCACCGGTAGGCAAGAATGCGTTACGTTTTGCAGGAAATCGATCCTCGGACGGACGAGTGACCATGCGGTTCAAAGCACGATTCCAGTGGCCAGGCCGCGTCGCGATCCTCGCGGCGGGCTTCTTCGCGATCCACGCCGGGCCCGGCGGTGAGACGGCGGGTCCGGTTGAGGCGTGGGCCCAGGAGGCCTCGGTCTCCGGTCGACTCTCGAGCATCTGGGAAGATCCCCTGCCTGAGCGGGGCACGCCACGTCTGCGCCATTTCCTGTCCCGGAGCGATGGTGAACTGGTGGCCCTGCGCGTGACGGAAGGGCAGCTGCGAGGGGTCGGTGGTGTCGAGAGCGTGAACGGCCAGTACGTCGAGGTTTCCGGGAGCTGGCGCGGTCCGCGGAGAACGCCGGGCGGTTCGACCGACCGGGAGCTCGAGGTCAGATCGATTCGTAACGCCGCCGATCCGATGGGTGCGTCTCCTCCGCCCCAGGGCGCTCCGATCACGGGGTCGCACCCGTGGGTCACCGTGCTGTGCCGCTTTTCAGACTATCCGACTACCGAGCCGCACCCGCTGTCGTGGTATCAGGACCTGATGGGAGGGACCGAGCCCGGCGTCGACCATTACTGGCGCGAGCTCTCGTTCGACCAGGCCAACGTGGCCGGAAGTGGCGCTCTCGGGTGGTACGACCTTCCACAGCCTCACGCATACTACGTGAATGATTCGACGGGGGTCGCCAACCTGCAGTTGCTCAAGGAGGACTGCGCGGCCGTGTCTGACGCGGACATCCATTTTCCGGACTTCGTCGGGATCAACTTCCAGTTCAACCAGAACCTTGCCGGTTTCTCGTGGGGCGGAAGCTCGAGTCTCAACATCGACGGCATGTTCAAGAACTACCGGATGACCTGGCTGGCCAATTGGGCCGACCATGTCACCTACACGCACGAGATGGGTCACGGATTCGGGCTGCCGCACTCTTCGGGCCCATACTCCGCGGTATACGACTCCAACTGGGACGTGATGAGTGGCTCGTGGACGAACCACGACTCGTTCTGGGGCTGGCTGGCACCGCACACGATCTCGTACCACAAGAACCTGCTGGGCTGGATCCCGCCGGACCGGATTTACGACGCCACGGAAGGGTCGAGCCAGACGATCACGTTGCACCGCCTGGCCGATCTCGGAGCCGGGGGCGACCACCTGATGGCACGCATTCCTCGTATCGATGGCACGTACTACACGGTCGAGGCGCGTCGCTCCATCGGCTACGACGTGAACCTGCCCGACCAGGCCGTGATCATGCATCACGTGACGAGCCGGGCGTTCGTCGTGGACCCGGATGGCAACGGCAATCCGGACGATGAAGGGGCTCGCTGGAAGACGGGCGAGACCTTCACGGACGCGGAGAGCGGGATCACGGTCACCATAGATTCCGAGACAGCCGACGGATACGTGGTTACGATTTCCATCGTCGATCCCGGACACATAGAGCTGAACCCGACCACTCTGGCCTTCGCCTCTCAGCAGGGCACGGACCCGGAACCGCAGACCTTCGCCATCCGGAATACCGGCGTCGGTGAGCTGCAGTGGAACGCGTCCGACAACGTGATGTGGCTCGAGCTTGACGCCGCCTCCGGGACGGCCGCAGTGGCCGACTCATCCCTGGTGACGGTGACGGTGACCGCGAGCACACTGACACCGGGTACCCTCAATGGCACCATCACCGTCGCCGGGAACGCGGATAACTCACCGCAGACGCTTGCCGTCAGCCTCGAGGTGACGGCCGCCCCGGTGATCACACTGCTCGCCGAGCCGTTAGATCTGGAGGCCGTGATCGGCGTGGACCCGCCAGTCCACGAGATCGTGATCCGCAACGACGGTGGGGCGGAACTGACCTGGGCCGGCGCGTCCGACGTCGCCTGGATGAGCTTTGCACGCGGCTCCGGGACGCTGGCCGCGGGCGCGAGTGAGACCGATACGGTCGCGATCTCGGTCGATGGCCTGGACCTCGGAGACTACGCGGGCACACTCACCTTCACGGGGAACGCCGCGAACTCGCCACAGGTCCTCGCCGCGAACCTGAGCGTTACGGAATCGCCGTCGATCGCTATCGCCGGTACGCTCGAGTTCGGAGCGTACGAAGGCGACACGCCCGGTAGCGCCGACCTGACGATCACCAACGACGGTGGTGGCACCCTGCATTGGACCGCCGAAGCGGACGAGGCCTGGGTGACGCTTTCTCCGGCGGCGGACGATCTCAGCTCCGGCGCGAACCAGGCAATCGCGGTAGGGGTCGACGGTTCCGGGCTGACTGCCGGCACACACACGGCCGTGATCACGATATCCGGGAACGCCGACGATTCACCGCAGACTGCGGCCGTGCAGTTCGTAGTGACGGCCCGCCCGGTCATGGACCCCGAGGACGTGGCCGACCACCTGATGGGAGTTCGAACGACCCTGGACGCCACCGAACTCGAATACCTGGATGAAATCGGCA
>JAHEJO010000005.1 GCA_024638805.1 Acidimicrobiales bacterium
TCCAGGAGGACCGGATCGAGGTGGGCCATGTCGCACTCGTAGTCGACGAGAGCAACAGCGATCTCCTCTTCCTGGAGGCCGGCCAGTGCGTCGGCGCGAGCTCCGGTGAGATCCTCGAGATCGTCGCCGTCGAGCAGTTCGTCGAGGCGGTCACCGTATTCCTCGATGATCTCGTCCTGATCCTCGTAGTCGTAGCCGGCCTCACCCATGCAGTCGCTCCACGCCAGTTGGGCGGCATCAACCCTGCCGTCACGCTCGATGAGCAGATCCTTGGGGTTCACGAAGTCCGGGTCGAGCTGCTCGCTGGTGAAGCTGGCTTCGATCGCCTGGAGGGTGCAGCCGCCCACGGGCTCGAAATCCTCCTCGTCGAACTGGAACGAAAAGGTGGCCTCGGGGTCTTCACCGTAGAGCGTCCTGTCGTAAGCCACCTGGTCGACCTCGGACAGCGAGTCGTGGATGGCCAGGTTCCGTTCGCCGAGCTCGATCTGCTTGGCGAGGTTGTCGAAGCGGGTGGTCTTGCCGTAGCCCCACTGGCTCTTGTACTCCTCGGCGGTCATGCCCTGCTCGCTGCGTATCGATTGCATGGCCAGTTCGACGGTGTCGACCCCGGCCGGGATGTACTCGAAGCCGGCTGCGGCCATGCAACTGGCGATCTCGGCCTGTACCGACTCCACTGCGACGGTCCACTCCTCGTCGGTGAGACCGAACTCACGGGTCCCGAAACCGAGTTCGGCAGCGATGTCCGATACGTCCGACCCCGTGGCGGTGACGGTCGTGCAGCCGCTCCCGCAGGCGGTGGTACCCAGGCCGATGGCGACGACCCGTAGAGCCGTTGGCGCCCATCGACCGAAACCGACCTTGCTCTTGTGTGCTGACATCTGCAACCCTCCGTCTAGTGCCCGCTGACCAGCGGATTTCGCTTCACACCGTAACTACCACAGCTTGGCTGACTGCGAGCTGACTCGATCGGGAACTGCGAGGATCGCAGTCAGCTACCAGTCAGCTGTGACCTGCCAGACTTCGGGGCCATGACGCGCCGCAAGACCGCCCTGATGTTCGTTGCTGCGGTGGTGCTTGCATCTGTTGGCGGCTGGATCCTGGGATCGAGGGTGACCTCGCCGGCGGAGATAGCGGCTCGGACCGCAGCCCCTCAACCTTCGCCGATCCTCGTGGCCAGCGAGACCCGCGTATTGTCCACGAACGTGGTGACCAGAGGAACGGGTCGCTTCGGCGCACCTCGAGAAGTTGGGCTGGTCCGGAGCCTCCTCAAGGGCGAGACACAGGTTGTGACACAGCTCCCCGCCCTGGCGCAGCAGGCAGCCGAGGGCGACGTGCTGCTCACCGTGTCGGGGCGACCGGTCATCGTCCTCCAAGGCGACCAGCCGTCGTTTCGCGACCTGGGACCTGGCATGGCTGGCACCGACGTGGACCAGCTCGAAGCGGCCCTCGATCGGCTGGGGTACGAACCTGGCACGGTCGGTGAGGGATATGATCGTGACACCGAACAGGCGGTCCGCGCACTGTACGCCGTCGCAGGGTTCGAACCCGCGCTGGCTTCCAGCAGACAGCTTTCAGAGGTCTTCTCGTCCGACACCGAGCTCTTCGCCGGTTCGATCCCGAGCGCTGGCGTCCTGGTCCCTGCCGACGAGATCTTCTTCTTGCCGGCACTGCCGGTACGGGTTGCCGATATCGCCATCGCCCTGGGCCAGGCGATCGACGGGCCGGCGCTCACCGTCACCGACGCCAACGTCTCCATCGACGGGTCGCTCCCGATCGAGCAGTCGGGGCTCGTGACCGCCGGGATGGCGGTGGTGATCGACGAGCCGGACCTCGGGATCGAGGCCGACGGGATCATCAGCCGAATCGCCGACGCCCCCGGCACCGACGGCGTCGACGGGTTTCATGTCTACTTCGAAGTCACGGTGGACAACGCCCCGCCAAACCTGGTGAACGCATCCGTACGACTCACCATCCCCGTCGAATCGACCTCCGACGAAGTTCTCGTGGTCCCCGTCACCGCGCTGACGCTGGCTCCCGACGGCTCATCACAGGTCCAGGTCGACCGCAACGGCTTCCTCGAGCCCGTCGAGGTCCGACCCGGTCTGTCGGCGCAGGGTCTCGTGGAGGTCGAGGCGATCGACGCCCGTCTGGAATCGGGGGATCTGGTCCTGATCGGCTTCGACAACGGTGGGACGGTGACCGAGGAAGCCAATGGCTGAGGTGGCCACCCTCGAGCTGGCATCGGTCAGCCGGCAGTACGGCGATGACGCGCCCATCCACGCCCTGAAGAACGTGGACCTCCGGGTCGAGCGAGGTGAATGGGTGGCCATCGAAGGTCCCTCGGGGTCGGGAAAGTCGACCCTTCTCAACATCTTGGGTTGTCTCGACCGGCCGACGAGCGGTTCATATTTGTTCAAGGGATTGGACGTTGGCGCCCTCGGTGATCGTGAGCGGGGCGGACTCCGTAGCCGTCACATCGCCTTCGTTTTCCAGTCGTTCCATCTGCTCGCTCATCGCAGCGTCGTGGAGAACGTGATGCTGGCCGAGGTCTATCAGCGCGGTTCTCGGCGCGAGCGCCGGGCCAGGGCCGAGGCGATCCTCGATCGCGTCGGTCTGTCACACCGCTTCGATTATCTCCCGTCCAAGCTCTCCGGCGGAGAACGCCAGCGGGTGGCCATCGCCCGGGCTCTCCTCGGGTCACGGGATGTGCTGCTGTGCGACGAACCGACCGGCAACCTGGACACGGCGACAGGCCTCGCGATCATGGAGCTGTTGGCCGGCCTCCACGCCGAGGGCCTGACCATCGTGATGATCACCCACAGTCCCGAGTTGGCGATGATCGCCTCCCGCCAAGTCCGCATCGTCGACGGCGAGCTCTCCGACGGGTCCTCCGCTCACGGGCTCTCGGACTACGCGCCCCTCGAGGCGTGGGTGCCCCTCGAGGCTGCCGACGGCGGTGCCGACGGGTGGCCGACCGATTCGTTGCGCCTGGTCGGTCCGTTGATCGAAGGAACCCGGGTTCGAGAGGGTCCCGCCCACGGTGCAGACGTTGAGTCCTCGACGGGCAGCGACGCAGGTGGGTCGTGAGCGAGCTGACCGATTTCGATCCCGATCCGCTCCTGAGGGTGGACGCGTCGGAGATGTCCCCGGTCGATCTGGCCGACGAAGCCTCGGCCGGACTGTTCGCTCGTCCCGGCAGAACTCTGCTCACCGTCCTCGGCACCGTCATCGGGCTGGCCGCACTCGTCGCCACCCTGGGGCTGTCGAGCACGGCCAGCAACCGGATCGTCGGCCGATTCGACGAGCTTGCCGCAACCGAGATCGTGGTCAGCTCCCGGCCCACGCCGCGGGCCGGGGTGTCCAACGAGATCCCCTGGGATGCTGCCGAGCGACTCAGCCGGCTGAACGGGGTCGTTGCCGCCGGAACCCTCAGCCGGGTCGACGCCGGGAACGTGTTGATCTCGACCGCTCCGGTCAGTGATCCGACCCGTCGGACCGATTTCGATCTGTCGGTCCAGGCGGTCTCGCCGTCGGCCTTCCCCGCCGTTCGAGCCGAATTGAGCACCGGCCGGTTCTTCGACGAGGGATTCTCGAACCGGGCTGATCGGGTGGCGGTGCTGGGGACCAGTGCCGCGGAACGGTTGAGCGTCGTCAATCTGTCGACCCGCCCGGCGATCAGTATCGGGGACGAGGTGTTCACGGTCATCGGTATCGTCTCCGATGTCGGGCGCCAGCATGACCTGGTCGGCTCGGTCATCATTCCCGAAGGCACGGCTCGGGAGCTCTACCACCTGAGGGCCCCCGAAATCGTTGTGGTGGAGACCGCCTTGGGGGCCAACGACCTGATCACCGCGCAGATCCCTCTGGCGCTCCGGCCCGACAACGACGTCGCGTTGAAGGTGGTTTCACCCCCCGATCAGCAGCGGGTCCGCGACGCCGTCGAATCCGACCTGAACCTGCTCTTCGTCGTCCTGGGGGGTGTGTCACTGCTGGTCGGTGCGATCGGTATCGCCAACGTCACCCTCGTTTCGGTCATGGAGCGGACCGGCGAGATCGGCTTGCGCCGCGCCCTCGGAGCCAGTCGGCTCCACATCGCCAGTCAGTTCTTGGTGGAGAGCAGCGCCATCGGTTTCGTAGGCGGGATCATCGGTGCCAGTGTCGGTGTGCTGATCGTGGTCTCGGTCGCCGCCTACCAGTCGTGGACACCGGTTCTCGATCTGTGGTTGGCCGTCGCCGCTCCGCTGGCCGGTGCCCTGATCGGGCTCCTCGCCGGCACCTACCCGGCGTCACGGGCGGCCGCGTTGGAACCGGTGGAGGCCCTGCGCTCGTCGACCTGAGCCCTCGGGAGGTTCTCAGCTCAGGGGTTGTGTCGTGCCATACACGTCGGGGCTGAACTCGTAGGCGCGCGCTTCCATGGCCAGCGCGAGGGCGCGGTACTCCTCGAGCTCGGCGGGGGAGATCGGTCCGAAGTCGACCACTTCCAACTGCTCCTGCGTTTCGTCGTCACCACGAAAGTCGACCTGCACGTTGCCCACTCCCCGGGCGTAGGACTTGAGCTGGAAGATGCCTTCCTCCTCCAGGCTCGACTCGGCGATGACCAACACCTCGAAACAGTCGAGTTCGACGCAGGTCTCCTCACCTATCGCCTCGACACGCCCGAAGTCGGACCATTCGACCGCAGGGCCCCAACCTTGGAAGTAGGGGGGCAGGTCCAGGGCGGGGTCGGCGTACATTTTGATCCCCGCCCGTGCTTCCGCGGCACCGGGGATCCATGCGGGCGCTGCCACGAACTCGCCGTCCTCGTATTCCTCGGGGTACTCCCCGAAGAACCACACGTTGCCGTCGTTGTCTTGGGCGTAGAACGCCAGCTCGGCCTCGACGAGTTCATCGTCGCTGTAGTCCTCGATCCACGCGACGACGGTTTCCACGCCGTCGATCTCCTTTGTCAGATCGATCACGGTGAATTCGATCCGGTGGTCGAGTGTCTCGCCTTCCTCGACGGTGATCCCGTCGAGGATCAGACGGTTGCCGGGGGTCAGTGGGAACCACTCGTTGTCGACGGTGGTCGGGTCGTCGAAGACCGCAGACTCGAAGTCCTCGTGCACCGGTTCGATCGATGCGGTCTCGCCGTCATCGCTCTCGCCGTTCTCGGGGGCCTCGGTGGTTTCGGTGGTCTCGGCGCCGACCGTGGTCGCGGTGGTTTCGCTGGTCTCGGCGCCGACCGTCGTGGCGGTCGTTTCGCTGGTGGTGGCGCTGTCGTCGGTGCTGCTCCCGCAGCCGGTCAGCATCCAGAGCGAACAGACGAGTGCCAACCCTGCCGCTCCTCGGCGTCGTCTAGTGGTAGCCATGGGTGTGCTCCTTGGTGTTTTCTGCCTCAGTGCGATATGGACGATTCGTGCAATCAAGGTCTTTCCACCTTCTTGGTTGTTGCGGTGCTGGGTAGGACCGTTTCGGGTGAGGTCGGTCAGTTGAGTCGGCGCATCATGAGCAGGGTCATGTCGGAACGTATGAGCTGTTCCCCCTCGTCGAAGAGGGCAGAAAGGTTCTCGTCGGCCAACATCTTGGTGTTGGCTGTCTGAAGGCTGTCGGCGTCGCGGTGATAGGCGAGCCACACGAGGCCGCCCACCTCGCCGAAAACGGTCACTGCGAAGGTCACCGGTACGGCTATGCCGCGGGCCAGACTGGCCCGCAGGCGGAGCCCCCAGTCGATAGCCTGCCTCTGGTGGCCAGGCCGTGCATGGGCTCGCAACGTGGTGAGGTACGGTGCCGGTTCCGTTGGTGGTGTTCCGAGGAACACCTCGACAAGCGTCTCCAGGTGAGGATCGGTGAACGACATCGCCATCTGCTGCAGGGTCTCGAGGTACTCCTTGGCGGAGAACAGCCTGGCCTGGGCGTCGTCCATCTCCCGGATCGAGCCGAAGCGACTGCTCCACACGACCGAGTTGCCGTCGAGCGAGTACGGGCTGGCCCAGACGGTCACGGGAACATGTGTGATCGTCTCGACGGTCTCGGCCAGGTCGATCGAGTTGCCAAGAGCCGAATCGATGTCGACATCCACGAACGTTCGCCGCGTGCTGTGTATGAAAATGATCCCTCCCCTGCTGTGATGCGTCCGACCTTTCAGATGAGGCGGTAGTACCGACCATGACTGCTCATCGCTCACTGCGCAAGGTCGTTTGGCCGTCGGTGACAGCGCTGTGTCGCCACCGCAACGCGGCCGCGACACGAACGCGTCGGCGGCGCGACGACGCTCCTTCGGTCCCCGACGTTAGCCGATCCAGCGACGTCGGGTCAGCTGATGATCATCGGCTCCTGGGCCAGCACCCGACGTTCGGTCTCACGCAGCTCAGGACCGGGGTCCACGCCGATTTCCCGCTGCAGGATGCTCCGGGCCTCGGTGTAGGCGCGCAGTGCCTCGCTCTGGCGCCCCGATTGGTAGAGAGCGATCATCAGCAAGCACCAGCGTCGTTCGCGGAGGGGTTCCTCGGTGGTGAGTTGGTTCAGATAGGCGACCGCCGGCTTGGCCATACGGATCATCAACTCGGCTTGGTCTTCCTCGGTCCGGCGGCGCAACTCGGTCATTCGAGCGGCGGCCGCCTGCCCGACCCGGCTCGTCGTGAGGTCTTCCCACGGTTCGCCCGAGGACGACAGGGCCAAAGCCATCGAATAGCTCCCGCTGCCGAGCTCCAGTTCTCCGTCCGAGACAAGGTCTCTGCCTTCGTTCACGAATCGCACGAATCGATGGACGTCGACCTGCTCGACATCGGCCACGATGCGATATCCGCTGGCGGTCGTCTCGAGATCGATCGGCGCGATGCGGCGGCGGAGCCGCATGACCAGTGTGCGCAGCGCATGACCTGGGTCGCGAGGCTTTCCGTTGGGCCAGAGCGCATCGGAAAGCCGGTTCACCGGCTGGTGGTCGCCGGGGTGGAGCAGCAGGGCGGCCAGGAGCGATCGTTCCCTATGACCGCCGGCGGGCTGAGCAGCTCCTCCGGCCACGAGCGACGTGGGGCCGAAGCACCGAAAAGAGGGGTCCCGCTCTGGGTCGAACGGTGTGCTCTTCACCGACAAGCTTCTCCCTCCAGATGCGGGAGGTCGATCACCCTAGCCCGCCAACACACAGGGTGATACTACATCCCAACCCGGGGTCGGGGGAAACAAAGGGGCATGACTCCCTATGCCTGAAACACAAAGGCCCATGCTCGGTGTGTGGATCTACCTCGATGTGCCTCGTTTACCCCAATGCACTGTCACGAAGTACTTCCATCGAGTGGCGATCCGAGATACTGCTGAAGTCCAAAAAGGAACTGGAGACTGCCACCGTGGGTGTCGGGTCGCTCGACAGCCGCGCAACGTCACAATCGACGATGGTGTCGAGTCCTCTGTCGTCGGGCCGCCTCGCGCCACCTGCCCGGGGAGCTGCCGAGCTCAGCATCGTGTGACCCGATGGGGCCGGCTCGGGTGAGTCGCGCCGCCATCGGCGATTTTAGGTCTCATCAGTTCGAGGTCGCTGGCGAGGTGCTCGTACGCTGAACGGCGATGTTCCCACAACGCCGGATGCGACGCTTCCGCCGCACCGAAACCCTCCGCAGAATGGTCGCCGAGACCAGCCTCGACGTCGACGACCTGATCGCCCCACTCTTCGTGAATGAAATCCTGTCAGAGCCCCTCCCGATCCCTTCACTGCCCGGGGTTGTGCAGCACTCACAGGACTCGCTTCGGGCCGAGGTCGAGAGACTGGCCCGACTGGGTGTTCCGGCGGTGGTCCTGTTCGGTGTTCCGGCGCGCAAGGACGACACCGGATCCGAAGCGTCCAATCCCGAGGGTGTGATCCAGCTGGCCTTGGGAAACCTGCGCGACGACGTGGGTGACGATGTCGTTCTGATCGCCGACCTGTGTGTGGACGAATACACCGATCATGGCCACTGCGGTGTCCTGGGACCGAGCGGTGGCGTGGACAACGACGCCACCCTCGGCCTGTACGCCGATATCGCCGTGGCCCAGGCCGACGCTGGCGCCGACCTCTGCGCCCCGTCGGGAATGATGGACGGGCAGGTGATAGCGATCCGAGATGCGTTGGACGAAGCCGGTCACACCGACGTGGCGATCATGGCGTATGCCGCCAAATACGCCAGCAGTTTCTACGGTCCCTTCCGGGATGCGGTCGACGTCACGATCGCCGGAGGCGGGGATCGGAAGGGCTATCAGCAGGACTACCGCAACGGGCGCGAAGCGATCGACGAGATCGCACTGGACCTCTCCGAAGGAGCCGACATCGTGATGGTGAAACCGGCTCTCGCCTATCTCGACGTCGTGGCTGCGGCTCGGGCGATCACCAATGTTCCCATCGCCGCCTACCACGTCAGCGGCGAGTACGCCATGATCAGAGCCGCCGCCGCCAACGGTTGGATCGATGGTGATGCCGCCATGTTCGAGGTCATCACGAGCATCAAGCGGGCCGGGGCCGACCTGATCCTCACCTACTTCGCCAGCGAGATCGCCGAGGCGCTGGCGCGATGACCGAGTCCCCTGCGATGGCTCCCGGCTCGATGACCGACCGACCTGCCACCAACGCCGCGGCATTCGCGGCGTCGCAAGAAGTGCTGGTCGGGGGGGTCAACAGCCCGGTCCGAAGCTTCAGATCCGTCGGCGGTACCCCCTACATCGTCGACCGGGCCGCCGGCGCCTACGTCTACGACATCGAAGGCACCGACTACATCGACTACGTGCAGAGCTACGGCCCCTCCATCCTCGGCCACGCCCACCCCGACGTGGTCGCCGCCGTCACCGAGGCGGCGCACCGCGGGACGAGCTACGGAGCGCCGACGCTGGGCGAACTGCGGCTGGCCGAGCTCGTCGTCGGGAGGATCCCCGGCCTCGAGATGATCCGCATGACCTCCTCGGGCACGGAGGCGGCGATGTCGGCGATCCGTCTCGCTCGCGGCGTGACCGGCAGAACCAAGATCGTCAAGTTCGACGGCAACTACCACGGTCACGTCGACGCCCTCCTGGCCGCCGCCGGCTCCGGCGTCGCCAACCAGGGTCTGAGCGGTTCCGCCGGCGTTCCGGCTTCGGTCGTCGCCGACACCGTGGTGCTGCCGTACAACCGTGTGCCGACACTGGACGACGATGTCGCCGTCGTCGCCGTCGAACCCGTCGCCGCAAACATGGGCCTGGTACCCCCGGTGCCCGGATTTCTCGAGGGGCTCCGAGCTGAGTGCGATCGCGTGGGCGCACTGCTCCTCTTCGACGAGGTCATCACCGGTTTCCGGCTCGACCATGGCGGGGCCACCGCCTGGTCGGGCGTGACCCCCGACGTCTGGGCCTTCGGGAAGGTGATCGGCGGCGGACTGCCGGTCGGCGCCTACGGCGCCAGCCGGGAGGTCATGAGCTTCGTGGCCCCCCTCGGTCCGGTGTACCAGGGAGGGACACTGTCCGGGAATCCTCTGGCCATGGCCGCTGGGATCGCAACGCTGAACCTCCTGACCCCATCCGCCTACGCCGAGCTCACCGCCAAAGCCGAACAACTGGCCGCCGGAATCGCGGCTGCGTTCTCGGCCGCCCCGATGGCCGTGCAGGTTCCTCGTGTCGGCCCCCTGCTCGGATTCTTCTTCGCCGCCCAACCGGTCGTGGACAATGGGGGTGCGACCGCGTCGGCCGACTCGGGCCACTACGCGCCGCTGTTCCACGCACTGCTCGAGCGGGGGATCGCCCTGGCACCCGGGCCCTACGAGATCATGTTCCCCAGTCTCGCTCACGGTGAGAAGGAGATCGACCGAACCATCGACGCATTCAGCGATGCCGTCGAGACACTGTGGGGGAGCGGTCGAGACTGACCCAACGTTCGCTCCGTGGTGGACGCGGGAGAGGTCTAGAGTCGAGCGCCATGACAGAGATCATCTCGCCCGAGCGTTGTCGGAGGTTCTACATCAACGGTCGGTGGGTCGATCCTGCCCGCCCAAATGACTACGAGGTGATCGACCCGGCAACCGAGGAAAGCGTTGCGACCATCTCCCTCGGCTCGGCCACCGATGTCGACACCGCTGTCGACGCCGCAGCCTCGGCCTTCACGAGCTGGCGGGCGACAACCGTGGAACAACGGTTGGACCTGCTGGCCGCTCTGAAGGAAACATACCTGGCCCGGAGCGACGAGATCGCCTATGCGATGACCGTCGAGATGGGCACGCCGATCACGTTCAGTCGTGAGGTCCAGGCGCCCTGTGGAGACGGACACATCGAGGCCATGATCGAGGCGCTCGGAAACCATCGTTTCGAGCGTCCGAGCGGGCGTGGCGGCAGTACGTTGCGCGACGAACCCGTCGGGGTGTGTGGATTGATCACGCCGTGGAACTGGCCGGTCAATCAGGTGGTCGTGAAGGTTGCCGCCGCCCTGGCTGCGGGCTGCACGATGGTGCTGAAACCGAGCGAGGAGTCGCCGCTCTCGGCGCTCATGCTGGCCGAGATGATCGACGACATCGGCGTACCCGACGGCGTCTTCAACCTGGTCAACGGCGACGGGGCGGGGGTGGGATCGGCGATCGCCGGCCATCCCGGAATCGACCTCGTCTCCTTCACCGGCTCCACCCGGGCCGGTGTCGCCGTCACCAAGGCGGCTGCCGACACGGTGAAGCGGGTGTCCCTCGAACTCGGTGGGAAGTCCCCCAATCTCCTGTTCGCCGATGCCGACATCGATGCCGCGACCACCTACAGCGTGCGGAGTTGTTTTTCGAATTCGGGCCAATCCTGCGACGCCCCCAGCCGCCTCCTGGTCGACGACAGCGTCTACGACAGGGTGGTCGAACTGGCCGTCGGCGTAGCCGAACGAACCACGGTCGGTGACCCCAGAGTCGACGGCGATCACCTGGGTCCGGTCGTCAACTCCCGTCAGTACGACCACATCCAGCACCTCATCGGCACCGGCATCGACGAGGCGACCCTCGTCGCCGGAGGGCAGGGACGCCCGGATGGATGCGAGCGCGGCTTCTACGTGCGCCCGACCATCTTCGCCGACGTCACCAATGACATGCAGATCGCAAGGATCGAGGTGTTCGGTCCGGTGCTGTCGATCCTCCGGTTCGCCGACGAGGACGAGGCCATCGAGATCGCCGACGACACGCCATACGGCTTGTCCGCCTACATCCAGACCGGGGACACCGACCGGGCTCGGAGGGTGGCTCGTCGCCTGCGGGCCGGCCAGGTGAACATCAACGGAGCCGAAGCTGACTACGACGTGCCCTTCGGCGGAGTGAAACAATCCGGGACCGGCCGGGAGAACGGCGCGTTCGGGATGGAGGAGTACCTCGACGTGAAGTCGATCACCGGCGCCTGAACCCCACGCGGTCTCACGGATCAACCAGGCCCGGAGATCGCCGCGACCGCAGGCGGCGCGGTTGATGGTCTGATTGAGGGAAGTGCCGTTGACCCGCATCTCCGTACGTCGCATGCTAAGTGGATGTCATCGAGTCGGTCGATGGCCCGGGACGAGGGTGTCGCGGTGGCTACACGGGAGACGATCGGATTCATCGGGCTCGGCAACATGGGAGCGCCCATGTGCGGTCGGCTCCTCGACGCCGGTTGTGCGGTCGTTGCCTTCGACCTCGACGCCGACCGGGTCGAGCGGGCTGTCGGGCGGGGCGCGGCAGCGGCGACGTCGGCGGCGGACTGCGCCGCTCGCGTCGATGTGCTCATGACCTCGTTGCCGCGGCCCGACGACGTGGATGCCGTGTTACGCAAGGCCGGTGCTCTCGACGCGCTCGGGCCGGGTTCGCTTTGGGTGGACCTGACCACCAATCGGAAAGAACTCCTGGCAGCCCTCGCCACCGAGGCACCGGCCGGAGTCGGTGTGGTCGATGCGCCGGTGACCGGGGCGGTCGACGGGGCCCGCAACGGCCGCCTCACGATCTTCGCCGGCGGTGCACCGGCACCTGTCGCCCGCGCCCGTGCGGTACTGGACGAACTCGGCACGGTGATCGAGTGCGGTCCGCTCGGCTCGGGCAATGTCGTCAAGCTCGTCACCAACCAGCTGTGGTTCGTCGCCGCTGCCGCCATCGGCGAGGGTTTCGCCCTGGGAATGGCTCACGGGGTGGACCTCGGCGTGTTGTACCGGTCGATCCGGCAGTCCGTCGGTGATTCGTTCGTCGCCCGCCATGATGCGCCGTCGATCTTTGCAGGTCACTACGACCCGAGCTTCACCCTCGACCTGTGCCTCAAAGACCTCGGTCTGGTCGAGGAGCTGCAAGTAGGTTTGGCAGGACCACTGCTCCTCACCGACGCCGCCCGAGCCGCATTCGGTGACGCAGCCGACCGATATGGCGCAGATGCAGGAGAACTCCACGTCGCCAAACGACTGGAGGACGACAATGGACTGGAGTTCCGGCTCGACGGAGACTGGACCGCACCGTGGGAGGTGACCGACGAATGAACCCAATGGCCGAATTCCTCGATCTGGATCGGTACCCCATCGATCAACTCGACGATCCCACTCGGGCGGCGGCTGTGCAACACGCTCGCGACGCTCTGGCATCGCAGGGATGCGCGGTCGTCAAGGACCTCGTCCGGCCCGACATGGTCGAACGGCTCAACAGCGAGATCGTGGCCAGAAAACACACCACGCACTACTCCACCCAGTTGATGAACCCCTACTTCCACACCGAAGTCGATCCGGACTTCCCCACCCGTCATCCGGTCAACACCTTCATCGAACGGTCCAGCGGGTTCATCCCCGGTGACAGCTGGGAACCGGGGTCCGCCCTGGACACGCTGTTTCGGTCTCCGGTGGTGGCGGCGTTCATCGCTGAATGCCTCGACGTGCCGGAACTGCATTGTTACGCCGATCCGCTGGCCGGGCTCACCGCCAACATCCTCGATCCGGGCCAGCAGTTCACTTGGCATTTCGACACCAATGACTTCGCCGTCACCGTGCTCGTCGCCGAAGCGTCAGAAGGTGGGCGCTTCGAGTACTGTCCGTCGATCCGCTCCAGTCGCGACGAAGGTTTCGAGGCGATTCAGGTGATTCTCGAAGGAGGCAGCGACGGGGTGCACACCTTGGATCTGCGACCCGGGGATCTCCAGATCTTCCGAGGCCGGCACTCGCTGCATCGTGTCAGCCGGGTGGGGGTCGACTCGACGCCCCGCCATGCCGCCATCTTCGCCTACACCGAGAGAGCGGGTGTGATCGGCCGGGTCGAGCGGACCCGTCAATTGTTCGGCCGGGTCTTGCCCGAACACCTTGCCGCAGAACGAGACCGCGTCCGATCCGATGCCCTGATCGATTAGGAACAACCTCTTACTCGGCGAGCAGTGCGTCCTCGGCCTCTTCCAGGCTTTCGCTGACCGGCACGATCCGGTCGAACCCGGTGGTGTGTAGAAGGCGAACCAGCACCGGGCGGTCACAGGCCACCGCCACCGCATGGTCGGCTTCCCGGGACAGACGAATGCCACCGATCAGCGCGCCCAGACCGGCCGAATCCATGAATGAGACCCGGGACAGATCGATCAGGAGGTCACCCCCGGTTGCGAGGCGGGCGAGGGATTCGCGGAATGTTCCGACCGTGTAGGCATCGAGTTCGCCCGATGGCTGGATCAGGGTGTAATCGCCATTGTCTTCTGTGTGGATCTCGAGCACCGGTCCTCCTCTCTGACGACGACGCATCGGGCCACGTCAGGGCAACATGCTAACGCAGCGGCTGGTAACCTGCGCCCGGTGGTCGATGTCCTTCTCGCAACCGATTCCGACGACATCTTCTCCGCCGTCGACTCGGCGCTCGGGACCGATGACACGATGGTGTACAGGGTGCGCGAGGGCCAGCACGTGCTTCCCGTCGTCGAGGAGAAGCGTCCCGATCTCGTGATTCTCGACCTGCAGATCGGCAACATGGGCGGGATCGCCGCATGTCTGGCCCTGCGTCAGGAAGAAGGCGTTGACCGGCTGCCGAAGCGTCCGGTCGCCCTCCTGCTCGATCGAGAAGCTGACGGCTTCCTCGCACGACAGTCTCGGGCCGACGGGTGGCTCGTCAAGCCGCTCGATCCGCTCCGGCTCCGTCGACTGGCCTCCACCCTGCTCGACGATGGCACGTATTTCGAGGGCCCGACCAGCTAACCTGTCAGGCACGCAACATCGGGTTGTGGCGCAGGTTGGTAGCGCGCCTCGTTCGGGACGAGGAGGTCGGGAGTTCAAATCTCCCCAACCCGACCACTCGCCTCAGTCCAAGCGGGCGGCCATCTCCATGAGGGCGGCGAGCGGGTCCTCTTCGTCGGTCTCGGCGATCTCGACGAGGGGGTAGTCCCGAGCCAGTTCGCACTCGGCCACCAGGTCCGCTTCGCTGTGGGCGAGACGATTGTGTTCTTCGACCGCCCGCTGGATGGCCTCGGGTGCCGAAGTCGGAGGAACGGGGACGGCCGGCAGGCGCCGGTTGAGGATGAACGCGGACGGGATGATGCCGCGATCGGTCACCGAGTCGGTGAGCCACGCGGCCGTAGCGAGAGGCTCGGGCCTGGCGGTGCTGACGACCGCGAGGTGGGTCCGTTCGGACCTGAGCAGATCGTCGACCTCCTCGGCCCGGTCACGGAACCCCTTGTCCATTCCCTCGAACAGAGCAAAGAACTCGATCACGTCGGACAGCAGGGTTGCGCCCACGACCTTGCCGATCAGACGGGCGGCCAGGTGGGTGGCGGCATTGAGTGTGCGTAGCAGACCGTGGCGGGGGGCGAGCAGCGTTCGATAGAGGCGGTGATCGACGAGTGCGGTGAGCCGGGCGGGGGCATCGAGGACGTCGACACCGTTCTGGGCGGGAGGGGTGTCGATGATCACGAGGTCGAAGCGGGGATCGTTCAGCAGCTCTCGGAACCGTTCGGCCGCCATGTACTCGCTCAGGCCGGACAGCGACGTCACGAGGCTCTGGAACAACCGGTTCCGATGGATCGCCGCGGCCCGCTCGGGATCGGGAGCGAACTCGTCGACCAACAAGCTCAGCGTATGGCCCGGGTCGAGCATCGTGGCGTGCAGCGAACCCTTGCGGCCGCCGACGCCACGCACAGCAACGACCTCGGACGAATAGGCCGAGGTCAGGCCGAGCGTCTCGATCAGACGTTTGGCCGGGTCGACAGTGAGCACTACGACTCGGCGGCCGCGTTCGGCGGCGGCGATCCCGAGAGCGGCAGCCGAACTCGTCTTTCCGACTCCGCCGGCGCCGAGCAACATGATCGCGTTGGCCGTAGCGATGGGACGGGAGAGGGCGTGATCAGACACCATACGCATCCGCCAACCGGTGAATGTCGGCCGGTCCCACCTGCGCTGTCCGCAGCTTCGGCAGATGGATCTGGGCCAGCGGCAGACCCTCGCTCAGGCGGTCCAACTGGCGGGCCTGGGTCCGCCCCTGACGGACACGCCGGTCGATCACGGTCGTGGTCGGTCCCGGGAGCCTGACCGTGCGAGCCGCCGAGATCAGGCCCCGTATCGGCGCCTGGATCTGATTTACCACGATCGGGGCCAACGACACCCCCAGGTCCTCTTCGAGAGTGAAGGCGGTGTCGATGCATTCGGTGACCGGCGTCGGTTCGGGGATACACACGAGCTGAACCCGGCATCGGCTCTCGTCGGCCAGGAATTCGATGGCGGCCTCGGCCTGCCGGTGCACCGGTCCACCCAAGCTGGCCCGGGCCAGCCCCGACGGCGTGCGCAGGAAGGAGATTGCATGGCCCGCGGCGGGACCGTCGACGACGACGAGATCGGCGAGGTGGCGATCGGCGATCTGGCGGATCTTGCCCAGCGCCATCAGATCGCGCAGTCCGACCGCGGCGGTGGTGACGACGTCGATGATTCCGGTCATCGTGAGGCGTCCGGTCATGCGTTCCAGACCGTGGGCGCCGAGGTAGTCCGAGAGGGCCTCGTCGGGCGTGATCCTGCGGCCGGTGATGGAACCGGCGCCAGCCTCGGGAGCGGACAAGAGCCGGGGTTCGAATGCGAGTGGACCTTGGCCGAAGAGCGACGCCAGCTGACTGCGCCCTTCGAGTTCGACCAACTGCACGTTGGCGCCCGCTCGGGCCGCCGCGATCGCAACGGTTGCGCCTACGGTTGTCTTGCCCACACCGCCTTTGCCGGCAACGATCAGGACCCGAGATGCCCCGACGACGTCTTCGACACGCATTACCTGCCAGGCTAGCGACAGCCCTGGTCATCCTGGCGATCGTAAGTATCTTCGGATCGTCGACGGCTCGGGCTCAGGAGGACACCGACGCCCGGCGGGGGGACGTACGGATCATCGAGGTCTCGGGCCTTCTCGATGCCGTGACCGCCGATTTCCTGCTGTCCGAACTCGACCGGGCGGAGGAACAGGGAGCGCTCGCCGTGGTGCTCCAGGTGGATTCGTTGGCCTCGGTTGTCGATGAGGGCGTGTACCTCGAGTTGGCGACGCGATTGAGTGAAACGCCGGTCACCATCGCGTTCTGGGTCGGTCCCAGCGGCAGTGCCGCCGAGGGTGGGACCGCTGAGCTGGCCGGTGTCGTCGACATCGTCGGCGTGGCCGGTGGGTCCCGCATCGGGGCCACCGGACCGGCCCGTCTTCCGGACCGCTTCGGTCCAGCTTTCGGCGACGCCACGGCCCGGCTCGCCGATCAAGCCATCGGCGCCCAGGAGGCGATCGACCTCGGGATCTCCGTAGGCCCCCTCGTCGAAGTGTCGACGCTGCCCACCTTCCTGCTCGAGATCGAGGGTTACGAACTGGTGAGGAACGAGGCCGGCGATCAGGTTTCGAACGTCACCCAGGACTTCCTGAAGCTGCCGATCACGAGCCAACTGTTCCACACCGTGGCCAGTCCCGAGATCACCTACCTGTTCTTCACCGGCGGCCTCGCGCTGCTCATTTTCGAGCTCTACACCGCCGGCGTGGGCATCGCCGGACTGGTCGGCATGGGGATGGTCGTCGCCGGGACGTACGGCTTGGCGACCCTGCCGTTCCGCACGGTCGGGGTGGTGCTCCTCGTCCTGTCCTTCCTGGCCCTGGCTGTCGATATCCAGACGAACCTGCCCCGCGCCTACACCGTGATCGGGCTGGTGCTGTTCGTCGCCGGCACGTTCGTCCTGTGGGATGGGATCACCATGAGCTGGGTCACCGGCATGGTCGGCATCGTCGGGGCGGTCCTCTACGCCTACATCGGGATGCCCACGATGGTCCGCACCCGGTTCTCGAGCCCTGTGATCGGTCGGAAGTGGCTGGTCGGCACCGATGGGCAGGCGCTCACCGAACTGAGGCCGAAGCTCGCCGGGGAGGTGAGGCTCGGTGGGGCCAAATGGATCGCCACGTCGGGGAGTGGTGTCATCGCAGCCGGTGAGCACGTCACGGTGATCGCCACCGAGGGGGTCGAGCTGGTGGTGGAGTCTTCGTCGAAGGGCTGAACCCGGCGGTGCGGTCAGCGGTCGGAAGACCCCGTCCGGAAAACCGGTGGGTTGTGGCTTTCTTGTGTGATCCATCACATCGGATGTAGCGTTGGGGATCGAACCGAGAGGGGGGGCGCAGTCTCATGTCTGCTCTCACAGCTGTATCCGCACGGGCAACCAACAACACGAAGATGAGCGACCAGATCTGGGGCCTGGCCGCATGCCGAGGACCTCATCAGGAGATCTTCTTCCCACCGTCGGTTGCTGAGTCCCGACGCTCGAAGCGGCGGCGGGAGGCCAGGGCAAAGGAGATCTGCGGAACGTGCCCGATCAGCGAGGCGTGTCTGCGAACTGCGCTGGCTCGCAATGAGCAGCACGGCATCTGGGGCGGGCATACGGAGAAGGAGCGTCGACAGCTGCTGACGATGAGCTCGTAGTCTCCCCGTACTACAGGCGGGGTCCTGCGATCCGGTAGTCGCCGCGCCGGCGGGTCCTGCCGTTCCTGTCGAAGTGCGCCAGAAGAGCGAGGGTGTACTTGCGGGTCGTGTCGAGCAGGTCCCGCACATCAGCAACCGTGACACCGGACGGTTGATCTGCGAGGCGTTCCCTCAGACGTGCAGCCGCCATGTCGATTGCCTCGGCGCTGAAGAAGATCCCATCGCTCTCGACCACCAGGCCCTGGCGGATCATCGCTCGGACCTCCTCTCGATCGACGCGGTCGGGGGGCGGGGGCCGAAATGGCGCAGCGTTGAGTTCGACGATCCACGGGTGACCGGTGAGTGGCGACACCGAAGCGCCGATGGTGATCCGGCCGTCCTCGACGACGAAGTCGTCGAGCTGTTCGACCAGCGCCCGTTGTTGCTGGACGAGGCGAGCGGCGTCGAGTCCTTGTTCGCCTGCAGCCTCCACCTGGCGACGAAGCTCGGTTTCGGTGTCGAGCAAAGCGTGTTCGCTGACCAGCCACGAACCCACCGTTGGGGTCCGCTGCTGCCCTGTCAGCCGGGCGAACGATTCCGCAGTTACCCAGCCTCGGTCGGCGATCACCCGATCGGGGTCACCGTCGGGTTGGGCCAGTCTCGCCGGCACGACCGGATCGACGTCGAGGAACCGTCCTCCGCCGATGGTCTCGGACCGTCCGGACTCGCGAAGGATGAGGTTGTCGCCCGGTAGAGCCGGAACGGGGCGATCCAGGTAGAGGCGGATGAGACCGGTTGCACCCGGGGCGATCTCGCCGTGCCCGCCGAGCACCCGCAAGCGCACGGCGAACTCGCCCGATCCGATGTAGGCCATGTAGGCCCCCCGCCGTGTCACCGCGTGGGCCACCGCGGGAAGGACCCGCAATTCGGCGTCGACGACCGAGGCTGAGTGCCATCGATCCGGATGCACGAGGACGTCGCCCCGCACGACTTCGGTGTGCGAGACTCCGGACAGGTTGACGGCGACCCGGTTGCCAGGTGCGATCGAGTCGACCGATGCGTGATGGTTCTCCAGAGCACGGATCCGCCCCTGCCGCATCGTCGGGAATACGGTTATGCGATCGCCGACGTCGAGCCGGCCGTCCATGAGAGTTCCGGTGACGATCGTGCCCGTTCCGGTGGCGGAGAACACACGATCGACCCACAACCTCGGGGTTCCCCGATCGGGAGCCCGACCGACGGCGTCGAAGAGATCGCCCAGGGCGGTGCGCAGTTCGTCGAGCCCGCTGCCGGTAGCGCCGGATACTGCGATGACCGGGGCGCCCTCGGCGAAGGTGCCCGCCACATGGTCCTCGACGTCCAGCACGGCGAGTTCCAGCAGCTCCGAATCGACCAGGTCGGCCATCGTGACCGCGATCACGGCATGGCGCAGACCGAGCAGATCGAGAATGCGCAGGTGCTCCTCACTCTGGGGTTTCCAGCCTTCGGTCGCCGAAACCACGAAGAGGGTCCCCTGCACGGCACCGACCCCGGCCAGCATGTTGCGGATGAACCGGACGTGGCCGGGCACATCGATGAAGGAGATCGATCTCCGGCGCGACAACCCGAGACGAGCAAAACCGAGATCGATCGTGAGACCCCGGACCTTCTCCTCTTCGAGTCGATCGGGATCGGTCCCGGTCAGAGCCCGCACGAGGGTGGACTTGCCGTGATCGACATGCCCCGCTGTGGCGATGACCGTCATCGACCGGTCGCGGCCAGAGCGGCGGAGAGAGCCCCGGCGAGTTCGCGGTCCAACAGCGGGTCGACGGTTCTGACGTCGCAGACGGTGGTGTTCTCGTGGACGCGGGCGATCACGGGCCGGGTGGCCTGGCGCAGAACGGCGGTGACATCTCCCGGACAGGACAGACCGATGCTCGGGATCGTTCGGCCGGGGAGTGTTCCGCCGCCCGGCACGGCCTCGGTGGCGGCCACGGTCACACGATCCGATCCGACTCTGTGTGCGATGGCCTCTGCTCTGGCCCGCAGTTCTGCAACCGGCACCGACGCCATCCTCCAGAACGGGATGGCATCGGCATCGCGCCGCAGGTGATGCAGCATCGTCGATTGGAGCGCTTCGATGACGAGCGCGCCCGGACGCAACGCCCGCGCCAGGGGGTGTCGGGCGCAGGCCGCCACCAGATCGGACCGACCGGCGATGATGCCCGCCTGTGGACCGCCCAAGAGCTTGTCGCCACTGAAGATGACGAGATCGGCGCCCGCCTCGAGGGTCTGGCGGGCGGCAGGTTCCCCGTCCAACCACGCCGGTGGCGGGCCGGCGAGCCACGGACAGGCAGCGTCGAGGAGGCCGGATCCGATGTCGGCGGCCACGGGAGGCCCGAGTGTCGCCAGTTCGGCGATGCTGGTTCGTTCGCTGAAGCCGGTGATCCTGTAGTTGGACTGGTGGACGCTGAGGAGCAGGGCGACGTCGGTCGCCTTCGTCGCCCGATCGAAGTCGGTGAGTCGGGTCCGATTCGTCGTGCCGACCTCGATGAGCTGAGCACCCGACCGGACCATCACATCAGGAACTCTGAAGGCGCCGCCGATCTCGACCAGTTCGCCACGGCTTATCGCCACTCCGCGGTCCTCGGCCAGGGCGGCGAGAACCAGAAGGAGTGCAGCCGCGCAGTTGTTGACCACTACGGCCGCCTCCGCCCCGCAGGCCAGCGCGACGGTGTCGCCGATGACCCGCTGACGAGAGCCTCTCTGTCCCGTTGCCAGATCGAGTTCTACGTTGAGATAGGTCGTCTCATGGTGCAGGGAGATCGGCGCTCTGCCCAGATTGGTGTGCAGGAGCGTCCCTGTCGCATTGATGACCGGCGTGAGCAACCGGCGAGACCGCTGCAGGGCCATCGCCGCAGCATCGTCCACCCTGCCGGCGTCGATCGCCTCCCGGGCGACCTCGACACAGAGCGGGTGGGGCAGACCCGACGAACCGAGCGACCGGGCCAGGCTGTCGACCGACGGCGGCCGCTCGGATCTCATCCTTTCGAGGATAGGACCCGTGCCGGCGATGGCCGAAGTCGTTCCCGGCTGTATCGCCAAAGGGCCACGCCGGTAGACTTCTGAACGATGGTGAGGAGATCCGGACTGGTCGGCACAGCGATCCTGCTGCTCCCCGTCGCGGAGCTGGCTGCGTTGATCGTCGTGGGCCGGGCTCTCGGGTTCCTGTGGACGGTGCTCCTGTTCGTCCTCCTCAGCCTGTTCGGCGTGCGGCTCTTCCGGCTCCGGGTCGCGGCCATCGCTGCAACCACCGTCGGTGCCGTCACCGCCGACGCCGAGGTCCCACGAGAGATCGCATCGGGCGTGCTGGCTCTCCTCGGAGCGGCGTTGGTCGTCCTGCCCGGATTCATCACCGGTGTGGTCGGTCTGTTGCTCCAGTTCGCCGTGATACGAGCGTTGCTCACCTCTCGCGTGACGGCACCTTTCACGACGGTGGTGGGTTCGGTCGGCACCCGATTCGCGGGCCGGGGCGATGTCATCGATGTCGACGTCGTGGATTCCGGGAGCAACTCACCTCCGTTTCCCTCGTCTCCGGAGCTCTCATGAGCCCTAGACTGTATGACTGTGTTCGATAAGAGGAGACCTGCCGTGCCTGTGGAAGAACCGACACCGCCACCGCCGATCATTCCCGGGGTTGCTCGTGCCCTCAGTCCTCTCCTGCGCCGCATCGCACACCACGGACCCGACGGCGAACCCGGTCTCAACACGTATCTGGTGGGTATCGACGAGATCGTCATCGTCGATCCAGGTCCGGGCGACCTCGAGCACCTCGATGTGATCTGCGGCTGCGGTGGGGACCGTATTCGCTGGATCGTCATGACCCAGACCTCCGACGAGTACGCGGCAGGTGCAGTGGCCCTCAAGGAGAAGACCGGGGCCGAACTGATCGCCCCGCCCGGTTTTGATGGCGCCGACGACATCCTGGGTGACGACTACAAGATCGACGCCACGGAGTTCGTGATCCGAGCGTTGAGGACCGGCAGTGGCGACGACTTCGTTTACGTGCTCGAACAGGAGCGGAGCATCCTGGCCGGTGACCTGTTCGACCACGGTGTGCCCGAGGGGCTGCCGCAGCGTGTCAAGCAGTTTCGGGTCAAGACGATCGCTCCCGGTCATGGACAGTTCATCGAGGACGCCAAACGGGTGCTCGGCCTGTGAAACGGTCCTTTGCGGCGAATCCAGCGATTGACCTGAAAAGGAACTGAGAGACGGCTCCCGGACGGTGTTTCGCGCTCGCCCCGCGCCGCCTGGTCCCGCCGCAACGCTGCGAACTGGAACTACTACGTAGAGCGGTCAAATCTCACGGCTGTCACTTCTGGTGAGGCCCTGCTCGCTCTCGGCGGGCGCACCACGCGGTCACGACATTGAAACACCAACGCCGCGACTTGTTGCCCTATGTTTCGTCTACGTCGTGTCGGCAACTACGCCACACATGAACCA
Organism: Acidimicrobiales bacterium; assembly: GCA_024638805.1. GTDB lineage: Bacteria > Actinomycetota > Acidimicrobiia > Acidimicrobiales > SZUA-35 > JABDIY01. The sequence goes on from JAHEJO010000005.1 coordinate 22,273, forward strand.
AGGGAGAAACAAACATGCTTGCTGTGGAGTTTTCGCAGCCGATCGAGGATGCGTTCAGCAAACTCTTCGGCTTCATTCCGAATCTGATCGTCCTGATCCTGATTCTCGTCGTCGGGTACTTCATCGCCCGTTTCATTCGACGTGCCATCGTCACCCTGTTGCGCAAGATTCGTTTCGACGACTACATCGACAAAGCCGGTATCGGTGGCCCGCTCGAGTCGGCCGGTTTCGCCGACAGCGGCAGGTTCCTGGCCATGATCATCTACTACCTGATCATGCTGGTGGTCCTGCAGATCGCCTTGAGCGCGTTCGGTGACAACCCGGTAAGCGACGTGGTCAACGAGCTCATCGCCTTCATTCCAAAGGCGATCGTCGCCATCGTCATCGTGATCGTGACCGGACTGATCGCCAACGCCGTTCGCAACATGCTGGCCCCGGCGGTGGCGAACCAGGAATTCGGCGGTTTGGTCACCACGCTCGCGGTCGTCGCCATCTGGGTGATCGGTTCCTTTGCCGCCCTCGACCAACTCGAGATCGCCTCGGTCATCGTCGACCGTCTGTTCACCGCGATCATCGGGAGCTTGAGCCTGATCCTGGTCATAAAGTTCGGGGTCGGTGGGATCTGGGAAGCCCGCGATCGGTTCTGGCCGGCGGTCTACGACCGGATCACAGGAACGGTCAAGGACGACAGGGTCGCACCGCCACCGCAGCGTTAGAACATCCATGGAGTGGTCGCGTCCGACAAGTTCGCGACCAACACCGGGCCCCGAACGTCGGTAGTCGATGTACGGGGCCGGTGGGCGATCCGGCCTCGTTGGCGGGGGGAGTCAGACCTCGGTCCGGCTTCCCCCGCCGTCATTTCATGCCTCACGCCTGAGCGCTGATCGACGCCCTCTGTCCAACAGACACAGGCTCACCTACTCTCTCTTCTGCGATGCTGCCGACCGCTTCACTCCCGCCGTTGCGGCGGTCACTCATCCTCGTGTGGGCCCTGCCGACGGGCGAGTCGGCCGGGCATCCGGGCGAGGGTGCCGAAGCGGCGATCGACCCGGACGACCTGAGCCGTCTCGTGACCGACTACGGCGAAGCGATCTACCGGGTGGCGCTGTCGGTGGTCCGGGATCGGGCAACCGCCGAAGACGTTGCTCAGGAGACGCTGGTGAAGGCGTGGGTGGCGCTACCGACGTTTCGGGGTGACGCTTCGCTGAAGTCCTGGGTTCTGCGTATCGCCCACAACACCGCCATCTCCTGCGTCCGTGCGCGTCGGGCGGTGGTCATGGATCCATTCACAATGCCCGATGCGACGCTCCCGCAGGAGAGGTCCGTTGAACGCAGGGTCGAGAACATTGCTGCGATGGGCGACTTCGTGAACGCGCTCGGCGAACTCGACGAACTGTCCCGCTCCGTCGTTGTATTGCGGGAGGTCGAAGGGCTCCACTACGACGAGATCTCCCAGATCCTGGACGTTCCGCTGTCCACTGTGAAGACTCGATTGATGCGGGCTCGGCGGCGGCTGGGATCGGCGCTGGAGGGGTGGGCACCGTGAGACTTCGCCATCCCTCCCGCGATCGTCTGAAGCGCTGGCTCGACGGAGCCGAGGGCGATGATCCCAAACTGGACGCGCATCTCGAGACCTGCGCCCGCTGCGCATCGGTGATCGAGGCGATCGCCGAACCGGGTACAGAGGTGACGATCTCCAATGCATTGATCGATGTTCTGTCCGGACCTCCGGACCTCTCGGCCCGGCTGGAACGACAGGTGATGACTCAGCTCGGCTCGCGGGAGTGGCTCGGCCTGATGGCCGAGCTCTTTGGAGCCGGTGTGGAGACCGGGCGTATGCTGATCGAGGAGCCACCATCGAGGGATGAGACGTGACCAGTAGCGATTGGATTCTTGTTGGGGCGTTTCTCGTCGGCGGTGTTGCCGCGGGGATCGTCGCCAGCCGGTTGACCCATCGGTTGTTGTCCCAACCGGGACGACCGGAGCCGATTCAAGACGCCGCCGCTCCGCTGTCCAGCCTGGTCACGTCGGGCTTCGTGATCGCCGGGCTGATGGCGGCGCTGGGGATCCTGCAGCCGTCGGCGCTCGAGGAGATCCCGAGAGATCTCATCGCGTTCCTTCCGCGGATCCTGTCGGCGGCGATCATCATCATTGGCGCCAACGTTCTCACGTCGTTCGCTCTGGCGGCGCTCAAGCCGATGCTCGGACGGTCCAGCCCGTCGGTCCAGCGTCAGGTCAACCTCACGGTCAAGGCGTTCATTCTGGGATTGGCCACCGTTCTGGGCGTGACGCAGATCGGTATCGACACGACGGTGGTCAATCTCGCGCTGGCGGCCGTGTTCTTCGGCGTCGCAGCCAGCTTGACCCTTCTGGTCGGGATGGGCGGTCAGGAGGTTGCCCGAGAGGTTGCCGCCGGTCGAGCGGTTCGGCGTCTGGTCCACGAGGGTGATGCGGTCGTCCTGGGGACTGTCGAGGGCACGGTGGTGGCGGTCCGGCCCACGGCGGTGGAAGTCCAGGTCCTTCAGGGGGAGAGCGTGCTCATCCCCTCGAGCCACTTCGTCGGTCAGCCGCTGACCGTGCGGCGTCCGGAGAGTCCGCCGGCTTAGGGAACCACGGGACGCTACCAAGCGCCTCGGCCCCACCGGCATCCATCGGCAGTGTCGCGGCGCCTACAGCGCCGCGTCGAGGGCGGCCTCGACCGATGCCATCATCCTCGCCGTGCAGCTGGCCATGCTGACCGGCGGAATCAATTCGTCGACGATTCGGTCGGCAATCCTGTGGAACACGGCGGCGCCCGGACCGTTGCCGAAGGCCACCGGTACGCCGTCGTCACCCCCGGCTGACACGAGCGGCTCGATCGGAATACAACCCACGAGTGGCACGCCGGCCATTTCGGCCAGCGCAGCCCCCCCGCCCGACCCGAAGAGCGCATGAACCGAACCGTCAGGCGCGGTGAAGGCGCTCATGTTCTCGATCACCCCGGCGACGCGGAGGTAGGACTTGCGGGCCATCGACACAGCCCGCGCCGCAACCTTCTGTGCACCTTTGGCGGGCGTTGTCACAATCAGCATCTCGGCCCGGGGCAGCATCCTGGCCAAACCCATCGCCACATCGCCGGTCCCCGGCGGCATGTCGATCACCACGTAATCGAGATCGGCGGCCCAGACGACGTCTTCGAGGAAGTGTTGCACCGCGCGGTTGAGCATCAGGCCCCGCCAGAGCAGCGCCGATTCCTCGTCCTCGACGAGGAAGCCCATCGACACCACATCGATACGCCCGGATCCGAAGGTGAGGCGGTGGGGGGTGATCCTGGCTCCGGACTCCGCATCGGACTTCTCGGCGTTGAGTCGCCCTTCGAGACCGAGCATCCGGGGGATCGAGAATCCCCAGATGTCCGCATCGATGAGCCCGACCTTCATCCCCTTCTGGGCGAGCGCAGCCGCGAGGTTGGCCGTCACGGTCGACTTGCCGACGCCACCTTTGCCCGACGCGATGGCGATCACCTTGGTGCTGGCCGGGATGGCGGTGTCCCCGGCTCGTTCGGTGGCCTTGCGTCGTGCGATTGCCATCGTTTCGGCCTTCTCGGCATCGTTCAACTCGGTCCACTCGATCGTGACGGTCGAGACACCATCCATATCGCCGATGCGGCTGCGGGTTTCGGACTGCAGGTGTGCTCGCAACGGGCAGCCGGCGGTGGTGAGGGCGATCGTCACCACGACGTTGCCGTCGGCATCGATCGATACGCCCTTGGCCATGCCCAGGGTGACGATGTCGGCGCCCAGCTCGGGATCCATCACCGTGGACAGAACGTCGGTGATCTCCTGTTCGGCGGGACGGCGCGACGGCATTCGCCCAGGGTAACGAAGGGCTCGGCGGCTCCGCCTAGCCGGGTGCGTGTGAATTCCGGTAAGGTGAGGTAGGAGTGGTGGCTCGCCATCGCGCAGGATTCTCTTGGAGGTTGACGTGCTCACACTTACCGACAGCGCCTCGGCGAAAGTCGCACAGTTGCTGAAGGAAGAGAACGATGCCGCACTCGCATTGCGAGTCGCGGTTCGTCCCGGCGGTTGCTCGGGCTTCAGCTACGAAATGTTCTTCGACGCCGAAACCGATGCCGAAGTGGACCAGGTCGCCACGTACGGTGGCGCCGTGCGGGTCGTGATCGATGCCACGAGTGCCCAGCTGCTCACCGGAGCGACGCTCGACTACAAAGACGGTCTCCAGCAGACCGGTTTTTCGATCGACAACCCCAACGCCCAGCGGACCTGTGGCTGCGGTCAGTCCTTCTCCTAGGCCCAACCCCTAGCTGCGCACGAGCCGCTGGAGGGCTTCGGTTAGTTCGCTGTTGTCGAACACGTTGTCGATCCGATCGACGATGATGCGATCAGCGTCGACAAGGAACAGAGAAGGTTCAAACGGGAGACCGAGGTCGGTCACCGTCGGTGAACTCACGAGGTTGGGGTCGAGCAGGTTGCCGCCGACCTCGTTCGGATTGGCGTAGACTTCGGCGTGGAGGAACTCGATCCCGTCGAACCGGGGCCGGAGCTCGAGGAGAACGTCGAGTACGGGACCGCAGTAGGCTGTCGAGCAGTACGCCGGCGTGGCCACCAGCAGTGCGACCGGACGGCCCGAGATGATGGCATCGTCGATCGTCTTCGCGTGCAAGGGGCACGGTCCGCCGAAGCGGGTACAGATCGGATCCATGCCCATCGGGTTGTCGAAGGTCGGGAACGCGACCGGAGCCAGCACTTCGCCGGGGAGCGGGACGACGACCTCGTCGGGCGCGAACATCTGGAATGGCAACGTGGCCCGTCGCCCGTCCATTCGGATGTCGAGATCGTAGATGCCCGGCTCGTCCAAGGTGACCCGCACGGCGAAGTAGCGGAGCAGATCGGCGTGTTCGTGACGCGTGGCGGCATCGCCGGCCGGGTGATCGTGGGCGACGATGCGACCGACGACCTCGGTTGTGGCGACGACAACACCGTCCCTGGTGATCTCGACGGGAAAAGGTCCCGTCTCGTCGCTCAGCGGTAACCCCTGGTCGATCAGTCCGAACGGGATCCGCTGCTCTTGCCCAGCGGCCAGAACGTAGGAAGGGCTGAACAGCGCAACCAACCGGGGAGCAAGTTCTTCGGCGGAATCCTCTCCGCAGGCAGACGCTCCGAGCGTCACCAGTCCCGCACCTGCGATGGTGGCAATGCCGCGTTGCAGGAATCGGCGTCGACTCCAGGGCGGGAGAACGGAAGGTCCAGTCATCACCCGAGAACGTATCCTGTGGCGGTGAGCGTGGATGAGTCGGATCGAGGGCTCGACCTGATGGTCAATGGTCACATCCACTCCATCGCCGATCGTGGAGGCTCACTGCTGGATGTGTTGCGGGATGATCTCGGCCTGACCGGCGCCAAGGACGGTTGCAGCCCCCAAGGGCAATGCGGATGTTGCACCGTGCTGATCGACGGTCGCCCTCGTGTCGCGTGCGTCACCCCGGCTCGCCGGGTGCAGGGTCGGGAGGTCGTCACGATCGAGGGCCTTGGCGCCGAGCGGGCCGCGGCCTGGGGACGGGAGCTGTGCGCCAGCGGGGGAAGCCAATGTGGCTTCTGCACACCAGGGATCGTCCTGCGCCTCGAGGCTGCAGCTGCCGCCCTCGAGAACCCCACGGTCGAGGAGCTCGAAGCGACAAGCGACACGGCCCTGCTCGCACACCTGTGCCGTTGCACCGGTTGGCAGACGATCACCGAGGCCTTCGTCGCGCTGCACACAGGCGTTGTTTCCTCTGCGGTCGACCAGACTCCCGATCGCCAGCAGCGGATCGACCTCGAGAGCGCGACGCCCCAGGTGATCTCACCGTCCACCACGCTGGGTAGCGGCGGATTTGCGGCCGATTCCGCACCATCGGATGCCCTGGTCGCCGTACGGGACGCCGGCGGCGAGTGGGTTGTCGGTGACACGCTGGCCCAGGCCCGACGCGTGGCCGGCAAGGTTCAAGGTCGACGTACCACGAAGGAACACCACCACCCGATACCGGTTCCCACCGGGGAATTCGTCGCAACGCTGCAAACCGGGTGGACCGACCCCGGCTACCTGGAGACCGACGCGTCCTGGTGTTCCCCCGGCGGGGAACCGGCGTCATGTCTGGGAAACGGTGGCGCCTTCGGTGGCAAGGCCGGCCGGGATGTCGAACGGGCTGCGCGTCGCCTCGCCGACGCCCATGGCCGGCCGGTGCTGGCGTTGTTCAGCCGGGAGGACGTGATCCGGCTCGGCCCCAAACGACCACCGGTGTCGGGTGGCATCCGCGCTGACGGCAGCGGTGTTCTGCGTATCGCCACAACCGATGGAGCCGACGATGTGCTGCGGGCGTACGCACCGGAGTTCGACATCGAACAGGTCACGATTGCCGGACCACCGACGAGCGTCACCATCCGCGGGGCGGTGTGGGCCGAGGTCGCCGTCCTGCGCTCGGCCCTGCAGCCGGGCCCCGAGCCCATCGTGGTCGAGGGCCCATCCGGATCGATCGCCAGGGTGTCCGGGGGGCCCCACGGCATCGATGTATCGGTACGGGCAGGGGCGGTCGGCGATCCGGTCGTGCTTCGTTCCTACTGCATCGGGGCAGCCCATGCGGGTTGGTCGTGGGCGACCTCCGAAGCCCTCACGGTCACCCCCGACGGCGAGATCCACGATCTCACGGTGCGCAGCCTCGGCATCGGCAGTGCCGCTGATACACCTCCCATACGGGTCGAACTCGTCGACGAACCCGGTCGGCGGCCGATCAACGGGAGTGACGCCGTCTTTGCCGCGGTCGCCGCACTCGCCTGGCGCCATCACGGCCTGGCTCCGCGCTTCCCGCTTCTGTCGCAACTCCCGGGCCGCTAGAATAGCGGAGGTGATCGGTACCTTCATCATCATCGGGGTCCTCCTCCTCATTCCTGTTCTGTTCCTGGCATCGACACCGATCGCGGCGGCAGCGATCGGCTGGGCGCTGAAGAACAATGCCGAGCTCGATCACGCCGGCTCCGAACTCCTCGACTGCAACAACTGATCACAAGATGGCATCGACCGACGTACTGGGCGTGATGGGTGGTCCACCGCGGCGTGTTGTCGATCCACGATGATCGATCTCCGCCGGCTCGGTGTCGACGCCGACTATCGAGCCGGCATTGCGGCAAAAGGGGTCGATGACGCCGAGATCGATGCCCTGATCGCAGTGGACCGGCACGCCCGCGCGGTTCGCACATCGACCGAGCTTCTGCGAGCCGAGGCCAACCAGGCGTCGAAGGAGATCGGGCATGCATCGCCCGAGGACCGCCAGAGCAAGATCGAAGGCGCCAAGGATCTGAAGGATCGGCTGGCCTCGGCAGAGCGGGAACTCACCGAGGTCGAAGCCGAGCTCACCGATCTGGCGATCTCGGTACCCAACCCGGCCCACCCGTCGGTTCCCTTGGGCGACGCGGACAGCTTCAGAGTGGAGCGGGTTGTGGGCGCCCAAACCGAGGCACCGCCGCTGTCACATGCCGAGATCGGTGATGTGCTCGGTATCGTCGACACCGAGCGGGCGGTGCGGATGAGTGGGAGTCGGTTCGCCTACATCCTCGGTGACGCCGTCCGACTCCAGTTCGCTCTGGTGCAGTGGACGCTGAACAGACTCATCGATCGGGGTTTCACACCGGCGGTCGTGCCGGTCCTCGTTCGAGAGGACATGCTCGTCGATGCCGGGTTTTTCCCGACCGATCGTCAACAGGTCTATGCAGTCGAACGCGACGAACTCTTCCTGGTCGGGACAAGCGAGGTGGCGCTCGCCGGGTTCCATCGCGGTGAACGGCTGTCCGAGACCGAACTACCGGTCCGCCTCGCCGGCTATTCGACGTGTTTCCGTCGAGAAGCGGGCACCTACGGCAAGGACACCCAGGGCCTGTTCCGGGTCCACCAGTTCGACAAGGTCGAGATGTTCTCCTACAGCCATCCCGACGACTCGTGGGCTGAGCTCGAGTACCTGCTGGAGACCGAGGAGCAGATCTTCGCCGACCTCGAACTCCCGTACCGGGTGATCACCGTCGCCGCCGGCGACCTCGGTGCGGCGGCAGCCAAGAAGTACGACATCGAGGTCTGGATCGGCAGCGAGCAGCGGTACCGGGAACTCACGTCGTGTTCGAATTACACGGACTACTCCGCACGGCGCATGGGGACCCGTGTGCGTTCGGAAACGTCGGGGCCAGAACTCGTCCACACCTTGAACGGGACCGCCTGTGCGATCGGGCGCACCCTGCTGGCGATCTTCGAGAACCATCAGACCGCCGACGGGACCATCGCCGTGCCCGAGGTGCTCCGCCCCTACTGCGGTGGTCTCGAAACGATCATTCCCCGGTGAGTTCGTTCCCGGGCCCCGTCTACGGGAAGATGCCGCGCCGGTCGTAGACGTCGGACAGGCGCAACAGCGAGACGGCGTAGGCGGCATCTCGATGTGAGCAACGCAGTTGGGCCTTCATCGCAACCACTTTGTCGTTTGCGTCCCAGATGATCTCTCTCAACCGAGTGCCGACGTCGTCGACCCGCCACGATCGGCCGCTCTGGTTCTGCAGCCACTCGAAATAGCTGACGACGACGCCGCCGGCGTTGGCCAGGATGTCTGGGATGATCTCGATCCCCTTGGACGTGAGGACCTCCTCCCCAGCGGCGGTGGTCGGTCCGTTGGCAGCCTCGATGACGACATGGCATTCCATGTCGATCGCCCGTTCCTTGGTGATCTGGTTCTCGAGCGCGGCCGGCACGAATGCGTCGACGGGGATCGCGAAGAGGTCCTCGGTTTCGATGCGGTTCGCTTTGTCGAATCCGGCGAGGGCCCGGTTCTGTCGGGCGTGGTCGAACAGCGCCGGGATGTCCAGCCCGTTCTCGTCGGCGAAGGTCGCCGACTGGTCACCGACGGCCACGACGATACATCCCTCGTGGGCGGCGAGTCGGGCGAAATGGCTGCCGACGTTGCCGAAGCCCTGCACTGAGATCCGGAGCCCTTTCAGTCTCTGACCGGTCTCGCCGCACCAGTGACGCAGCGCGTAGAGCACACCCTGGCCGGTGGCCGCTTCGCGCCCGACCGAGCCGCCGCACTCGATCGATTTGCCGGTGACCACGCCCTTGAGCTGTTGTCGGCCTCCGGGACCCGACACGTTGGCGTAGGTGTCCATGATCCAGTCCATCATCTGAGCGTTGGTGCCGACATCGGGTGCCGGGATGTCCACCGTCGGCCCGATCGTGTCGCCCAACTGGTGCGTGAAGCGGCGAACCAACCGTTCGATCTCGCTGTCGGAATACTCTCGGGGATCGACGGTGACCCCGCCCTTGGCACCGCCATAGGGAAGGCCGACGAGCGAACACTTGAACGTCATCCAGGCGGCCAGTGCTTTCACCTCGTCCAGGTCGACGTCGGGATGGAACCGGAAACCGCCTTTGTACGGACCAAGGAGGTTGTTGTGCTGAATTCGATATCCGCGGAACAACCGGATCTCACCCGAGTCCAGAATGACGGGGAAGTTGACGATGACCTCCTTCTCCGGCTCGGACAGGATCGCCCGGTAGGGCGCTTTGAGATCGATCAGTTCGGCGGCCCGCTGAAACTGTTGATTCGAGACCTGGTGCAGCGAAGTCGGATCGTTCACGCACTCAAGTGTGACTCACGGCGGCGTGTGGGCCGGTCATCCGGAGAGACTTTCGCGGTCGTGTCGCCTCGGTCGTCTGGGTGCGGTCCTACACCGCCAGAAGGTCGCGGGCGCCGGTATCGGAGGACGGGTGGCGAAGTTTGCTCATCGCCCGTGCTTCGATCTGTCGGATCCGCTCCCTTGTGAGGTTGAAGTGCTCCCCGACCTCCTCGAGGGTCCGAGGTTCACCGCGATCGAGTCCAAAGCGGAGTTTGAGTATCTCCCGCTCCCGCTCGTCGAGCGGTGACAGAAGGCGGCTGATCTCTTCGGGAAGCAGGGAGGTGGCGGCCACTTCGAACGGCGAGTCGGCTCCCCGGTCTTCGACTACATCGCCGAGTTCGGCGTCGCCGTCTTCTCGCAGGGGTTCGGACAACGAGAGGGGTTCGGCCGCGAAGCGCAGGGCTTCGGTCACCTTGTCCTCGGGCATCTCCACTTCTTTTGCCAGTTCGACCAAGGTTGCCGGGCGGCCGTATTTCAACTCGAGACGCGAACGCGCCTTCTGGAGGCGGGCCAACGTGTCGCCGGCATGGACGGGGAGGCGAATCGTGCGTCCGGTGTTGGCGATGCCGCGGGTGATCGCCTGGCGGATCCACCATGTGGCGTAGGTCGAGAACTTGAAGCCTTTGCGCCAATCGAACTTCTCGACGGCGTGCATGAGCCCGAGGTTGCCCTCCTGGATCAGATCGAGCAGCGGCAAGCCCGACGCCTGGTACTTCTTGGCGATGCTGACGACGAGGCGGAGGTTCGATTGAACGAAGGTCCGCTCGGCTTCGCGTCCCTGACGAATCGCCCGACGTAGTTCACGTTTGCGGGCCGGCGTGAGTTCGGTGGCCGCTTCCATCTCGTCGGCCGCGGCTTTGCCCGCTTCGATCGCCTGGGCGAGTTTGACTTCGCCTTCCTTGGTGAGAAGTGGATACTGACCGATATCGGTGAGATACAGCCTGACGAGGTCTTCCTCGTCCCTCTCTACGCGCTCCTTAGCCAATGAAAAACCTCTCATGCTGGCGGTGACTACGGCATCCACAATGCAGGGTAGAGGTAAGGCTACCGAACGGTCGGGGTGTTCCTACCATCGGGCATCGGCAATGTCAACGGGGGCCTTGAACCGTAAAACGATGTGGAGGTCCGGTTCGTATCGTCCCGAAAATGCAGTCGACGACGATCGGCGCGTCGAAGTATTCCACCGTGGGCTGAACCCCGTACTTGTCGGCGACCCCCGCTCGCCATCGGTCGTTGAACCTGTTTTCGGCCGACGACCGGTCGGTCCACCAATACACCGCACCGACCGAACCGTCCTCGGCCCGCAGGTACAGCTTGGCGATGAGACCCGCAACATCGAGGTACCGGGGGGCGGATTCGGCGAAAATCGCCGTTGCCTCCTCAAGCGATTCGGTGGTGGCGCCGGGGAAACGGACCTGGGTCAGAATCATCCCCGGTACCGATTGGTCATCGGCATACGTCGGTCCCGGCCGAATGCTTTGCCACTGACCCGAACCCCCGGCGGGTTCTGGCGCCGCTTGTACTCGGCGACGTCGACGAGTCGCACGACGCGGTCCACGGTGTCGGGGTCGAAACCCCTGTCCTTGATCTCGGTGCCGGTGAGATCGTTCTCGACGTAGAGCGCCAGGATCGCGTCGAGGACGTCGTAAGGGGGAAGGCTCTGATCGTCCCGCTGATCGGGACGGAGTTCGGCCGACGGGGCTTTGTCGATGATGGACTCCGGGATCAGCTCGGTACCGGCCCGGTGGTTGCGCCAGCGACACAGTTGGTAGATCTGGGTCTTCCACAGGTCCTTGATCACGGCATAACCGCCGGCGGTGTCGCCATAGAGTGTCGAGTAACCCACCGACGTCTCGCTCTTGTTGCCGGTTGTGAGGATCAGCCACCCGAGTTTGTTGGAGAGCGCCATCATCAGCACCCCGCGAATCCGTGACTGGAGATTCTCCTCAGCGGTGTCGGTCGGCCGCTCTTCGAAGCTCGGGGCGAGCATGTCCAGAAACGATGCGTGGGCCGGCTCGATGGGGATCGTCCGGTACTCGACCCCGAGGTTGGCGCACAGTTTCTCCGAATCGGACAGGCTGTGGTCGCTCGAGAAGCGACTTGGCATCAGTACACAGTGCACATTGGCCGCGCCGAGGGCATCGGCGGCGATCGCGGTCACGATCGTCGAATCGATCCCGCCCGACAGAGCGATTCCGACACGGCTGAACCCGTTCTTGACGACGTAATCGCGGGTTCCCAGAACGAGGGCTTCCCACAGTTCCTCGTACGGGTCTAACGGTGGCGTGATCGGCGAGTCGACCAGTTCCCGCGATACCTCGCTCGCCGTGCTCACGGTGATGACCGGGAGGTCGGGGGTGGCGGTGAGTTCGCCCCGTGGATCGAGACGCCGTTTCCGGTAGCTCGGTACGACGTCGAGATCGCAGAACATCAGGTGTTCGGTGAACTGGGGGGAACGGGCCAGGAGACGGCCCTGGTGGTCGAACACGACCGAACCGCCGTCGAACACGAGTTCGTCCTGCCCTCCGACCTGGTTGGCGTACACGATGTACACCGAGTTGTCGGCGGCGCGGGTGCTGACGACCATGTCACGATCGAGCGCCTTGCCCTGACGGTAGGGCGAAGCGTTGGGGCACAGGATCACCTCAGCGCCGCCCCGCGCCTGCTCCAGGATGGGTCCTGTGGGACTCCAAAGGTCCTCGCAGATCACGATGCCGCAGCGAACACCGTTGATCTCGACCAGATCGAGCGCGTCGGTCCCGGGGGTGAAATAGCGGTTCTCGTCGAAAACCGAGTAGTTCGGCAGCAGTCGTTTGTTGTGGACGGTGACCACCTCGCCGCCTGCGCACAACGCCACCGCATTGTGGATGTTGCGCCGGCCGCCGACGAAGCCGACGACGGCGGCGCACCGTCCGGTCGTGGCGGCGGCGACTTCGGACAGCGCGACCTCGCAGTCCTCGACGAACCCGGTCTTCAGCACCAGATCCTCCACCGGGTAGCCGCAGACTGACATCTCGGGGAACACCGCGACGTCGGCTCCGCCCGCTTCGGCCCGGCCCAGAACGTTGATGATCTTGTCGACGTTGCCGTGCAGATCGCCGACCACGGTGTTGATCTGGCAGGTGGCAACCCGGAGTCGTCGCATGTGTCGAGTTTACGGAGACTGGGTGGGCCTCTGTCTCCCCAGCGCGGTCAAGTGGCAAGATATCCAGGGCGGCGCCAACGGCGATGCCGATTGGTCTAGCATTTCGGTGCGGGCCGTCGACACCATGAATCAAACGCGTCCCCCCAGATCCTTCCCCACTCGCCGATCGATGGTCGTCGTATGCGTGTCGTTGGTCGTGGCTCTGATCGGTTCGGCCGGTCCGCTCCTCGCCCAGGACGACGATGGACACTCGTCGGACAAGCTCGACGAGATCCGCGCCGAGCAGGAACGTGTCGAAGGGCTCAGAGTCGAAGCCGCACGTGGTATCGACGGCACGCTCGCCGACATCTCAGAGCTTACCGAAGCGATGGCGGTCCTCGAATCCGAAATCAACAAACAGGTTCTGGACGTTGCCACCGCCAAGGCAAAGTTGTCGGTCGCCAATCAGCGCTTCGGGGACTCCACGGAGGCGGTCACAGCCGCCGAGCTGGCACTGGTGGAACTGGAGAAACAGGTGCGGGAGCGGGCGGTCGAGGCCTTCATCGGTCAGGACGTCTCGACGCCCGACATCGTCTACACCGACCAGCCCAATCTGACCGTCCGGATGCAATCGCTGTTGAATGCGGTCCTGACCGGAGAGGCCGACATCGCGGATGCGTACGCGGCGGTACGGAACGAACTCGCCGTCGAACGCGAGAATGCCCGCCTGAGCCGCATCTCGGCCGAGAAGTACCGACTCGAGGTCGAGACGGTGCAGCGCAAGCTCGAAGCCGACCGCGAGATCCAGCAGGAACTGATCGCTGCCAGCGAAATCCGGTTGGAGCGGCTGCTGTCCGAGCGCCAATCGTTGGAGGCGCTCGGGATCGACCTCGAGCAGGCCGAACAGCGTGAGTTGAATCGCCTGGCTCGTGAACTCGCCCGCTACAGCGGGCCGGGAGGTCTCGCCGGCCCGATCGCCACGCCCGACGAGATCGTGTGGGTACGCGGCATCGCCATCCACCACACGGTGGCGGACAACCTCGAGGCACTTCTCGCTGCGGCCGAGGCGGACGGCATCCTCCTCGCCGGCGGGGGCTGGCGGGACGCGCAGGCTCAGGTCAGACTGCGCCAGGCTCATTGTGGCACGTCGGACCATGCGATCTGGGAAGCCCCGCCCAGCTCGTGTCGGCCGCCGACGGCTCGGCCCGGTTCATCGAACCACGAGCGCGGTCTGGCCATCGATTTCACCGATGACGGCCGATCGATCAACAGCCGAAACTCACCCGGATACCGGTGGCTGGCGGCCAACGCCTCACGCTTCGGGTTCTACAACCTGCCCAGCGAACCTTGGCATTGGTCCACCACCGGTTCCTGACACCGCCTTCGACGGGTGCCCGTTGATCGGGGCGCGCCGTTCTCCCGTGTCCTCACGCGGTCGGTCATCGGTGATCGAGTCGTAGAGCTCGACGAGTCTGCGGGCTCGTTCACCCCACGTATTGCAGTGCCCTGCCCGAAGGGCAGCGGCTCCCATCCGCCGGCGTGCATCGACATCTTCGGCAAGGTTCACGATCGCCGAAGCCAACCCGTCGACCGACCCTTGCGGTGTCGTGAGTGGAATCTTCACCGCCCACTGATCGTCGGTGATCTGCGCGGGGCCCTGGTGGTCGAGAACGATGGCGGGAAGCCCCCACCGGGTGGCCTCGTGAAGCGGCGCCGAGCCGTTGTCCCGAAGGCTGTTGTAGAGCAGTACGTGGCTCGATGCGAACGCGTCCTCCATGGCCTGCCGATCGACCCATCCGTGGTCGGCCACGATGCCGAGGGCGCTCAGATCGACGAGACGGTTGGCGAGACGGCTACGGTCAGGACCGTCGCCCAGGACGTCCAACACGACGTCGCACTCCTTGGCTGCGAGCTCGACTGCGTCCAGGGACAGCTCGAGCGCCTTGAACTCCAGCATGCGGCTCACCCAGAGTAGGCGGAGGGGTCCCTCGGATTGCTGGGCTACCGGGTGAGGCCGAAGATCGGCCTCCGCGACCCCGTCGTCCATCATCAGGCTCACTCTGGTCGTGCCCAGGTGTTCGATCAGGTGTTGAGTCTCGGCGTTTGAAGCGATGACGAGATCGGCCTTTCGCATCGTGAACCGAGCGAAGGGGTTGAACGCAACCGACTCGACCAGCCGGTTCCTGAGCCGCTCGTAGTTCCAGGTGGTCGAAACGAGCTGCCGGTAGGCGATCGGAAACCGGGTCCCCCCGCCGATGGGGCCCATCACGAACGGTGGGTCGAGATCGGCGAGCAACGATCCGTAGTTGAGACTGCCCCACGACAGGTGGTGGATGAGGTCGACGGACCCTTGGCGCAGCCGTTTCTTGACGAGCCGCCGGACTTTCGATTGCCAGATGAAATAGTCGATGGCGGTGTAGACCGGGACTGGAACAACGCGGGGGATGCGACGGCTGCGCACGTCGACGAGTTCCACCCCCGGCGGCGGATCGCCAGGGCCCTCCACCGCGGTCGGATCGGCACCGTTGTAGAACACGGTCAGTCGAACGCCGAGTTTGGCCAACGCGCTCACCCAACTCCACGACATCTTCGCCTCCGATCCGCCGTCGGTGGCGAGGGAATGGCAGATGAGAATGACGTGGCGTTCGCTCACGATCAGCTCCGGCTCATTACCGCTTGGAGCTTGCCCACCCAGCTGAACCAGCCGTTGAGTTTGGCTTCGAGCGAGCGGGGGGTGTCGTACGGGTAG
>JAHEJO010000006.1 GCA_024638805.1 Acidimicrobiales bacterium
GTCCTGGGAACGAGCGTCGAGGCCGATCTTCCGCCGACCAGCGCAGCGCTGATCACCACCACGACCGAGGCGACCACCACCACCCAGGCGACCACCACGACGACCGAGGCGACCACCACCGCATCGCCAACGACTCGGCGTCCCACGACGACCCGTCGTCCCACCACCACAGCCCGGCCGACAACCACCACACCGGTCACGATTCCCGACGTCACATTCAGCCAACCCACCTGGGTCGGCACCGGCGCCGACACAACCCCCTGAGTTTGGGCGTTCACCGGGGCGGGCACCTAGCGGAACGGCACCGCTGACTTGAGCCGACGCTCGAGATGTTGCTCCAGCAACTGGACGGCGAGGAACTCGGTCTGATCCGCGACATCGGCAGGAGTCTCAGCGAGCATTCGTCGCACCTCGCCTGCCAGAACAAGGCCGAGGGCGTGGCGGACCTCGGGTGTGATCGGTCTGCCGGCGCGGTGGTCGTCGCACAGCACGCCACCTTGATCGAGCGCGATCGCTTCAATCGGCTCGCTCTTTCCGCAGATCACGCACTCGTCGACTCGGGGTTGGATACCTTCCAGCATCAAGAGCTTGGCCACAAAGGCCGGCAGAACGCTGTGATTGCCGCTACGGTCGAGCTCCTGCAACGCCCCGGTGAGCAAGTTGAAAATGCTGCGGTCGGGCCCACCTTCCTGAGTGGTGAGTTCCACGGCCTCGAGCATTACCGCAGCCCGATGAAGCCGACCGGGATCGGACCGAAGATAGGTGAACCGAAACGCCGTTTCGACCTGGGTCACGATGTCCAGGTTCCTGCCCTCGTAGAACTGGCCGTTGACCCAGGACATCGGCTCGAGTCGAGAGCCGAACTTCGAGCGCGTGCGCCGGATTCCCTTTGCGACCGCCCGGATCTTGCCGTGACCAGCAGTGAAAAGCGTGATGATCCGGTCGGCTTCGCCCAGCTTGTGGGTGCGCAGTACAACACCCTCGTCTCGATACAGAGCCACCGTGGCGCTACAGCCCCCCGAAGCGACGATTCCGGCGCTGGAACTCCTCGACCGCTTCGTACATCTCCTTGCGGCCGAAATCGGGCCAATAGGCGTTGACGAACACGAACTCTGCGTAGGCCGACTGCCATAGCAGGAAGTTGGAGACCCGGTGCTCTCCCGAGGTCCGCACCCAGAGGTCGACGTCGGGCATCGACGGGTCGTACATGCGGGCTGAGATCGCCGATTCGGTGGGCTCGACGGCGTCAGCGTTGAGCGCTTTGACGGCATCGACCAGCTCGGCACGACTGCCGTAGTTGAACGCGATGCTGAGCGTGAGCCTGGAGTTCTGCTCGGTCAGCACCTCGGACTCTTCGATACGGCGGAGCAACCGTCGTGGGATGCGCCAGTCCCGGCGCCCGACGAACTTGATCCGCACGCCCTTGTCGTTCAGTTCGTCCCGCCGGCGCAGAAGGAGTTGTTCGTTGAAGTTCATGAGATACCGCACCTCTGCGATGGGGCGGCGCCAATTCTCGGTGCTGAACGCATACACCGTAAGCCACGAGATCTCGAGCTCGAGCGCAGCGTCCACGGTGTCGACCAATGCCTGCTCTCCGGCTGCGTGGCCCTCGGTTCGAGCCAAGTTTCGCTCCGACGCCCACCGGCCGTTTCCGTCCATCACACAGGCAACATGGGTTGGGACCCGTGTCGGATCGATCACATCCTGCACCGTATCGGATCAGGCGTTCTGGCTGTCCTCGATCGGTGTCCAGCCCCGGGATGGGTCGTGGCGAAGCCATCTCCTGCCTTCGACATCCCAGAACAGCCATGCTGCCCACTGCTCGTTCCACACCGGTTCTCCCCGCGGAGCGCCCTGTGTCGGTTCCGAGACCTGGGCCTCGACCTTCACGGGTCTGGGCCCGCGATCGGTGGACGGCTCCGGCGTCCAGACCGGTGCTTCCTTGGCCTCGGGGAAGTGCCAGGCAGCCGCATGGCTGGCGGTCGGCAGCTCCGGTTCCTGTGCCTCACCTTCGACGCCTTGTGGCCGCCACCCGAAAGCGCTGCCCGTCCTGGCTTCGTGTTCTTCCAACGACTCCACGAACACACTCGAGAGCGTGGCACCCTCGCCCACGGGCAGGTCACCCGAGGTCGTCGACGAGTCAACGGTTTCCTCGAGGTCGAGTACCGGATAGTCGCCCTCGCCGGTCGGTGTGGACGCCGCCAGTGCCTGCTCCACATCGACCGTCGTGGTGATGGCGGTCACCACCGGTGGCGGCGGGACCTCGGACGCTTCGACGCTGGCCGAACCCTTCGTGTCGCTCGTCTCGGACTCAGCGGGAGGTGCGTCAGCAGAGCCCTCGGCACCCGGTTCGTGCACAGATGCGTCGACGACCATCGTGTCGGCGCTCAAGTCGCCGAGCCGCTGATGCCGCTCGTTGCGGGCGGCAACGATCCAGCCGAGCAGGCCCGGGACGATGTAGGGGAACAGATCGACCGAGCCGACGAGATAGCGGCGTACATAGCTGTCCAGTGGTGGCTTGTCGCCCTTGACGTCGGTGACTTTCAGGTTGAACATCCTGTGACCGACCGACCAGCCGGTGTTGGCCGGTACCAGCACCCAGGCGATCAACGAGAACATGATGAGCGACAGGACGCCGAGCACGAGGCCGCGCCCGTGGAGCGAGTAGTAGTAGTCGCCGATAGTCGTGCCGAAGTTGACTCCCTCGTCGATGCGTTCCAGCGAGGCACGCTGGAAATCGGAGTAGATCGGTTGACCCTCTGGGTTCCGTTGTGCGATCTCGAACCGAACGGTCAAGCGGTACAGAACCAGACCCCAGATCAGGAGAACCAGAAACAGATCGATTGCTGACGCCGCGATCCGACGGGGCAGCACGCTGGTCTGGGGATCTGTGAGCACAGTCCTCATTGTGCCAATGTTCTGCGCCGAATGTTTGGATTTGCGGCCTCAAGAGCACAGGTCATTGTCCCTCGGAGCACAGGTCATTGTCCCTCGGAGCACAGGTCGTTTATCCCGTTAGCCTTTCGGCCATGTCCGATGGTGCGTCGCCTCAGCCGGAGTTGTTCGACCATGTCGTGAATCTGTGCAAACGTCGGGGTTTCGTGTTCCCGTCGGCTGAGATCTACGGCGGTTTCCGGTCCACCTACGACTACGGACCGGTGGGCGTGCTGATGCTGCGAAACGTCAAGGACGCATGGTGGCGGTCGATCGTGCAGCGGCGTCATGACGTGGTTGGGCTCGATGCGTCGATTCTGGGGCCACCGCAGGTCTGGGAGGCTTCGGGTCATCTGACCAACTTCACCGATCCTCTGGTCGATTGCAGGGAATGTGGTCAACGTTTTCGTGAGGACAGCCTCGAGTCCGGTGACGTGTGCCCACACTGTGGCGCGGAGAAGTCCTTCACCGAAGCTCGCCAGTTCAACCTGATGTTCAAAACGCAGGCCGGCCCGGTTTCCGGTGCCGATGCGTATCTGCGACCCGAAACAGCGCAGGGGATGTTCATCAACTTCGCCAATGTGCAGTTCACCAGCCGCAAGAAACCTCCATTCGGGATCGCCCAGATCGGAAAGAGCTTCCGGAACGAGATCACACCAGGAAACTTCGTGTTCCGGACCCGAGAGTTCGAGCAGATGGAGATGGAGTACTTCGTCCCACCCGACGAAGCGCAGAAATGGTATGACTACTGGTGCGGTGAGCGCCTGGACTGGTATGTCGAGCTGGGGATCGATCCCGGTCTGCTCCGCCTGCGTCCCCACGGCGACGACGAACTCAGTCACTATTCCTCCGAGACCAGTGACGTCGAGTTCCTCTTTCCGTGGGGCTGGGGTGAGTTGGAGGGCATCGCGAACCGTGGCGACTACGACCTGATCCAGCATGCCGACCATTCAGGTCACCGGCTGGACTTCTTCGACCAGGCGACGAACACCCGCTATGTCCCCCACGTGATCGAACCAGCGGCCGGTGCCACCCGTGCCATGATGGCGTTTCTCATCGCCGGCTATCGCACCGAGATGGTGCGTGATGAAGAACGGACCGTCCTCGGTCTACACCCGCGGATCGCACCTTTCGTTGCCGCCGTATTGCCGTTGTCCCGCAAAGCTGAACTCATCGAGCCCGCCCAGAAGTTGTTTTCCGAGCTGGCCGAACACTTCAACACCGATTTCGACGAGACCCAGGCGATCGGCAAGCGGTACCGGCGGCAGGACGAGATCGGCACGCCGTATTGCGTCACCTACGATTTCGATTCCCTCGACGATGGGGCGGTCACGATCCGCGACCGCGACACGATGGATCAGGTGCGGATTCCGCTCGCCGGTGTCGTCCCCTGGATCCAGGCCAAACTCGTCTGACTCGACGGCGCAGTCGGCGGCCTGTACTGCGATCACGCCTGGCCACCGCGTCCGTGGTCGTATCCTGGTCGTGTGGGGATTCTGGATGAGGACCTTGAACGGGTCCGCAACGAGAGCGACATCGTCCAGGTCATCAGCGGTTACACCCAGCTCAGACGGGTCGGCACCCGGTTCACCGGTCTGTGTCCGTTCCACAACGAGCGCTCCGGGTCGTTCTCGGTCAATGCTGAGCAGAACCTCTATTACTGCTTCGGGTGCCACGCCAAGGGTGACGTCATCACCTTCGTTCGAGAGAAGGAGGGATTGGATTTTGTCGGAGCTGTCGAATGGTTGGCCCAGAAGCTCGGAATCGAGCTGCGCTACACCCAGGCAGGTCAAGGCAGGGAACGAAAACGACGATCGGAGCTGCAGGATCTGATCGGACGGGCCGCCCACTGGTACCACAAACTGCTTCTCGACAGTCCTGATGCTGCTGCGGCCCGCTCCTATCTCAGGACTCGCGGCTTCACCGGCGACCTCGTGCGGGACTTCCAGATCGGTTGGGCACCCGATGATTGGGATGCTCTCGCCCGTTACTTGAACGCTTCGAACCGAGACTTCGTCGATTCGGGGTTGGGACTGGTCAATCGCCGTAACCGGCAACAGGACTGGTTCCGCGGTCGGATTCTGTTTCCGATCGCCGACGTGCAGGGCCATCCGATCGGTTTCGGTGGTCGGCTCCTTCCGGGCGCCGAGGGCGCAAAGTACATCAACAGCAAGGACTCGGTGGTCTACAACAAGAGTGCGGTCCTCTACGGGCTCGACCGGGCCAAGAGCAGCATTGTGAACGCCGCGGAGGTGGTGATCTGCGAGGGTTACACCGACGTGATCGGGTATCACCTCGCTGGAGTGCCCAGGGCGGTCGCGACCTGCGGGACAGCGCTCACCGAGGAGCACGTCCGGCTCCTGACCAAATTCGCCAACCGCGTCGTGCTCAGCTTCGACAGTGACAAGGCCGGACAGAACGCAGCCGCCCGCTTCTATGAGTGGGAGCGGAAGTACAACCTCGATGTGCGGGTCGTCGACTTGCCCGACGGCGCCGATCCGGGAGATCTGGCGCTCACCGATCCCAAACGTTTGGCCGACACCGTGGCCGCGGCCCGCCCATTCCTGGAGTTCCGAGTCAACCGTGTGCTGGGTGCTGCGATGACCGACACGGTCGAAGGCCGGGCCCGCGCCGCCGAGGCGGCGCTGGACGTTGTCAGCGAACACCCCGATCCCCTGGTGCAGGATGCCTATGCCCTCCAGATCGCCGACCACACTCGGATGGCACCTGAAACGATTCGTGCGATGCTCGCCACCCCACGGCCGCATGTGGGATCGCAGCGACGGTCGGCCCGATCAGTGCCCAACAGTCCCGACGGTCGCTGGCCACCGGACGGCTCGGTCCGTACCGATCAGGCTTCTCGTGTTGCAGGGCCGGTCGGCGCGGTGCGGCTACCCGGGCAGACGCGCCCTCCCGCGGCGGAGATCGCAGCACTGCAGCTCGCCGTGCACGCACCGGACGGGATCGGACGGTACGTCGTGGCCGACGTGTTCTCCAACGATCGCCTGGCCGAGCTGTTCGCCCTGCTGATCGACCATGGTGACGTGACCGCCGCGATTGCCCAGGCGGATGGGGAGGACGCCGACCTGCTGTACCGACTGGCGGTCGGATCGGCTGACACCGATCCCCTCGATGTCGCTTGCCGGCTCTGGACCCGGTTCATCGAGGCGCAGCGACACGACCGTTTGCGGCGGCCGCTGGAGGGTTTCGAAGCCGAATCGAGCGAGTTGGTTGCCGAGATGAGGTGGTTCCAGGAAACCCTGGAGGCATTGCAGGACCCCGGTTCGCAGGAAGTGACCGTCGGCGAGTTGCTAGCGTGGGTCACAACAGCACCGAAGGAGGTCGACTGATCACAATGCAAGCCGCGTCCCGAGGCTCCCTTTTCAGCGAGGAGCATCGCGATCGGTTGCACTTGCGCGCCAAGGCGGGTCGCTCGCTCACCCCTGACGATGTCGTCGAGGTGATGCACAACATCGAGTTGACACCTGAGTTGCTTTCCGAGATCGAATCCTTCCTGTCCGAGAACAAGATCCCCTTCGACCACGATGAGGTGGAGGAGAGCGTCGCCACCGAGCCCGTCGGTGCAAGTGGCCGGCGGCGTCGCCGGCCCGATTCGGCGGTCATCGCCGCTCAAGCGGTCGCTCGGGCGTCGGCTTCCTCGGACCCGGTGCGCATGTATCTCAAGGAGATCGGGCGCGTGCCGCTCCTGGGTGCCGACGAAGAGGTCTCACTGGCCAAGCGGATCGAACAGGGAGCCGAGGAGTCCAGAAAGCAAGCCGAGCTGGTCATGTCCGGTGAATGGGATCTGCTCGAGCCCGGTGATCGGCGTCGGATCCGACGGGTCGTTGCCGATGGTGAACAGGCTCGCAACGATCTGACAGCGGCCAACCTGCGGCTCGTCGTCTCGATCGCCAAGCGGTACACCGGCCGTGGTGTTGCGATGCTCGATCTGATCCAGGAAGGCAACCTTGGTCTGATGCGGGCGGTGCAGAAGTTCGACTACGCCCGGGGCTTCAAATTCTCCACCTACGCGACCTGGTGGATTCGCCAGGCGATCACCCGGGCGATCGCCGACCAGTCGCGCACGATCCGGGTGCCGGTCCACATGGTGGAATCCATGAACCGCGTCATCCGGACACAGCGGGCGCTGAACCAGAAGCTCGAGCGAGATCCCACCTTGGTCGAGATCGCCAGAGATGTGGACATGACACCCGAACGGGTCGAGGAGATCCTGCGTATCGCCCGTCAGGAGGCGTTCAGCCTCGATACGCCGGTCGGCGACGAGGATGCCTCGTCCATGGCCGACTTCATCCCGGACAAAGGGGCCGCACCGGTTGACGTCGCCGCCCGGCATTTGTTGGCGACCGCGGTCTCGGAGGTGATGAAGGAGCTGTCGGAACGAGAGGCCGAGGTGGTCAAGCTCCGCTTCGGTATCGACGACGGGCAACCCCGGACACTGGAGGAGGTCGGGCGCGAGTTCGGCGTGACGCGCGAACGGATTCGCCAGATCGAGAACAAGACCCTCGCCAAACTGCGGCATCCACTCCGCTCCGAGAAGCTACGCGGGTACCTGGATTAGCTCGGTTCGGGTGCCGTCGGTCGAGGCTGGCTCTTTCGTCGACCGCGGCTCTGTGGGGCGGGTGGGGTTCGAACCCACGACCAAAGCATTATGAGTGCCGTGCTCTAACCACTGAGCTACCGCCCCGTGGTAGTTCGACGGGTGGCCTTGTAGTTCTCGCTCCGGGGGTGGGGCTCGAACCCACGACAAACCGATTAACAGTCGGTTGCTCTGCCAACTGAGCTACCCCGGATGGACCACATGAGCCTAACAACTCCACCTCTGGATCGGCTCCGATTCGGACAGGCCGAGGCGCAGAGCTCAGCGACCGAGAATGGATTTCGGCTCGCGCAGGCCCAACCTCAGAACGTGTACGGCGGGAAGCGTACCAGCCGGAGGCAGTACGCCGAGGAGATCGTCGGCCACCGCACGGATCGTCGCGTCGTCGTCTGACGTGGGTGCCGGTGTCGTGGGTAGTTACCCAATCGCCGATGAACGACCGCAGACGCTCGGCATCGCGTGGCACGAGCCGTTGCTTGAACCAGCCCAGCCGCAGTGACAGTGCTGCTGGAGTCGGGCTCGGCTGGGTGACCGTCAAGCAGGGAGGGAAGGTCGACTGGCTACATTGCCGAGCATGAACGTCCCGGGCCCTGATGTCGATACTTCCGGCCACGCACCGAACCCGATCATGCCATGGTTCTGGTTGCGCCCGGCTACCGAGATCGATGCCGACCTCGCCTGGCTTCGCGCTCGGGGACCGGTCTTCTTTCCCGAACCGGAGCTGGGGCCGGACTCGCTGATCAAGAGTGGCCCTGGCGCCTGGGTGATCACCAGCCACGACCAGGTTCTGGAGCTGTCCAAGAACCCGGCGGTCTTCTCCTCCGCCCAGGGCATCACCGTGTTGGACACCCCGCCGGAGTTCAACGAGTTCTTCTCCTCGATGATCGCGATGGACGATCCTCGGCATGCGCGGTTGCGCCGCATCGTCTCCCGAGGTTTCACGCCCCGCATGATGGATCGGCTCGAAGGTTCGATCGGGGTGGTGGCCGACGACATCGTGGACCGTCTCACCGATCGGGGGACCTTCGATTTCGTCGTGGATGTGGCCGCCGCACTTCCGCTGAAGATCGTGTGCGATCTGATGGGCGTGCCGGATTCGCAGTACCGGTTCGTGTTCGATCGGACCAACGTGATCCTCGGCGCCGGCGATCCTGAGTACGTGCCCGACGCCGGCGACATCGCTACCGCCCTGCTCACCGCCGGCGGCGAGCTGGCCGAGTTGATGCGAGCCGTCGCCCAGTCGAAAAGGGGTGGCGACGGGGTCGACCTGACCAGTCAACTCGTGAACGCTGATCTCGACGAAGACGAGCTGACCGACGCCGATCTGGCCAGTTTCTTCATCCTGCTCGTGGTGGCCGGCAATGAAACGACCCGGAACGCCATCAGCTGGGCGATGTTGTATCTGACCGACAATCCGGGCGAGCGGGCTCGATGGGCTGCGCACTTCGATGCGATGGCTCCGTCGGCGGTGGAGGAGATCGTGCGCCTGGCCAGTCCGGTCACCTACATGCGCCGGACCGTGGTGTCCGACGTCGTCGTCGGCGGGATCGAGATGAAAGCCGGGGACAAGGTGGCCCTCAACTACCTGGCTGCCAATCGGGATCCTGTCGTCTTCGACGATCCGCTCCGATTCGATGTCGGCCGCAACCCCAACCCGCACGTCGGATTCGGGGGACCGGGTCCCCATTTCTGTCTCGGGGCCCACCTGGCCCGGAAGGAGATCACGGTGTTGTTTCGTGAGCTCTTCACACGGGTCCCGGGAATCCACGTAACCGGTCCTCCCGACCTGCTCGAATCCAGCTTCATCCACGGCATAAAGCACATGCAGGCCGTCGTCGACTGAGTCCGACCCCACCGCACGAAACGGCGACGACGACAAATGACCATGTCGAGAGCGAGTAATCCGGGCCCTGATCGGGAAAGATGTCGGGGTGCATATCGTCATCGTCGGAGCGGGTGAGATCGGCTTCTACCTAGCGGAACGCCTCGCTGTCGAGGATCACGACATCGTGATCGTCGAGAAGAACCCCGGCCGGGCCGAGGAGGTGGCCGAACGGCTCGACGTGCAGGTCGTCGTCGGGAGCGGCTCGCATCCCGACGTTCTGAAGGACGCCCGCATCGACCGCGCCGAATTCGTCGCCGCGGTGACTCAGGTCGACGAGATCAACCTGCTCGCATCGCTCATCGCGGCAGGACACGACGTGGAGACGACGGTCGTCCGTTTGCAGAATCCGGCATTCCGCGGTCTAGCCGCAGAGCAGCTTCGCACCAGGGTGGCCGCCAACCTGGTGATCGACCCTGATGCCGACACCGCCGACGAGATCCTCGAGCTCGTCCACGCCACCGGTACCGACGAGGTGTACAAAATGGGGGACGACCTCGTAGTACTCGGCGCCGTCGTCCGTGAGAACGCCACCCTCGCAAACCGGTCGTTGGCCGACATCGGCACCTCGGCCGGCAACACCTGGGATTTTCTGTTCGGCGCGATCACACGCAGCGGCAAGACGGTGATCCCTCGAGGTGACCAGATGCTCCTGCCCGGCGACCATGTCCGGGTCCTCTGTCGTGAGGACTACAAGAAACAGATGCTCGAACGTCTCGGCGTGCCGGGAGCGCGAGCCCGCCGGGTGATGATCCTGGGCGGGGGAGCGATCGGCAGCAGACTGGCGAGCCGGCTGCAGGCCGAGGGGACCGAGGTAGTTCTCGTCGAGCGAGATCCGCGGAGGGCCAGCGAACTGGCTGCACAACTGCAGCGGGTCGTGGTGATCCGCGGCGATGTCACCGACACCGAGCTGCTGGCCGAAGAGGCCATCGGCCGTATGGACGCCGTGGTGGCGGCCACCGGTGAGGACGCCTCGAACGTCCTCGCCTGCGGGTTTGCCGCCGAAGAAGGAGCGTCGTTCACCGTGGCCGTACTGCACCGGCTCGCTCTCCTGCCGCTCGTGTCCAGGTTCGGGATCGACGCAGCGCTGAGCCCCCGCACAGCGTCGGCGAATGCCGTTCTGCGTCACATCCGGGGTAACACGTCGACGGTGGCCACTTTCCTGGAGAGCGACGCCGAGGTCGACGAGATCGAGGTCAGTCCGGGCTCGACGGCCGACGGTGCGGTCGTCGCGGAGTTGAACGTGCCCAAGGACGTGCTCCTCGGTGCGGTAACCCGTCCCGATGGGCCCTCCGAGATCGTCCGGGGCCGAACCGTGCTGAAGGCCGGTGATCACGTCGTTCTGTTCGCCCGTCCTCAGAGCTTGGCCAATGCTCGATCCCTGTTCACCGAACAGACCTGAGTACCGATGACACGTTCGGTCTTCGACCCGCCGCGTCGGTTCAAGAGTCTCCTCGCCCACGTCAACGGGCTCATCATGGTGGTCGCCGGCCTCGGGATCTTCGTCGCAGGGATCGTCGAGGCGTTGTACTCCGGCCCGGCAGTGGCAGAGCTGTTGCTCTACGGCGCCGCCATCGGAGTGGTCGGGTACATCTTGTGGCGTTCAACCGCCATCCCTGAGGGTATTCACGTGGTCGACGTCTTCATCACGGTCACGGGCGCCTGGGCGCTTCTCGCCGTAATCGGCGCCGTCCCCTATCTCCTGACCGGCACCCTGACCAGGATCGACTACGCACTGTTCGAGGCGATCTCGGGGTTCACGACGACCGGCGCCACCGTGTTACGTCCGATCGAGGAAGCCCCTAAAGGCGTTCTCTTCTGGCGATCGATCACACAGTGGATGGGCGGCATGGGGGTCATCGTCCTGGTGGTGGCGGTCCTCCCGACGGTTGGCGCCGGCGGTATGGATTTGATGGAGGCCGAGGCCCCCGGTCCGACCGGGGAGCGGTTGACCCCCCGGGTGCGCAACACCGCCAGGCGTCTGTGGGGTGTGTATCTCGGCTTCACGGGGGCGGTCGCGATCGCATACGTCGCAGCCGGGATGAGCGTCTACGACGCCGTATCGCACTCCTTCACGACGGTCTCCACCGGCGGGTTCTCGCCCTACAATGCCAGCATCCACCACTTCGACTCGGGCTGGATCGAATGGATCGCCATCGTGTCGATGTTCATCGCCGGGTGCAGCTTCACGCTGATCTATCGGGCGCTACGAGGCAAACCGGGTGCGTTCCTGACTTCGGCGGAGTTCAAGCTCTATCTGGCTCTGGTTGTCGTTGCGACCATCGTTGTGATGTTCACAGCCGGCGAGGGCGTCGAAGGCTGGGACGGGTTTCGGGATGCGGTCTTCACCGTCAACGCCATCGTTTCGACCACCGGCTACGCAACGGCCGACTTCGACTTGTGGGGCGATGCCTCCAAGGCGATCATCCTTCTCCTGATGCCCCTGGGCGGTATGGCTGGATCGACGGCTGGCGGCGTCAAGATGATCCGGCTGATGGCTGTCGGGTCCTTCGCCAAACGCGAGGCGCTCCGCCAGCTCCATCCTCGGATCGTCCGACCGGTCCGGGTCGGAGCCGCAACCCTGACCGATGCGGTCGCTTTCCGGGTGCTGGGATTCCTGGTGCTGGCTCTGTCGATCTTCGGGCTGGCGGCGCTGCTGATCGCGATCAGCGGGGCCGACATGGTGACCTCGTTCTCGGCCGCCGCGACCACCATTGGCAACGTCGGTCCGGGCCTGAACGACATCGGCCCCACCCAGGACTTCAGGAACCTGCCGACGCCGGCGATCCCGATCGCGTTCATCACGATGTTGCTCGGACGGTTGGAGATCTACCCAGTCCTTCTCGCCCTTCTTGCGTTCACGCGGGCTTCACCGGCGACCCTGCGCCGACAGATCGAGAATTCCCGTTCGTCCAACCGTCGATGAGCGGGCGCCGACGACAACAACCTCAGTCAGAGAACGATCGGAGCCGATTCTTTTCGACCTTGCCCATCGCATTTCGGGGGAGACCGGCGACCACCTCCCACCGGCGTGGCCGTTTGAAACCGGCCAGCCGGCCGGAGAGATCGGGCGGCTCGAACGCAACGGCTTCCTCGCCCTCCTCGAGCACGACGAAGGCGACTACGGTTTCGCCCCATTCTTCGTCCGGCTGACCGACGACGGCGGACTCGAGGATCCGCGGGTCCTCATCGATTGCCTGCTCGACCTCCTTGGGGTAGATGTTGTAGCCACCCGAGATGATCAGGTCCGACGCTCTTCCCGACAGGGTCAGCACACCTTTGGCGTCGAGCGTGCCGATGTCGCCGGTGCGAAACCACCCGTCCTCGGTGAACGATGCGACGGTCGCGTCGGGTCGCCGCCAGTACCTGTCCAGGAGATGCGGCCCTCTGACCTCGACGATGTGGTCATCACCGATGCGCAGTTCCATCTGGGGCAGCGGCCTACCGACGGTCCCCGGTCCGGCTTCGCCCGGAACGGTCGAGGTGATGATCCCGCATTCGGTCATCCCGTAGCGCTCGGTGATCGTCCGACCCGTGCGATCGCTGAAGCGGGCATGGAGCCGAGTGGTCATCGGCGCAGACCCGGAGGTGAACAGACGGACACCGGCGGCGAGGTCGGCGGTGAAGTCCGGTTCATCGAGGAGGCGGGAGTAGTGGGTCGGCACACCCATGAGCACGCTCGCCACAGGTAGTTGTGCGATCACCTGCGCTGCGTCGAATCGGGGTAGGAAGGTGATCGCCGCGCCGCGGAGCATCAGCGGATGGAGAGCCACGAACAGACCGTGCACATGGAAGACGGGGAGCGTGTGGAGCAAATGATCGTCGCCGGTGATCCCCCAGACCTCGGCGAGCGCTTCGGCGTTGGTCGTGAGTCCCCGATGGGTGAGGACCGCCCCCTTGGATCGACCGGTGGTTCCGGACGTGAACAGCATCGCCGCCGGATCACCGGGCGACGCGTGAGCGAGGGGTACGTCCACGTCGTGAGGCTGGCGGTCGACCAACTCGGCGAAGGTGCCGTCCTCGTGCTCGCCGAGCGTCAGTCCCCGCCCCCTTCCGGGTGTCGTGACGATGTATCCGGTCTCGGCGTCATCGATGAAGACGTCGACCTCGCCGTCGGTGTACGCGGTATTCAACGGCACGAACACCACGCCGGTCCTAAGACATGCCAACCAGAGTGCGATCGCATCGGTGCTCTTTGCGATCTGAGCGATGAGACGATCACCGGGCGTCAGACCCCACTCGATCAGCGCCGACGCCATCCGGCTCGAGCGATCGGCCACGTCTCCATAGCTCTGCGTCGACCGCTCGGGCCGGTGAAAGAGGGGGCGATCCCTCTCGACATCAGCGGCGTGCATCAACCGCAGGTAGAGGTTGACGTTGTCGGATGCGGTCACCGCATCACGCTAGGTGACGCCGCATGAATCGCCGAAGAATCTGGCACGATGGAGGACGTTCCAGGAGGTAGCCGAGTTGGCGCTCATCGATGTGCCGGGTTTCATCACCGATCTGAAGGGTCATGCGGCCGACCACGGCTTCCACGTGCACGATGAGCGTCACTTCGTGGAGACCTACAGCATGGCACAGGCCTTCGAGGTGGATCTGCATCCCGAGCGGGCCTGCGGCGGTCCGCTCGACCTTCATCTCGCCCTCGAGGTCGATCCCAGAACCTTGCTGACTTTCGAAGACGCGATGATCAGTCTCCCCGAGGACGCCGAACCACCCGAAGGTTTCGCCTTTCCCTTGATCTTCAGCTGGGCGATGCCACCGCTGGTGAAACCGCCGGATCTGCTCGTCCTCGCCACCGAGTTGGCGGGCGTAGGGGGAACGGTCCTACCGCTCGAGGTCTCGGCGATCGATTCGACCGCAACCGCGACCGACGCTCCCGAACGCAAACTGGCGATCACGTCCAGGGTGCCGCTGTCATTGGGCGACCTCTTCATGGAGAAAGAATCGTTGTGCGAGCCGTTCGAGCGCTGTCGCAAGGTGTGCGAATACATGCTGGACCGGGCGCCGATCTGGCTCGACGAGGTGCTCTGAGCCATCGCGTGCGCCCCGAGGACCTGATCGCGCTGTTCGACGATCTCGCCATCGAACTGAGCGATCGCCTCGACCGCAACTCCGACTGGGACGAAACCGGCGCGGTGTCCGGCCAGTATCGCCACGACGTTGTGGCCGACCAACTGATCGTGCCTCGCTTGCTCGACGCCGGGTTGCGCGTTCTGACCGAAGAATCGGGAGTCTCTGGAGCGGGTGACATCACCGTCGTGGTCGATCCGGTCGACGGTTCCACGAATGCCAGCCGGGGGCTGCCGTGGTACGCCACGAGCCTGTGTGCGGTCGACGCGGATGGGCTGTATGCGAGCGGCGTGTACAACCTGGCACTCGGGGACCGGTTCGTGGCGGTGCGGGGTGAGGGCACCGAATCGCAGCCAACAGCATGCACCTCGCTGGGCGAGGCCATCGTCTCGCTGTCGGGATGGCCCGATCGACATCTCGGATGGCGACAGTACCGAACCTATGGGGCATCGGCGCTCGACCTGTGCGCAGTCGCAACCGGGACCTTCGACGCCTTCATCGATGTCGACGCCGCTCACGGTGTCTGGGACTACCTCGGTGCACTTCTCTACTGCTCCGAATCCGGATGCGCCGTCGGGGAACTCAACGGCGACGAACTGGTCGTACTCGACACGCAGGTGCGGCGAGGGCCGATCGTTGCGTCCACAGCGGAGCTGCTCGAGGACATCGTGGCGGCGCTCAAGCGCACCTGAGGTCCGATAACCTTCTGCGCCTCAGGGCGTTTAGCTCAGTTGGCTAGAGCGTCGCGTTTACACCGCGCAGGTCGGGGGTTCGAGTCCCTCAACGCCCACGTCGCAGCGTCGGTGGCCCCTTTACTGACCGAGGTCGAAGAATGGTCGACCGTGTGATGGATTTCGCCGTCCGAGTCATGTGTTCCCCTCGAAGCCTCGGCCGCTTCGCGCAGTGTGATCATCGATCAACCACTCCGAGCATGGTCGAGGCAGGCAGCCTCGGCGCGTGGAGGTTTTCTGCGTCCAGAGGTTGATAGTGTCCAGAATTCCACGCAGACTGCCTTTCGTGCCCGTCGATGTTGCGCAGTTGCTCCGTGACCACGGACTCCAAGTGACTGCGCAACGGCTCGCAGTTGTCCGTGCCGTGTCCGCTCAGCCGCACAGCACTGCCAATGACGTGGCTGTGACGGTCCGTGAACAGATCGGCGCCATATCGCGGCAATCGGTGTACGACGCCCTCACCGTCCTGGCCGAGCACCACATCATCCGTCGGATCCAGCCGGCGGGTTCACCGACGAGATTCGAAGACCGAGTCGGCGACAACCATCACCATCTCATCTGCCGGAGCTGCGACCGTCTGTTCGACGTCGATTGCGCCGTCGGCGACGCCCCGTGTCTGACGCCTGCGCAGGACTGGCAATTCGACGTGCGAGAGGCCGAGGTCATCTACTGGGGCATCTGCCCCGAGTGCCAGGCCTCGACCACCTGAACCCATGGCCTCCTCGCGAGACCTCTACCCCGTAACCACCAACAACCGACCGGTCAACCGGACAACAAGGAGAATCAATGCCCGATAGCCCAACCCAAACACCCGAATGGGGCGCCCTCACCTCGAGCGAGGCTCAATCGAACGAGAAATGGTGGCCGAACCAGCTGAACCTGCGAATCCTCCACCAGAACCACCCGAACTCCAACCCGCTCGGCGCTGACTTCGACTACGCCACAACGGTCTCCGGGATCGATTTCGACGAGCTGACCCGGGACGTCGATGCCCTCATGACCGACTCCAAGGACTGGTGGCCGGCCGACTGGGGCCACTACGGGGGGTTCTTCATCCGCATGAGCTGGCACGCCGCCGGAACCTACCGGGTCTCCGACGGTCGCGGCGGCGGTGGCACCGGCGCCCAACGGTTCGCTCCGCTGAACTCCTGGCCGGACAACGGCAACCTCGACAAAGCCCGCCGCCTACTGCTGCCGATCAAGCAGAAGTACGGCAAGGCCATCTCCTGGGCCGACCTCTTCGTCTTCGCCGGCAACCGTGCCCTCGAGACCATGGGATTCACGACGTTCGGGTTCGCCTTCGGTCGGTCCGACGTGTGGGCGCCCGAGGACGACATTTACTGGGGTCCGGAGAACGAATGGCTCGGCGACCAGCGCTATTCCGGCGAACGCGAGCTGGCCAACCCGCTCGCCGCGGTCCAGATGGGCCTCATCTACGTCAACCCGGAAGGCCCCAACGGCATCCCGGACGCGTTGGCCTCGGCCCACGACATCCGTGAGACGTTCGCCCGCATGGCCATGAACGACGAGGAGACCGCTGCACTCACCATCGGCGGTCACACCTTTGGCAAGATGCACGGCAACGGTCCCGCCGACCTGGTCGGTGTTGAGCCCGAGGGTGCCGGCCTGGCCGAGCAGGGCTTTGGCTGGGTCAACACCAACGAGACCGGGCTCGGTCAGTTCACCGTCACCTCCGGCCTCGAGGGCGCGTGGACGCCGACACCCACCCGGTGGGACAACATGTACCTCGAGACCCTCTTCGCCCACGAGTGGGAGGTCGTCGAATCACCCGCCGGCGCCAAGCAGTGGCAGCCCCGCGAGGTGAAGGAGGGATTCATGGTCCCGCCGGTGGAGCCCGGGGCACCGGAGACCAAGCCCACCATGTCGACCGCCGACATGGCGATGATCACCGACCCTGCATACCTGGAGATCTCCAAGCGGTTCCACGAGAATCCCGACCAGCTCGCCGATGCGTTCGCTCGGGCATGGTTCAAACTCCTGCACCGCGATATGGGTCCGGCGATTCGGTACGTCGGTCCGCAGGCCCCGACCGAGGCTCTCGTCTGGCAGGACAACTCGCCGGCTCACCAGGGGGCACTGATCGGCGACGCCGAGATCGCCGAACTGAAGTCCACGATCCTCGGATCGGGCCTGACCATCGAGCAGCTCCTCAAGACGGCCTGGGCATCGGCCTCGACGTATCGGAGGACCGACTTCCGAGGTGGTGCCAACGGTGCCCGGATCCGGCTCGAGCCTCAGATGAGCTGGGATGTCAACATCCAGGCCGGCGTCGGTTCCGTGATCGCCAAGCTGGAGGAGATCCAGGGCGCGTTCAACGGCAAAGGCGGTGCCCAGGTGTCGCTCGCCGACCTGATCGTTCTCGGCGGGTCCGCCGCCGTCGAGGCGGGCGCAAAAGCTGCGGGGTACGACATCACAGTGCCGTTCACCCCGGGCCGCACCGACGCCGACCAGGACAGCACCGACGTCGAGTCGTTGGGCTACCTAGAGCCGCTGGCCGACGGATTTCGGAACTACGTTGCCAAACAGGGCGCCGTCCCGACCGAGCACCTGCTCATCGACAAGGCGTACATGCTGAACCTGTCGGCGCCGGAAATGACCGCCCTCGTCGGTGGCCTCCGGGTGTTGGGCAACAACGTCGGCTCCGAGGGCCATGGCGTGTTGACGGATCGTCCGGGTCAGCTGACCACCGACTTCTTCACCCACCTGCTCGACATGGACGTCAAGTGGTCGGCTGTCGGCGAAGCGGAAGATGCCTTCGAGGGCCGCGACCGCGCCACCGGTGAGCTGAAGTGGACCGGTACACGGGTCGATCTCGTGTTCGGTTCGAACAGCCAGCTCCGTGCCATCGCCGAGGAGTACGGAGCCAACGGCGGCGATGAGCTGTTCCTCAACGCCTTCATTTCCGGTTGGGTCAAGGTCATGGAGAACGACCGTTTCGATCTCGACTGAGAGCGTTGTACTGACGGTGGGGCGCTGCGGTTGTGGCGCCCCACCGTCGCGTTCTGGCTCGGCTCGGTCGATCCGGGTTGTGGCAAACGGCTTCAAGTGGGCGGGGGCGGATCCGACATGAAGCCGACGAAAAAGGCCGCGAGACCGCTGTGGTCGTCCAGCGGAACGACGTGAGCCACGTACTGGTCGGGCCGTACCACGATCGTGCAGCCATGGGCGCGGTCGATGCCTCTGCTGTCGAAGATGTCTGGCCCGCGCCTCGTGTCCGGACAGAAGATCTTCTCGTAGTCCACGAGCCCGAGCCGACCCTTGCGCGGGAGTAGGAACGCAGGCATCGATCCGATCGCCACGTCTCGGTGGGAGTGCTGGCAGACGGCCCGGACATCGATCACGGAGTCCACGTCAGCGCCGGGCGGTGTATAGCGCCCGACCGGTGAGTCGGGGCTGTCCTGAAGGAAAGCGCAAAGCCTCGCCAGCCGTGACGACGGAACTGCCGGGTCGTTCGCATCCGCAAAAACGAAGATCCGCCATCGCCCATCCGCCTTGATGATGTGGCCCAGGTGGACCGGTTTCGCATCGGCCAGGCGCACGACGGCTTCGGAATGGAATCGCTTTCCGATGGTCAGGCCGCTTGCTAGCCGTTGGTGGGTGGGCGCATGCGTGATCATCGACGTGTCGTAGCGAGTTTCGACTCCGGCGGTGAAACGTGCATGTTTGGTGAAATACTCCTGGAACTCGGCGCGATCGGCGATCTCGTCGTTCGACTGGCGGATAGGCCCAGCCCGAGCGCCGAACAGATTGGCCATGTCTCGATCGAAGTCGATCAGCTCTTGCGCGACGGCCTGGCGCTCGTCGGAGTAGGTGCGCAGGATGTCCGGCGTGCAGCGTCCCAGCACCACCGACGCGAGCTTCCATCCCAGGTTGAAGCTGTCCGCCATCGAGACGTTCATACCCTGGCCCGCTTTCGGGCTGTGGGTGTGGCACGCATCGCCGGTGATGAAGACCCGTGGCGAAGATCGGTCGTCTCCAACCGCCGCAGCATCGTCGAAGGTGTCGGACAGTCGCTGGCCGATCTCATAGACGGACCACCACGCGACCTCCTTCACATCGAGGTGGAATGGGTGCAGGACGCGCTGGGCGGCAGCGATGATCTCGTCGGCGGTGATGTTGCGGTCGGCGGCGCGCTCATCCGGTTCG
This sequence comes from Acidimicrobiales bacterium, assembly GCA_024638805.1. Classification (GTDB taxonomy): domain Bacteria; phylum Actinomycetota; class Acidimicrobiia; order Acidimicrobiales; family SZUA-35; genus JABDIY01. The sequence continues at coordinate 19,409 of JAHEJO010000006.1, forward strand.
AGTTCGCCGAGTTCGGTGTACATGCGAACCATGTAGCCGCCCTCGCGGGGAATGACCAGCACACTGCCCTCGCTCGCTGACTGGATGGCCGACTTGAGCCGAATATCGGGGAAGTCGGTGACGGCCAGGAGATCCATCACACCCCAGATCTTGTTGGCAGCATCGCCTCGGAGAGCGAGGCCCAGCGAGGTGCGTACGGTGCTTCGAGCGCCATCGCAGCCAACCAGGTAGCGGGCACGGACCGTTTCGATCTCACCTTCGTGACCGGGATCGACGCGCTCGAGCGTCGCTGTGACCGGGTGGGTCGGCGTGTCACTCTCTTCGGAAGCATCGACGGTGAGACCTGTGAACCTGCGGCCATAGTCGGGCGCCAGACGCCTCGGTGACGTGGCCATCGTGTCGAGGAAGAAGTCATGAATCCTCGCTTGACTCAAGATGGTGTGGGGGAACTCCGAAAGCCCGTCCTCGACATCTTGGATCCGATCCGCTCGAGCGATTCTGTCAGGATCTGTGTCATCCGCCCGCCAGAACGTCGTCTCGTTGACCCAGTACGCCTCCTTCATCACCCTGTCGCAGAAGCCGAATGTCTCGAACATCTCCATCGATCGACAGGCCACGCCGTCGGCTTGGCCGATGCGCAACGGCCCGAGCTTCTGGTCGACGATTCGCGTGGTGATCTCCGGGAACGCCGCCAGTTGAGTGGCCAAGGTCAGCCCGGCCGGCCCGCAGCCGATGACCAGCACGTCAACCTCGCCGGGAGGCTCGGTCGAGCCGGGCTCGTCAACCCCCGCGGCAACGGGGAGAACCGCAGGATCGCCCGGAGCGAAGCCCTCGAGGTGATATTGCATTCGGAACAACTCCAGTCGTAGTGGCCCACAAGGCACGCGGCATGGTGGCCCACCCGGCGATCATAGGAGGCTGACGATGAGGGCCGGAGATCGCAGCTCAACCCGCCGCGCGTTCGGGGTCATCGTGGCGATCGCGTTCGCTCCCGACCGACAATGGGATGCAGGCTCGTACTGGTTTCGGAGTCTGGGTCGGCGGTCGTGGACCGTGATTGGGTAGCTTTGATTGGGTAGCTCTATGAGTCCAGCGGTGATTGGTCGTGGGCCAGGAGGCAGGTGAGAACTTCGGTGCGCGGGGTCATTCCGAGGTCTTGGGTGGTAGGCCACTCGCCGATTTCATCTCGGGCGAATTCGATCCACCGTTCGATGGTTTTGAACATCTCGATTTGGAAGGTGGCGAAGAGCACGGACAGGTGTGTGCGTTCCGGGAATGGGTGTCCGCCGTCGAGGTATGACGCCATCAGGTCGACGATGGCTTCGTGGTGTTCGCTGATGTCGGCTTCGAGTTCGTCGAGGGCTCGATTCAGGTCCTCTGTCGAGCCGTGATCGGCGAAGAGCAGCCGCAGCAGTGCCTCGATCTCGATACGTGGCGGTTGGGTCCGCGAGCTCGTCCACTCCGTGAGCGCATGGCGGCCTTCGGTCGTGATCTCGTAGACGTTGCGGCTCCGGTTGCCCGACTCCTCCTTGTGCGCGGTCGCGTAGCCAAGCTCGACGAGCTTCTTGGGTTCGGAATAGAGGAGACGCTCGGACTTGGGCCAGGCGTATCGGAGGCTGCGCTGGGCCTGCTGGGTGAGTTCGTAGCCTGTCCATGGTCTCAGGTTCAGGAGCGCGAGGACCGCGTACGACGAGATTGTCGTTCTCTGTGCCATAGACTTGATCTTACTGCAAGGTGCAGTAGTATGTATACTGCATAGTGCAGTAATTCAAGTCTGCCTGCGTGAAGTCGCATCGGGCGAGCACCAGTCAATCCGGTCGGGAGGACCTCGTGGAGATCGCAGAGCACATCACCGTCATCGGTCAGGATGCCAGACTCTTCGCAGAGGCGGCGGGGCAAAGCGGACTCGAAGCGAACATCGACCCGTGTCCCGGATGGAACATGCGAGACCTCGTTCGGCACCTGAGTGAGATCCACCTCTGGGCTGGGGCCCACGTTGCTCGACGCGCCACCAAGATGTGGGTGGATGACCTCGCTGAGTTATCTGCGTCCTGGCCGGATCTGGCGGTGTTCTGGCCGGATGACGATCACCTGATCGACTTCTACCTCGCGACGAACGCCAACCTGATCCGAGAACTGGAGTCGGCGCCCGCCGACGTCGAGGCGATGACCTTCCTCCCGGCCCCCTCGCCACTTGCCATGTGGGCACGGCGTCAAGCCCACGAGATTTCAATCCATCGCTTCGACGCACAGAACGCGGCCGGGATGACGTCTGGATTCGACCCCGCCCTTGCCGCGGACGGAATCGACGAGTTGCTCACGGCATTCGCCCCCCGAGCCAGGACTTTTCCGATCGAGGTCACCAGGACTATGGCTGTTCATGCAACGGACACCGACGACCGGTGGCATGTGACGATGGGGCCAACCGGCATCGCTACCCGCCGCGGTACCGGCCCCGCGGATGTCACCCTCGTCGGCCGAGCAGCCGACCTGTACCTGACCATGTGGAACCGTGGACAGGACGCCGGCATAGAGGTGGCCGGCGACCAAGACCTCCTCGAAACCTGGCACACCAACCACCGAATCCGCTGGTCCTGACAGGCGACTCCCCGAAGCGGCCGATCAACTCCCGGGAGAGCTGGCCGCCGCAATCGAGTGGAGGCAGGCATCGCTGATGTCGTCCTCGGTCGCGTTGCGGGAGCCGATCCGTAGCTACTGGCCTATCAACTGGTGGCGTTGAGTCGGAGATGCCTGTCGAGGTGTTCGCTGAGCTCTTCGGAATCGCGTTCTGCGCCGCTTATGAAACTCGACCGCCGCCGACGGAGCACGTTGAGGCCGGTCACGTAGAGGCCCGGGGCATCGACGACGCCACCATCGTGACGAATGCGACCCTTGCGGTCGAACACCGGCACGTCGAGCCAGGAGTAGTCGGGGCGGTAGCCGGTGGCCCAGACCACGGTGCCGATGTCGTCTTCGGCGAGGTCGATTTCCAATCGCGCCGGCGACGGAACTCGCGTGGCATCGAACCGTCTCGCCGGACCGACCTCGGAGACCGCGGCAGCTTCGACCCAATCGTCGAACCGCTGCAGCAGGCGGTTCATCTTGAGGTCCGCCAGCTTGCAGACGTTGGCGAGCGAACCCGAGAACTGGGCGACACCATCGCTGATGCGTCCCAGCCGACCGACGACTTCGACCCCACGATCGGTGAGCGCGTTGAGGTCGATGGAACGGTGCTCGGGCGTGCCGATCAGCTGGGGTGAGGGTACATGGCGAGCGCGTACGAGATCGTCGAGGTCATCGCGGCCCTCATCGAGGATGCCGGCCTTGTCCATCCACCAGAAGACATCGCGCCCCCGGTAGCTCCTGGGCATTCGCACGTGTTCGCCCACGGACATCATGACCGCTCGGCCCGAGCGGCTGATCTCGTCGGTGAGCTGAACGCCCGTTGCGGAGGCACCGACGACGAGCACCGCTCGGTCATCGAGATCGTTCGGGCAGCGATACGTCATAGCGGTGAACTGAGCGACCGAAGCGGGGACTTGCGCTGCAGCGCTGGGCACATTGGCGATGTTGGAGCCGCCGCTGGCGATCACGACGCCGTCACAGGTCCAGGTGCCGTGGTCGGTCTCCACCGTGTAACCGCGATCGTTGGCACGGACGCGGGTCACCGTTGTGTGGGTCTGGACCGGCGCCGAGATCGTCGCCGCATACGCAGAGATGAAGTCGGCGAGGTCCCGCACGGTCATGTACCCGTCGGGGTCGTCGCCGGAATAGCCCATGCCGGGGAGTTGGTTCTGCCAGTTCGGCGTCAGCAGGCGCAACGAATCCCATCGTTCCGTGCGCCATGAGTTCGCCACCTCACCCCGTTCGAGCACCACGTGGGGGATCGAACGCTCGGTGAGGCGGCGACTCATGGCGAGGCCGGCATGCCCGGCGCCGATGATGACCGCCGGGACGTGTGTTGCCGGCGCCGTCATTGGCCGCTCAGCTGACCTCGACGGCCACCCGGGTCGGGTTGGTGACCATGTCGTAGACAGCGGACCGCTTCTGAGCTTGTGCCACCAGCGCCTGTATGTCCTCATTCGACGCATCGGCATCGATGCTGAAACGCACGACAACGTCATCGAAGCCATTGCGAACGTCCGGGTCAGCGCCCAGGATTCCGAGCACGTTCATCTTGCCCTCGACCGTTGACGTGACCGACTTCAGCTGGATTTGGCGGTGTTGGGCAACCGATGCCACGCCTGCGGTCAGACAACTTGCCAACGATGCGAGAAGGATCTCGGGAGGTGTGGCGCCACGGTCCTCGGCCGCGAAGCACTCGGGATGATCGGCGTCGAAGGAGTAGGGCGTCTTGTGGTGATGCTCCTGGCCGAGGCCGGTGAAACCGTCGACAGTCGTTTGGCTGAACGTGCCGTTGACCCACGAGCAGTTGGCCCGCCAGGTGAACTCAGCCGCTTCGGGCGCTCCGGTCAGCGCCTCGCGTGCGCCCAGCAATGCTTCGGTGTTCACGCCGTTGTTGACGGGAGTATCGATAGTGGTCATTGGATTGGCCCCTTTGTCTGGTTGTTTGCTTCGAGGTGGATGGGACTCCCCAGCCGGGTAGTCCTCAATACTGCAACATGCAGTAGTGACTCTACTGCAGTTCGCAGCAATGTCAAGAAGAGCCGTTCGCGCTCTCGCCGACCGGGCCAGCACAACGCCCGAGGTCGCAACGGGCCCGCTACTCAGAGTTCCGTTTGGTGAACCGTCGTCAGCCCTGCCGGCGCTGTATCAGCGGTGATGTTCGCCCTTGTGGGCACATGAACGCACAGGTTCAGACGGTTTGGGTGCGCTCGAGCGGGTGGACGACGGGAGCGATCGGTCGCACCAGGAAGCGCCGAAAGACCTCGAGATAGCCGCTGTAGGTGTCGATGTGGACGGTTCCGGCACTTCGGGCTGCCACTCGATGCAGCGCCGGCAGTCGATACCACGCCACGCCAGGGTGCCGGTGGTGATCGACGTGCAGGTTGTTGTTGAGGAACAGCAGCGCCCAGAATCCGCGACTGTTCACGATCGCGGTGTGTGGACCGTCGAGGGCGGCGCGGTGCTCGGCGAACGAGCGAACGAGCGTCAGCGACATGCCCATGTAGCCGAACCCCAGCGCGAACTCCCAGGCCGGCAGACCGAGCCACTGAGCACCGACCAGCACCATCACATCAGCGCACAGGAACCTGATCGTTATCCAGCGCCGGTCGTCGTCGATCACGTGCCCGGCGAGCCTGCGGCCGACCGACGCGATCGCAAACCCCGGACCGAGCACCATTCGGCCCAGCAGGGTGCACCTCCAGGTCAGCAGCATCCGTAGTAGCTGCGGGGCCGTGTCCCATGCGGCCCTGTGCAAGTAGGGGCTTTCCGGGTCGCGATCGGGGTCGGTGAGTTCGGTTGTCGCATGGTGCTCGATGTGGTCACCCCGATAGAGCCAGAACGGGTACACGAGCCCCAGCGGCGCACCCACCAGCGAGACGTTGAGGCGTGGCCACGGCGTCGGGTGACCGTGGACGACTTCGTGCTGGAGCGAGCCGTACCACGCTCCGAGCACCGCCAGCAGGACGAGGGTGATCGGCAGGGGCAGGCGGTCGTGGACGACGAGGAGCGCCGCGAGTCCTGCCGCGATGCAACCGGCCACGATGAGCGTCGGCCATTCGACGCTGCGTGGTAGCCGATCATCCCGCTGTCCCAAGAAGTTCATGTTCCACTCAGAATGACATGGCGATATGTCCTTGTCATTGGGTGTTTGGCCACGTTCCGCGTCACTGAGGCACAATTACGCTCCAATCGATGCGTTTACACAGCAGATGATGTGAGTACACTACGAACGTGGTGCAACGCAACGATCGTCTCGAGACATTCCGGTCCCGATTGGAGGAGATCGTCCGCGCCAGCGGGGTGTCACGTACGGCCTTCGCCGAGGAGGCCGGCATCGATCGCTCGACGCTGTCGCAGCTCCTCGGATCGACCAACGGCAGACTCCCGCGACTGGACACGCTCCTGGCGATAGCTCGGAAAGAGGAGGTTTCGATCGACTGGCTGGTCGGTTTGTCCAATGACGGACCGATGCAGGCCCAAATGATCCAGGAGGAGATGGCCTTCGAGCCGCTCGGCCACGCCGACAACGAGGAGCGGCTGGTCGCGTGGCTCACCGAGTCGGTCGGCTACAAGGTGCGGTACGTCCCGTCGACCATTCCCGATCTGTTGAAGACCGCGTCCGTCATCCGGTACGAGCTCGAGCGATATGTGGCGGCAACGCCCACACAGCGCATCGAGACCGCAGCCGCCCGACTGACCTGGGCACGTTCGCCCGACACTGCGATGGAGTGCTGTTCGTCGGTCCAGAGCGTCAAGGCTCTCGCCCGTGGTGAAGGGATCTGGGCAGAGCTCGACCGCACCGAGCGAGTTGCCCAGCTCGACCACATCGCCGAACTCGCCGACGAGCTGTACCCCACGCTGCGTTGGTTCCTCTTCGATGGTCTCGAACGGTATGCGGCGCCGGTCACGATCTTCGGCCCGCTGCGGGCGTCGCTGTATCTGGGCCAGCTATACCTGGTTCTGACGTCGAGCGATCATGTGCGCACGCTGACCCGCCATTTCGACGAGTTGATCCGCGGCGCCGTGGTCCAACCTCCCGAAATCGCCGACTATGTCACTCGCCTGAAGCACGAGATCAGCGGCTGATGTCGAGCGGCACGTGGGGAGCGAAGATCCGATGGGGAGCTCGCCAGGGTTCAGTACTCAGGAGCCGGCGGCGGTCGACGCGTGGTGGATGACGATGACGACGAAGGCAGCGTCGAGCTTCCGGAGGTCCTCATCGTCGGGTTGGCCGCTGTCGCTGATCTCGATTCCGTAGAATGGCGAGCCGAGGGTCCAAACGCAGGCATGTGGCGATTACCTGGCGTGACTCATCGCCGTCAGCCAGGTGGGCGATGGTGTGGACTGACCCACACTTCAGAATCACCTCGTCCTCGGGCTGGGCAACGATGTTCCTCCACCACATCCGCTTGCGTTGGGAAAGCATGAGCAGCCGGTCGCCGTCCCGCACATACTGCACAGGCGTCGTGTAACGATTGCCGGTCCTGGCTCCGGTCACGGTGATGATGTTCAACGTCCGGCCGAGGACGGAACGCAGGCCGGGCGTCTCGAGCATCATCATGACCGCCGAATTCATCCACGGCTTCGGCGTCCCGGGCAGCGTTGTCCGGACGAGGTAGACGGTACCGTCAGCTGGCGAAGGAGGCCGGATGGTTTCAGAACGACATGAAGAACGGGCCTCGGGCACGCAGCTGGTGACCGGTACGTTCGATCTCGCATCGCAGGAGGATCATGATCGGATCCGACGGCTGGCCGACGCGATCCTGGCCGGCGACGTACGGGCGCAGTCGCCCGGAGATCCAACCCTTCCACTCGACGCTCGAATCGCCGCCCACCTGGCCACGTCCAAGGAGACGGTGCAGGCCCTCCATTGGGAGGGGACCGTGGCCGTCGTGTTCGCCATGTGGGGCGAGCAGCGCCGGCTCCGGCCCAGAAACAGCGACAACCCCACCGGTGAGGACGCTCTCCATGTGAAACTGGACCAGCTGGATTGGCTCTTCGACGGCACGCCCACAGGGTGGCGGGTGTATCCCGTCGATGACGGTGACCCCGACGACAGCGCAACGGTGGCGATCGAGCGGGCGACACACCACCGCTCCGGCGATCGGGTCTTGGTGCTGCGGCTCGCCGATGCGATCCCGACCGATGACGGACCCCTCGCCGAGCTCGACCACGTCGATGACTCCCGCAAGGGAGGTGCGATCATCCTCGGTGCCGCAACCGCCGTCGCCGATGGTTGCAACGCCGTCGTAATGACCGATGCGGACAACTCGGTCAACCTGGGCCAGGTTGGTGGCCTGCTCGGTCCTTTCCACGCTGGCGCCGATGTGGTCGTTGGCGACCGCAAGCACCCCGATGCGGTGCTGGTGAAAGCGGAGGCGCGCTGGGGACCGGGCATCGTCGTGCTGCGCCACATGCAGCGCATGGCCGGCAGAACACTGTTCGCAACCGGACTCCGTGACACCCAGGCTGCCTTCAAGCTCTACAGCCGAGATGCGCTGATCGACATACTGGCGGCTCCGTCCACCTTCGGATTCGCATTCGACTCGGACTGGCTGTACGCATCGTTGGCGGGAGGAAGATCGATCGAGCGGGTTCCGTTCGCGTTCGTCGACTCCGCCGAGGAATCGGCGTCCATCACCCAGGGCCCGATGACCACATGGGAGTCACTGCTCCGGGGTCTGGTATCAGCAGCTCGGGCGCGCAACGTCGATCACAACGTGGAGATGGCCCAGGTGATCGACGACTATGCGAGCGCGGCAACGCTCGAGCTGGTGGTCGAGCGCGTGCCACCAGAGCTGGAGGGCGTGCCCGACAGCCAGCTCGGCGACCCGGCCCTGATGACACCGGCGCGGCTGCGCCAGTGGCTCGAGGAACTGACCCAGCAGTTCTGAGAGCGAGTGAACGAAGGCGGGCCCTTTGACCCTGGCCCGCGCCCGCGGTCGGTGTGACGCTGAGCGTGTACCTGAGGCGGCGGTTCCAAGGGAGGCACGATGCCCGACTGCGCTGGACGGTGGATCCTTCTGATGGTGATCTTCACCGTGGCGGCAGCGTGCTCGGGCGGCGGAGACGACGCAGCGGTCAGCGCAGTCTTCGATTCGGGATCGGAGACGACGGCATCGGCGCAAGCCGAGCCGGAGCGAGAAGTCGACCTCGAGCCGGCGGCACTGGACGACGACCCGTGCCGGCCCGGCGAGCTCTGCCTGACGATCGTCGCCGACGAGCCGATCGGCAAGGAGCTGCGGCTGATGCTGTATGAGACGGTGGCCGGTGCCTGGCCGCACGCCTACCGCAATCTGCCCACACCGAGCTGGGTGTTCGAAGAGCGGCCACCGGTCCCTGAGCAGTTCCCGTTGCGGCTCCAAATGCCGATCGAGGGCAACCTGTTCGCCATCTCGACCGATCCGATCGAGGGCGCCGAGGTCGGCTTGGCGATCGCCACCGGCGTCCGGTCGATCATGACCGTCGAGTCGACCGACGCCCGCGGCTTCTCGGCCGGCACTCACGTGTACGAGCCGGGTGCGGTCATGGAGTTCGGCACGATCGAGCTCGTGCTGCCGGCCGGCGACGTATGCGAACTCAACCCCCAGCACCCCGACTGTCTCACTGGCGACATGTTCTGGGCGACGCACATGCTCGGCGTAGTCGACTTCGTCCCGGGAGCGATCTATCTTGACGTCGCCGACCTCGACGGAGACGGTGTCAGGGACATCGTCACCGTCGGCGAGCCGCACTTCGTTGAGCCGGACCGGCCGCTGTCCGACCTCAAGCTCGGTATCTACTACCTCAATGCCGACCTGACGGTGCGGGAGTCGGAGATCGTCGACGCCTGGACCGAGAACGACCCGGCGTTCTACAGCCCGTGGGGGGTGCGCGTGGTCGAACACGCCGGCGAGCCGCTGATCATCGTCGGCACCAATATTCCAGAACTTGCGCCGCTGGAGCAGGGCTCCGGCAACGTCTACTCGTACCGACGGACCGGCGACGGGTGGCAACGGGCGCTGGTGATTGGGAACCCCGACCCGACCGACAGCAACTACAACGCCATGATCGTCGTCACCTGTGACATTGACCAGGATGGCGACGAGGATCTGGCGTTGAGCAGCGCATTCGGCACGTCGGCGGTCGGGAGCTGGATGGAGAACACCGGCAGCCTCGACACGCCTTGGATGCCGCATCTGCAATCGATGGCCGCCGACACCGACCCGGCGATCCGCGGGACGCTCGGCTACAAGTGCACCGACCTCAGCGGCGACGGCTACCCCGAGGTCGCCTACAACGCGATGTTCGACATCCCGAACACAGATCCCGCCCGGTACCGCGGTGAGATCTGGCTCGGGCTCAACCCCGGCCCCGGCGGGTGGGACGAGCCGTGGGACAAGGTGGTCATCGACGACGACAATTGGGCGTCAGCCGACATGTGGTTCCACGACTTCAACGGCGACGGCCACGCCGACCTGATCGCCAACCAGATCTTCGACTCGACCGTGACCCGCTATGTCCATCCCGGAGACGACCTCACCGCGCCGTGGACGCCCGAGATCATCATCGACGACATGACATCGCCGAGCGACATGTGGCTCGCCGACATGGATGGCGATGGATTGGTCGACATCGTCGGCGCCGACCACACCGCCCACAACGGCGTGTGGTACCGCAACCCCGGTGCCGATGTCGGCGGCATGTGGGACGGGAGTTCGATCTTCCGCGACATACCGATGCCCGGTGACTTTGTCATGGTCGACCTCGACGAGGATGGCGATCTCGACTGGGTCGGGACCTCGATGACCCTCGGCCGGGCGTACATCGTCGAGCAGGTACGCCCTTCGGCCGGACTGGTCGCCACGATTTCGCTGCCCGACGGCTTCGACCAGACCATCACTCGGTTGGTCATCACCCTCGCCAATGAGATCCCGGTGACCGGAATGCCGGTGGCGATCCTGGCCGCGGTCGAGAATACCGACGCCGATGGCGATGGGTTGAACGACGTCGACCAGATCCTCTCACCCGGCCACGATCTCGTACTGGCGATCGACGACGTCGGAACAGCCGGTGACTACCATGTCGTCGTCGGCGTGTACGTGGAGGGCGGCGGACAGTTCATGCCGGTGGCCGGCACGGACCTCGTGGCCGAGACCGACAAGGTCACCTTCGGCGAGGGCCCGGTCGAGATGATGATGGGGCTCGAGCTGTACGAGTGAATCGCTCACTCGCAGTGAATCACTCACTCGCGGCCAAACTCATACGACGACTACCGGGTGGCCAGTACCTCGGCGATGCCGACCTCGGCGAGCCCGGCCAATCCCGCCCGGAACTCCTTGCGGCCGGCCTCCAGGTCCGCATACCCGGCAGCGGTGTAGTACACGGTCATTGCCGACGGCCGCTCGAAAGCGACCACGCCCTCGTCGGGGGTGATCGGTCGGCCGACCGACGGCTTGGCGACGTCGTACATCGTGTGCATCGCGGCGGTCGGGAACGCCGACGGGACGACGATCACATGGCCGATGCCGTCCTCTTCGAACGCCGCCAGCGCGTCCTCGATCGTCGGCTCGGCATAGTTCATCCGACCGGTACGCGTTGGCCACTGCAGAGCAGCGGCGATCTCGTCGTGGAACGCCGACTCAATCGGTCCCAGGTCCGAGAAGATCTCTCCCTCTCGCCAACCGTAGGACGGGTCAGCCGGCACGTATGGTGTGCCGTGGGCGGCGAGGAGCACGCCGATGTCGTCTTCGGCGACGGTCGCCGGCACTGCGGTCCGAAGCTCCTCGGCCATCGACACCACCGCGGCCTTCACATGGGCGCGCATCTCGGGATCCTCGAAGAACGGAGCGACCATCACCACGTCGATCCCGCCCGTGAGGGCTGCGGCAGCCTCGGTCTGCTCCTCGACCTCCTGGGTGTGGGTCGAGCTGGCCAGCAGCATGGGCACGACGACGATCGCGTCGTACCCGCCGTCCTGGTCGATCTCCCACATGACGTCGGGGATGCGCGGGATGGCATCGAGGAACGCCAAGCGTGTGACGATCTCGGCGCCCTCGACGTGAGAGTCGACCGCGGCGACGTGCTCGGCGAGCAGCTCGTTGTGCGGGCTCTGGTCACCGAACGATTCGTAGATCTCGACGACCTCGTCGTGGAACGCCTCCCAGGTGAAGAACGGTGGCACGTCACCGGCCGGTGAGATCTCCATCTCGTGGGCGACGTCGTTGCCATTGACGTCGGGGAACACGTAGGTCATGGCGGTGGCGATCTCGTCGTAGGCCGCCGCCCACTCGGTGTGTTGCATCTCGACCGGTGTGCCGAGGGTTGCGGCGTGCGGGCCGAACTCGCTGCCGTCCGGGAAGCTGACTACGACGTCGCCGTCGGCGACGTGAGCCGGTTCGCCGTGCCCGACGAACAACAAGACCACCCGAGTAGTTGATGGCTCGGTCGTGGTGGTGCCGGTGTTGGCGGCTTCGGTGACCATCCCGTCGTCGCCGCCGCCGCAGGCAGCGGCCAGCAGGCACATCACGGCGATCCAACAACCGTGTCGAGCATGCACAGCTCTCTCCCTTCGGCCCTCGTCACACTGGTTAGCACCCGCGGGCACCTCGCAACAGAGGCGAAGGTCCGTCGACGATTCGCAGTGATCGGACGACGACCCGGTGAGGCGGGCCCGGTGCCCCAGCTCGTCCTCAGAACTTGCCCGAGTTGACCCATTCCTTCTTGGGCGGCACGACTTCGGTGTTGTCCCAATGCTCGACGACCCGGCCGTGTTCGATGCGGAAGATGTCGACGTGGGCGACGCGTGTCCCCGCTCGCCTGGCCTTGCACAGCGTCGCGACGAAACTGCCTTCGCCGACCAGCAGGACGATCTCTTCGTAGGCCAACGGGCCATGGGTGCGCGCCGCCTCCCGCAGTGCACTTCGCCCATCTGCGAACGATGCGTTGTGCTCGATGTGATTGCGGGCGAGGTAGCGGTCGATCTTGTTCGATTTGTGGCGTTGAATCAGGGTCTTCTCGATCATCGATCTCACAAGCGCTTTGTTCTTGTCGGTGTGGGCGACATCGCTGATCTGGGTCGTACCGTCGGTCACCGAGCGCCATGATCCTCGTTCGCGGGTGTGTGGCGCCACGGCGTCCCAATGCTCGATGATCGAGTCGTTGGCGTCGAAGGCATAGAAGTCGGTGGTCACCCACTCGCTCCTGCCGTTGTTCAGACTCTGGAGTCCGTGGAGGAAGACGTAAGGTGCGTCTGCGATCGAGCGGATGACCCGCACGGATCGCTGCGGGTTCTGGTGGACGAACCGCTCGGCGTACTCGATGAAACCGTCGGCTCCGTCCCGTGTGCCGGCGCTGTGTTGGATCAGACGATCACCGAGGTGAGCGTCAACTGCCTCTCTGGGTCGCCCTTCGTGGAGGGCGCGGAGGTGAAAGTCGATGGCATTGTCCCGTATCGCATCGATCCGACTCCGTCCTGAATAGAGCGCGTCCTCGGAAGCGTCCTCTTCGTCGACCACCTCGATCTCGACGTCGTCCACTGCGATTCCTGCGTCGTCTTCTGCGATCTCGACGTCGTGCTCGGCGATTTCGAGATCTTGCGCGGCCACCTCGCGATCGTGTTTGGCGATTTCGAGTTCGGCGGTTTCGAGGGCGTCCTTGTCCGCGACCGGCGCACCGGTGGTTTGTACGGCGTCGTGATCGGCGTCAACGGTCCGTTCGGCGTCGCCTGCGGGAGGCATTTCGGGGGTCTTGACGCGAACGGCACCCTTCAGGCCGGTCGCTTTGCGAGCAGCGCGTACGCACTGCGAGATGCTGTGCCAGATGTGCTCATCGCCGAGGGTGTCGAGGAAGCCCGACCGCTCGAGAACCGACGACACAGGGTGAATGACCCGGGCCAGGTAGAGCCTGATCCCGCGCCTGGCCAACTCACCATGGAGATGTTCGAGCATGTCTGCGCTGGTCGAGTCGAGTTGGGACGTCGCCTCGAGGTCGAGTACGAGGGCGCGGGCGTCGGGCCACTTGTCGATCTCGCGCAGCAGGCGATCCTCGATCGCGGTGGCATTCGCCCAGAACAGCGGTGCGTCGAGCCGGATGACGACGATCCCGGGCACCGTTCTGCGGGTCGTGTGACCGCGCATCCGACCCCACGCCGCCTTCTCCGCAGCGATCTTGCCGAGCACCTCCATCCGCGGCGAGCTCGACCGGTAGATGATGGCGAGCAGGGACGTCACGATCGCGACGCCGAGTCCGGGTAACGGACCGAGCAGCACGACACCGCCGATTCCCACCATCGCAGCGACGAAGTCAGCCCGCCGTATCTTCCGAAAGCGCCGCAGCGCAGCGATATCCATCAATCCCCAGACCGCGGCCACGACGATTGCGCTCAACACGGCTTGCGGCAGATCGGTGAAGACCCAGGTGAAGGCGAGCAACACGACCACGACCAGTCCGGCGGCGGACAGGCCCGTGACTTGACTGCTGCTCCCGGCCTGATCGGCTGATGCCGTCTTCGACAGACTCCCTGCCACCCCGAGGCCCCCTGACAGGCCGGCGCCGATGTTGGACGCTCCCATCCCGACCAGTTCGTACTCGGTCTCCACGCGATACCCGCCGCGCGTCGCGAACAGCCGAGTGGCCGCGAGGCCCTCGGCCATCGCGACCAGCGCCAACGATGCGCCTCCCACGACGACGGCGCCGAGGTCCTCGCGGGGGATGATCGGAAGACCGAGTGGAGGTAGCCCACCAGGCACCTCGCCGATCGTTGTCACCCCCTCCGACTCCAGCGCCAGCAGCTTCGATGCCGTAACGGCGCCTACGAGCGTCACCAGCCCCCACGGCACGCGGGACGAGATTCGGCGACCGCCCAGCAGGATCGCAAGGGCCAGCCCGCCGACGATCGCCGTCGTCGGGTCGGCGTCGCCGATCTTCCCGATCGTGCGCACGAAGATCTCGATGAGGGTGCCCTTGGGTTTGGGGATCCCGAGCAGTGTCGGCAGCTCGCCGACCACGATCGTGAGCGTCAGGCCGAAGACGAAGCCGGTCACGATCGGTTTGGAAAGGAACTCGGCAACCCAGGCGATTCGCAACAGACCGGTTGCGATCAGGACGATGCCGGCCGAGATCGCGAGTGCGGCAGTGATCGCGACCGCGTCCTCGGGATTGTCGCTGGCGATGTCGGCGACGAGCGAACCGGAGACGATCGCAACGGTCGACGCCGGGCCCACGATGAGCTGGGGCGACGAGCCGAGGACTGCGTACGCCAGTAGTGCCAGCGGTACTGCGTAGAGACCGACCTCTACCGGGACTCCGGCAATCCGTGCGTAACCGAGTGACTGCGGAATCATGAGCGCAGCCACGATCGCTCCTGCCACGATGTCGCCCCGTAGGCGGCTCCGGTCGTACAGCGGCAGCCACTGTACGATCGGCAACGCCTTCGCGGCAGCTCTCCAACTCATGCGACGGCGCTCCGTCGAGTTGTTCATTCGAACCCCCTTGTTCGTTCGAACATGGTTTCGTCAAGACTACGCAGACAGCCAAGCCGCTGGCCGACGAAAAGCGACACAGGCCCATAGGACAGTCGAAGCGCCGTGCTCGCCGGCACCCTGGGCGCGGCGGTCGGCCCCTCACATGCCCGATCGGCGATCAGTCGGGGGCGCCGTAGACCGTCTCTATGGGGGCGGGGTCCAGGAACATTCGGATGCTGGCGATGCGCCCACCGCGGAAGTCGATCTTGGTGACCATGTCCCATGTGACCGGAGGCCTTCCGAAGAACGAGGCGGTCTCGCGCTGGGTGTAGTAGAGCGAGTTGCCGGCGACGGCGAGGTCGAACGGGACGCCGGATCCGTGCTCGATGACTTCGTGCTCGTTCTCGTAGTCATAGCGTGCGACGATCTCGTCGATTCCCCGGCGCTCCGCAAACAGCGGTCGCAGCGGCTCCCACGACGGGGTGTAGTTCGACCAGAAGACGATGTCGTCGGCCATGTATCCGGTCAGTTCCTGCACGAACTCGGCGGCCGATATCTCGTTGGCCGCATACCTTGACGTTGTGGCGGACAGTGCCCCCGAAATCGTCAAGATCGCATCGTCTCGGGACTCCATGGCACCTCGTCTCGGTTGGCCGAACGGGCCCGACTGTAATCGACACACCGTTGGCGATGCACTGGCCTGGGCGGCCCAGGTCCACGGCCATGCCGGTCGGAACAGGCTCCACCTGGTGCTGGCGAAAAGGCCGAATATCTCCCGGGCCACCCGAACGTGTGCGAGAGTGCGTCATGCGCACCGTTGGAGCAAGCCACGTGTCGTTTTCGGTCAGCGACTTCGACCGTTCGTTGGCGTGGTACCGGGAGGTCTTCGGAGCCGAGGTCATGCTCGACGAACCTTCGGACCACCGTCACGCCGCGGTGCTCAGGTTGCCCGGTTCGGACCTGTTGATCGGTCTTTGCCAATTCTACGAGCGAGACCACGCGCCGTTCGATCCGACCCGTACCGGCCTCGACCACTTCGCCTTCGCGGTCGCGACCCACCATGAACTGGATGGCTGGACCGCTCATCTCGACCGTCTCGGCATCGCCCACTCTGGCCTGCTGGAGGTCCCTCCCGGCGCGATCGTGAACTTCAAGGATCCCGACGGGATAGCGCTGGCGCTCATGTGGCGTCGCTGACCGGTGACCTCGAACCGCAGGCCGGTACCCTTTGTGATCCGGTAGGTTCCTGGGGATTGGCATTCGGCATCGACGTCGGAGCTGAGGTACGAGCATGAAAGCGGTCGTCTACGAGCGTTACGGATCCCCCGAGGTGCTGCGGGTCGAGGAGATCCCAGCGCCGTCTCCAGGCATTGATCAGGTACTCGTCAAGGTCGCTGCGACGTCGGTGAATCTGACCGATTGGGAGGGTCTGAGCGGCTCACCGCTGTACGCCCGTATCGGCGGGCTGCGCTCCCCGGCTCGCCGGACGCTCGGTTCGGACATCGCCGGGTGGGTCGAAAGCGTCGGCACCGACGTCACACGATTCCGGCCCGGCGACGAGGTGTACGGTGACAACCTCTGGCTGAAGGGCGGCTTCGCCGAGTATGCGGTTGTGCCCGAGTCCTCTCTGGCTCCAAAGCCGGAGGGGCTCACGTTCGCCGAGGTGTCGACGATCCCTCAGGCGGGTGTGATCGCGTTACAGGGCACCGCCAGTGCCCGGCCCGGGCAACGGGTGCTGATCAACGGGGGCGGTGGGGGCTCGGGTTCCTTCGCGATCCAATTGGCCAAGAACCTCGGGGCGCACGTGACCGGTGTCGACAACGCCGGCAAGCTCGACTTCATGCGGTCGCTCGGCGCGGACGAGGTGATCGATTACCGCAGCGACGACTTCACCGATTGCGAAGACCCCTACGACCTCGTCCTCGACCTCGTCGGTCATCGATCGGTGTTCGCGGTCCGCCGTGCGCTCGCCCGTGGCGGCAGGTACCTGTGGGTCGGCGGTTCCCTCTCGACGATGCTCAGTACCCTGACGGTCGGCTTCTTCGCCGGCCGGCTCACGGGTCGAAGGTTGGGGATCCTCGGCGTGAAAGAAGGACCAGCCCACTTCGAGGCTCTGGCCGACCTCTGCGTCCACGGTCAGGTGCGAATCCACATCGATCGCACCTTCGGGCTCGACGACGTACCCGAGGCCTTGGCGTATCTCGGCGAGGGTCGCGTCCTTGGCAAGCTGGTGGTCGAGGTCGGATGAACCGGGCGTAGCGCCTCGTGCTCACTGGCCCTGCGATTGCAGGCCGACCACTTCTTGAGCGCAACCCCACGAGAGGATGAATCCACCGCCGCTGTGCCCGTAGTTGTGCACCAACGGCCGGCCATCCGGTAGTACCTCTCGTTCCACTCGCACGGCCGGGCGGCCCGGACGAAAGCCCACCCGCACCTCGACCACGTCGAGTACGGAAACCCGCTCGTCAAGCCGGGCGCAGTCGGCAAGGATGCGCTCGGTCGTTGCCGGGTCTGGCTCGACGTCGGTCCGGCCGGGCTGGCGGGTCCCGCCGAGGATGATTTCTTTCGATCGCGGGTAGACGTAGGCGACGCGGTCGATGTCGGATTCGTCGGCGACTCCGTCGCGAATTCCCGGATTGGCGACCGCTACCACCTGACCCCGGATGGGGTACACGGTCGAGTCGGCGGCGAGTTCCGCGGCTCCGAGCCCCGAGCAGTTGACGACGACGTCGCCCTCGACGTCGGCCAGGTCGCTGATCTCGGCCTCGGTGATCGTTCCCCCGAGAGCCAACAGGCGATCCGTCAGCCATCTCAAGTAGATCGGCGGTTCGATGATGAACCCGTCGACCTCGAAACCGGCGGCGTAGCCGGGAGGGAGTTCGTCGCTTCGGAGTCGGCGGACATACGGCGACGCTTCCCACCCGGTCGAGCCCGGTTCGGTCCGCTCCAACTCGCGTTGGCGCAATGGCTTGATACCGGTCGTCGGGTCCTCGGCGATGTCGACGAACCGACGTCGGCTGGCGATCGCCCACCGTCGGGTCGACTCCTGCGGCTCCAGCATCGTCGGTGTCCACACCGCTGCTGCCACCGCCGAGACGGTCGACTCGTGCGTCTCCCGGGCCACCACGTGAGCGTCCCAACCCGCTTCGAGCAGTGCGACCGCCGTCGTCAACCCCGAGACACCGGCTCCGACGATCGTCG
>JAHEJO010000095.1 GCA_024638805.1 Acidimicrobiales bacterium
CGGGGGCGGATCGATCGGCATCGACGTGGTCGGGACGTCCCCGATTACCCTGCGTGAACGTGGCCGGCGCCCGTTCGCACTGCCCGAGGCACGGGCTGCGATGGACGTGACCGCCGGCCGCCTGGAGCTCGACGATCACACCGTCGGCGCCGGCGATCTGGCAGGCACCGTCCACGCAGACGTGGACCACGTCGTCGTCGTGGCCGGGGTCCTCCATGCGGAACATCTCGTAGAAACTGGCGACCCCGAATCCCTCTGCCGGTGGGACACCCAGGCGCTCGGCGATGTGGTTGACCCCACCAGGGCTGATCCATCCGGAGGCGTTGTGGAGCGCATGCAGTGCCGGTAGCAGGGCGTGGCGCCGTTCGCCGGCGCGGTGCATGCCGCCACGGACGAGACGGGGACCTTCGGCGACGACGAAGGAGTCCACGCCGCATGCTGCGATCGCCCCATCGATGGCGACCTTCTCGGCGCCGGTCGCCCGGTCGGGCGTCAGGTGCAGGTCGGTCATCGGGTTCCGGGTCCGGCGCCTCAGGCGCGGACCAGTTTCTCCACTCGGATGCTCGCGGCTTTGAATTCGGCCGTCCCGGACTTCTTGTCCCACGCATCGTTGGTCAGCAGGTTGATGTCGACCAGTTCGGGAAAATGAAATGTGGTGAAGGTGAGGCCGATCGGGATGTCCGGCTGGAACCGCACCGGCATCTCGATCGAACCGCGGGGCGAGGTGACCCTCACCGTTTCGCCGTCGGCGATCTCGAGGCGGGTGGCATCGACGGGGTTCATGTCGAGCGCGCTCCCGTAGCGGATCGGACTGTCCATCCCGCCACTTTGCACGCCGGTGTTGTAGCTGTCGAGAGCCCGTCCGGTGGTCAACCAGAGCGGGAAATCGGGGGTCCTCTGCTCCTGTGGGCCTTGGGCGACGACGGGTGAGAACGGTGCGCCCGCTCGGCCGCCGAGATCTTCTTCCCAGAGCCAACCGTGCAGGAAGGGGCTCCCGGGGTGATCCAGGTCGGGGCACGGCCACTGCAGGCCGCCTTCGGATTCGAGCCGCTCGTAACTCATGCCGGCGTGCATCGGTGAGAGGGATCGGAGTTCGTCCCACAGATTCTCCGGGGTCGGGTTGCCCCATTCAGGGTAACCCATGCGGTGGGCAAGATCGGCCAGGATGTCGTGATCGTGCCGTGCCTCACCGGGCGGCGGGACGGCCGCCCGGACCCGCTGCACCCGGCGTTCGGAGGAGGTGACGGTGCCGTCGCCCTCGGCCCAACCGACCGATGCCGGGAGGACGACATCGGCCAGTTCGGCAGTCCGGGTCAGGAAGATGTCCTGCACCACCAACAGGTCGAGGCCTTCGAGCAGCTTGCGGGCATGCGCGATGTCCGCCTCGGAGTCGGCCGGGTTCTCACCGATCACGTAGGCGGCGACGATGTCGCCCTGCTCCATCGCCTCGAACATCAGCGTGAGGTGTCGACCCGGTGTGGGCGGGATCGGCCGACCGTACACCGCTTCGAACTTGCCCCGGTGTTCAGGATCGTTGACGTTCTGAAAGCCGGGCAGTTTGTCGGGGAGCGCGCCCATGTCGCCACCGCCCTGCACGTTGTTCTGACCCCGGAGCGGAACCAGACCGCTGCCCCAGCGTCCGACGTGACCTGTCAGCAGTGCCAGATTGCACAGCGCCAGCACGTTGTCGACGCCGTTGTGGTGCTCAGTGATGCCCAGCGTCCAGAGAATCTGCGCCCTGTCAGCGGTGGCGTAGGCCTCGGCCATCTCGGCGATGGCGGCGGCGGGTACACCGGTGAGTTCTTCGCCCACCTCGAGCGTGTAGGACTTCACGCTGTCGACGAAGGCATCGAAGCCCGTGGTGCTGTGGTCGATGAACGCCCGGTCATGCAGATTGCTTGTGATGATGTGGTTGGCGACGGTGTTGGCGAGCGCCACGTCTGATCCGAGTTCGAGTCCCAGCCACAGATCGGCGAACTTGGCCGAGCTCGTGCGGCGGGGGTCGACCGAATACATGCGAGCCCCGTTGTGCAGCCCCCTCAGCAGGTGGTGGAAGAAGATGGGGTGGGCCTCACGAGCATTGGACCCCCATAGCAGAATCACGTCAGCGTGTTCGATCTCGTCGTACGAGACCGTTCCGCCGCCCGCTCCGAACACTGTCGCCAGACCGACGACGCTGGGAGCGTGTCAAGTTCGATTGCAGGAATCGATGTTGTTGGTGCCCAGCACCGCCCGCCCGAACTTCTGGGCCGCGTAGTTCATCTCGTTGGTGCTCTTCGAGCACGAGAACATGGCGAAGCCCTCACCGCCGCGGGTGTCACGGACAGCCGAGAACCCCTCGGCGACGCGGCTGAGTGCCTCATCCCAGGTCGCAGGGCGCAGCGACCCGTCTTCCCTCACGAGGGGCTGGGTGAGTCGGGGCTTGCGTGATGTCAGAGCCATGACCCGAGTATCGCAGACCGAGGCAACAGCCGTCACCGCAGAGTGGGAACTTCCCACGATGCGGCAGCGATGGGCTCGTTCCCGACGGCAGTGGCCGAATCGGGCGGTAGGCCGGTCCGGTACGATCGGGGTCTTATGCGCTGGTCGAAGCTGTTCACGCCCACTCTTCGGGACGCTCCCAACGATGCGGTGGCGCCCAGCCACCAACTGCTCGTCCGGGGCGGGTTCATCCGCCAGCTTCACGCCGGCCACTATTCGATGCTTCCCCTCGGATGGCGAGTCCACCAGAAGGTGGCCAACATCGTGCGCCAGGAGATCGAGGCGATCGGCGGACAGGAGTTCCTGCTGCCGACCATGCACCCGGCCGAGCTGTGGAAGAAGTCCGGGCGGTGGGACACGATGGGCGAGATCATGTTCCGTCTCGAGGATCGCAAAGGAGCGGACAATGCCCTCGGCATCACCCACGAGGAGATCTTCGCCACCGTCGCCGCCGAACTGAGCAGCTACAAACAGCTCCCCCAGATCTGGTATCACATCCAGACCAAGTTTCGGGATGAGGCTCGACCCAAGAGCGGTCTGCTCCGGGTTCGGGAGTTCCACATGAAGGACAGCTACTCCTTCGATGTCGACGACGCCGGCCTCGACGTCAGCTTCGACCTCCACGACACCGCCTACCGACGCATATTCGAGCGCCTGGGGATACCGGCCTTCGCGGTGCAGGCCAGCTCAGGAGCCATGGGCGGAAACGACTCCGTCGAGTTCATGACCCCGTCCGACGCCGGCGAGGACGATGTCATCCGATGCCCCAACTGCGACTACTCGGCCAATATCGAGAAGGCCACAGCCCGTCTGGACATCATCGATGACGAATCAGGACCGTCACAACCCGAACGTTTCGACACGCCAGGAGTGCGCACGATCAAGGCCCTCGAGGAATTCGACGGCGGGGCTCCCGCCGATCGTCAGCTCAAGACGATGGTGATGGTCCTCGATGGCAGGATCACACTTGCGGTCGTCCGCGGCGACCATCAGCTGAACACCCAGAAGCTGGTCGACGCGACCGGAGCGATCGAGATCCGCCCAGCCGAGGCCGACGAGACCCTCGCCGCCCTCGGCGCCCAACCCGGCTCCCTGGGAGCCGTCGGTGTCGCCGACCATCCGGTGATCGTCGACGAAGCCCTGCAGGGCCGCACCAACATGACGACGGGGGCCAACATCGACGACGTGCACTACAGGGGCGTGTCGGTCGACCGGGACCTGGTCGTCGCCCAGTGGGCCGATCTGCGCGAGGTTGAAGCGGGCGAGCCCTGCATCCGATGTGGCGCCGCCTTGGGCGTGGTCCGATGTATCGAAGTGGGACACATCTTCAAGCTCGGCCGCGAGTACGCCGAGGTGTTCGGCGCCACGGTCTCCACGCCCGACGGAGGTGAGGAGCCGATCGTGATGGGGAGCTACGGAATCGGGATCGGTCGGAACATGGCCGCCGTCGTCGAGGCACACCACGACGACAAGGGCATCGTCTGGCCGGTGTCGGTGACTCCCTTCGAGGCGGTGATCACACTGATGAGGACCGACGAAGAAACGATGGCCGCCGGCGACAAGCTCTACGGCGAGCTGAAGGCGGCCGGTGTGGACGTACTGCTCGACGATCGTGACGCCCGGGCGGGCGTGAAGTTCGCCGACGCCGAACTCATCGGCATCCCGTATCGACTGACCGTCGGCCCCCGCGGCTTGAGGGACGGCAAGGTGGAATTCACCACCCGCTCGACGGGCGAGACCACCGACGTCGTGATCCAAGCGGCTGCAGCATCGGTGTGGGAAGCGGTGACAGCGGCACGCTGACATCACCGGCCGGTAGACCGCCGTCACCGAGCGCGATGCAAACACGGCCGGCCGCGAGCAGCGGGCTACACGCCGAGCGCACCGACGACCAGGGCGGTCTGACCGAGGTGGTAGGTGACGTGGACCGCCAGGCGATCACCCGGCGCCGGACCGACGAACCGACCCCAGCCCAGCAGGGCGTCTGAGGTGGTGAAGAGGACCGCGCCGACGAGGAGCAGCCAACGTCCGGTTCCGACCAACACCGCAGCCGCCAGAGCGATGGCGACGATGTAGGCGACCACCGGGGCGAAGTAGTCGCTGCCGTGGACCGCATCAGTGATCTTGGTGCCGATCGTCCACACCAGCACGCTGGCCAGGACCAGGCCGAGGATCAACCACCGGGTTCGGGTGCCGAGAGCCAGCCCGAGGGCGGTGTAGGAAAGATGGCCGACGAGGAACGCGGCCAGACCCTCCACGAATCGATCGAGATCCGGTAGGAGCAGGACATCCCCAACCAGTCCGAAGACGAGGGCAGCCATCAGCCAGACAAGCGGCCATCCGGTCACGTCGGCGGTCGCAGCCGCCGCGATCAGCAGGACGATGACACCCGGCTTGGCCAGCTGCTCGAGACGGTCCCGGTCGGTGTGGACGCTCCACCAGTCGATCGAGGCGACGACGAGAGCCGCCGCAACGAAGAGCCAGCTACCCGTCGTCAATCGGACTCCAGAAGGCGACGACCCCTTCGGCGATCCAGTGGGTGGCGCCGTCACCGGCACCGTCGGTGATCTGATGCATCCAGATACCGGTCTGCTCGCCCTCGCTTATCGCCGGGAAGACGAACCGCGTACTGTCGGGGCTCCACAGCGTCACCGACTGAGCGTACTGGTCGAAGAAAGGAAGGTAGACGTCGGCGAACTCGCGGCTCAGGGCAAACCGAGAAGTGGTAGTGATCTCCTCACCGGCGGCGTTGTGGACCGTCCAGCGGGACCACGGGATTCCGTCGCCCAACGACTCGTACGTCAGGCTGACGATCAGTTGGCTGTCGGGTGACCAGTAGGCGACCCGGACCGGTCCCGACACGATCGTGGTCACCTCGTCGGTTTCCACGTCGACGAGGTGCAGACCACGGTCCAGCTGGTCGTCCGGCTGGAAACCGGCGGCGTGGGTCGACGCCGAGAAGATCTGTGAGCCCTCGAAGGATCCTTCGACGACAATCGCCAGTTTCGTCGAGTCGGGCGAGAGGACGAGAGACCCAGCCCCTTCGAACCGGCCCACGGGGGTCACCGGGCCCTTGCCGAGGACGCCCCCATCACCCGCCCCGACCTTGACCACCGCGTTACGGCCCGGAAACGGCAGAGTATTCTCGATCGCCACATACGCCGCCGACCCGTCGCCGAGTACTGCCGGCGTGCGGAAGCTGTTGTCGACGTCGAAGAGATCGCTACCGGCACCCGACGTCAGATCGACCGATCGAAGGCTGTCGCCAACATGACCGATGAGGCCGTCGCCTCGGTCGTTCCACACGAAGTAGTATGGAATCCCGACGTCGAAAACGGCGGTCGCTTCGCCGGCGCGGTCGACGACGGCGACGCCCACTCCGACCTGGGTGTTGCCAAGTACCGCCAGCCGATCGGAGGCTCCGGGCGCCCAGGCCGTGTAGAACGAGACCACGGGTGTGTCGATCTGAGTCTGCTCCCCCACCGAACCGTCCGGAGCCACATCAGCAAAGACGATCGAACCCGCCGACTTCGACTGATTCAACGTCGTCCACGCCAGCACAGAGCCGTCCGGAGAGAACACCGGGAAACTGGCCCCGCCGCCGGTCTCTACGGACATCTCGCCGGCGAAGGTGACAACGGACAGGTCCTGTGCACTCGTCTGGACCACGATCCGGTCCTCGGGATTCAGCAGCTCGAACAGGTCACCGGCTTGCTCCTCAGGCGGTGTTGTCCCCGGCTCCTCATCCTCGGCGACATCGCCGGCGCCCTCGCTCTCGGTGCCGACCGCCGGTGACGGTTCGGTGGTCGTCGTCGACAGCGCCGGTTCATCGTCGGTGCCGTCACCGAACACGAGCGAGCAGGCGCCGGCCAGCATGCAAACGGTCAGAAGCAGCGCCGACCGGAGAGCAATGCGCGGCCGGATCACTTCAGCGACGGTAGACCACCTCGGCCGGGAGGGGCGAGTGGGGCCGCACGGGACCTCTGCGACCTACGGGTTGGCGGCGAGTTGTTCGACCGGGGCGAAGTCATCGCGCAGGACCATGGCGCCACCGGTGAACGCCTCGACGTCGTCCACGATGACACCGTGTACGACGTCGACGACGAGGTACGGGAGCGGAGTATCCGAGGCGATCAGGATCTGGTTGACCGGGGCGGGGCGGGGCCAGTCGTTGGGTACCACCGCAGCCAGATGGTCGAAGTGTTCGGCGAGTGTCGCCAACTCCGCCTCGGCAAACCGGTTCTCACCGCCGTCGATCACGTTCATCACGTACAGACCGCCCGGGCGAAGGACCCTGTCGAGTTCACCGATGAACTCGGTGGTGGTGAGGTGCCACGGCACGCTGAGCCCGCCGAAGGCATCGCCGACGATGAGGTCGTAGGAGTCGGTGGCGAGTCCATCGAGTGCCAGGCGGGCGTCCCCGGTTCGCACCGACAGATCGGGTCCGAGAATCAGTCCCAGCTCGTCCTCGGCAACGTCGACGAGCAGCGGGTCGATCTCGAGCACCAGGTTGGTCGATCCGGGCCGGGTGGCGTTGATGTAGCCCGGGACGCTGAAGGCTCCCCCACCGAGGTGGAGGGCATCGATGGGTCCTTCGGGCAGCGCGTCGACGGCGTCACCGATGATGTTGATGTAGCGGAACTCCAGATGGGTGGGGTCATCCAGGTCGACGGCCCCGTGGCGAAGCGTGTCGAGGATGAGGAACCGGAGCGAGTCGTCATCGTCATCGGTGACAACCCGGCCGCATGCGTACGCCGATTCGAACTCACATGGGTCCGCCGAGACCGTCGCCAGTCCGAAGATCAGCAGAGCCACGATCCCCAGTCCACCGGACGGCAGCTTCTGACCGCCGTGGGTCACCGAGAAGACAACACCCCAGATGACCAGCGCCAGCCCCAGGACCAGGATCACCGGTCGAGTGGGTGCCGCCGACACGAGTACGAATCCGGTGAAGAAGGTGCCTACGAGCGCGCCGACGGTCGCCGCAGCCGACAGACCACCGACCACCTCACCGGTCTCGGTCAGGCTCTGGAGCCGGATCTTGGCCACCATCGGACCGACCGACGTCAACGCCATCGCCGGCAGGAAGAACCCGAACAGCGAAAGGATCACGATGGCCGGGACCTCGTTGCCGACCCCCGGACCGAGGAAGCTGACGATGGGGATGGACAACCAGCTCAGCACCCCACCGACGATCAGCGCCGCACCGATCAGCGACGTGGGATCGCGGCGATCGGCCAATCGACCGCCGACCGCGGCTCCGAGGGCGATCCCGGCCAGGATCGTGCCGATGATGCCGGTGAACGTCTCGAGCGACACGCCCACATAGGGGGCCATGAGCCGGCCGGCCAGGATCTCGAGAACCAGAACCGCACCAGACGTGGCGAACACGATCGTCTGGGCGTGGAGACGAGACACGGCCGCCCACGTTACTCACGTTCGGAGGGAAGCGACCGCAGCCGCATCTTGACGTCGTGTGCCACCGTTGAGTACTCACGTGAGATGCGTGTCGAATCGCTTTTACCCCTGGGGAAGCTGGATCCGGGGATTCGTGAACCCGAGACCCCGTTGCACATCGCCGAGTTCGCTGAGCGGGCACGGGTCGCCGAGGAGGTCGGCCTGGCCGCCGTGCTGGTCGAAGAGACCAAGGACGACCCGTTTCAACTCCTGGCACTCGGGGCGACGACCACCTCCACCATCGAGCTCGGCACGTCGGTGGCGATGGCATTCCCGAGAAGCCCGACGTCGATGGCGATGTCGGCTTGGTCGCTCCAAAGGCTGTCGAAGGGTCGATTGGTGTTGGGCCTTGGGACGCAGGTGCGAGCCCACATACAGCGGCGGTACGGCATACCGTGGCGGGCGCCGGCGCCGTGGATGCGTGACTACGTGAAGGCGATGCGGGCGGTGTGGCAGTGCTGGCAGGACGGCACGCCACTCGACTACCGAAGCGAGCACTACAACCTGAACCTGATGGTGCCGCTGTTCGACCCCGGCCCGATCGACCATCCGAGAATCCCGGTTCACCTCGCCGCCATCGGTCCGAACATGTGCGCCTTGGCCGGCGAGCTCGCCGACGGCGTTCGGCTCCACCCCGTCTGCACTCCGAAGTTCATCGACGAAAAGGTGCTTCCGGCGCTCGCCCGGGGAGCGGCGCGGGCCGACCGGGACGTCGACGACGTCGAGGTCTGCCTCAAACCATTGATCGGTACCGCTCCGGACGCCCAGACGCTCGAGTCGGTGACCGAAACCGTACGGGAACGGGTCTCGTTCTACCTGTCGACACCCTCGTACCGTCGCACCTTCGAACTGCACGGGTGGGGCGACATCGCACGAGAGGCATCCGAGCTGAGCCGGGCCAAGCGGTGGGAGGACATGCCCTCGCTCGTTTCGGACGAAATGCTGCACACGGTGGCCACGATCGGCACGCATGCGGAGATCGCCGGCATGCTCAACCAACGCTTTGCCGGACGCGTGGACCGCATCGAGTTCTCGACGCCGGTCACTTCGGCTGCCGACGCCGACCGCCTCCAGAAGATCCTCTCCCAGCTGGACTGATCCGACTCAGGCCTGACCCGCCTCAGCCTCGCCGGCTCTTGATCTCGTCGATGACCGCCGGGAGCACCTTGTGGAGGTCACCCTGTACGAAGTAGTCCGACTTCACCACCATGTTCGCCTCGGGGTCGGTGTTGATCGCCAGGATCTTCTTGGATGCCATCGCGCCGACCCAGTGTTGGATGGCACCACTGATACCGCTGGCCACATAGAGCTCCGGGGCGATCCTCGTTCCGGTTTGACCCACCTGGTCGCGGTGGGGACGCCAGCCGTTGTTGGTCACCGCCCGCGAGCAGCCGACTCGACCACCCATGAGCGACGCCAGCTCCTCGAGCGGAGCGAACGCATCGGCCGAACCCACACCCCGACCGCCGCCGAAGACGATCGGCGCGGTCGAGAGGGTGACCCCGGCTTCGGCCATCTCGCGACCGACGCACAGACTCCGGGCGACCGTGTCGTGCAGTTCGGGAACGAAGGTGTCGGTGGTAGCGGCGGGGCCATCGATCGATTCGGCCTCGACGGCGTGATGTGAGATCGACACGATGCGGGTCTCGGCCGAGAGGCTTGCCTCTTCGAGCAGCGAACCGCCCCACTGGACCCGCGTGAGTACGACATCATCGGAGTCAGCCAGTTCGCCGGGGAGGTCGATGCAGTTGGCGACGAAGGGGAGGTCGAGCCGGGCAGCGGCCTGGGCGAGGACTTCGTTGCCTTTGCTCGTGCCACAGGCCACGACGACGTCGGGCTCCATGTCGTCGATGGCGAGCGCCAGCGCCTGGCCCCACGCCTCCGGACCGTAGTCGCCCAGCAGTTCGTGTTCGGCGACGTGCAACTCTTCGGCTCCGAATGCGCCCACTCGTGCGGCGGCTTCGTCGGCATCCACCGACGAACCGAAGAGGAGGACGTGGATCGTGCCCTCCAGAGAACGGGCTGCGGTGATGGCCTCGAGGGTTGCCGACGACAGCACGTCTGCGTCGGACTCGGCTACGACGAGAATGTCGGTCATTTCAGCAGTCCCAGTTCCTCGAAGAGATCGACGATGGCGGGGGCGGCTTCGGGACCATCGCCCAGTTTGACCATGGTCGATGCCTGCGCCGGAGGTTGTCTCAGTCTGACCCGTCCTTGACCACCGGCGTCAGCGGCGGCTTCGATCACCTTCACACCGACCTTCTTGGAGGCGAGACGACCCTTCATAGTGGGATAGCGAGGCAGGTTCAGGCCTTCTTTGACACCGAGGACAGCCGGAAGCGGCAGATCGTAGATCTCGAAACCACCGTCGATCTCCCGCTTGACCCTCGTGGTACCGGCGTCGAAATCCGGTTCGATGCCCTTGATGGCGTTGACGATGGGCCGGCCCAATGCGTGGGCAACGCGCACACCGACCTGGTAACCACCCGAATCGGCGGATTCGTTGCCGAAAAGGATCAGGTCGAACGGCCCGTCCTCGGCCTCAAGGGACTGAACCGCCGACACGATGGCCCGGGCTGTGCCCTGGGGATCCCACGCCGAACCGTCGGTGCTCAACAGCACTGCGTTCTGCACGCCGAGCGACGACGCATACCGCAGTTGCTCCTCGGCCTCGGGTGGGCCGAGTGTCAGAACCGTGGCCTCGCCGTCGAAGCGTTCCACGAGTTGCACGGCCTCTTCGACCGCGCACTCCTCATGGGGCGACATGGCGAAGCCCAGGTGGGCGGTGTCGACATCCTGTCCGTCGGCAGTGATGTTGATCTTGGCGCCGGGCGCCGGAACCCGTTTCACACAGACGAGAATTCTCATTTGATTGCCTTCGCTGGCATCCGTTCGTTTCTCACTCCCGGTCGCTCCGGCCTCGCTGCCGCTCGAACAACGGCTCCAGAACCAACAGCTGCTCCGTCCCTCCGCAACCTCACGACTTCAAGCGGGTGTCGTCGGGATCGAAGACCGACCCCTCGATCGCAGCAACCTTCACGGGGAACATCTCGTTCATGTACATCACCTGGAGATCGGTTCCCACTACGGCGAGGTCGCTCGGCAGGTAGGTAAGGAGAAGATGCTTGCCGACGCTCGGGCCGGGACCGGCGGTGCAGACACGCGATACCCGACCGTGGCTGTCGACGATTCGCTCGCCGTCCAGGGTGAGGATCGGTTCGTTGCCGCCCTGC
>JAHEJO010000007.1:0-4898 GCA_024638805.1 Acidimicrobiales bacterium
CTGCCCTCATCGCTTCGTGCTCCAGCACAACGACGGCCGACAGCGACATCGAGGTGGCCGGGGTGACGACCCGCAGTCCCGTCCGGTCGACCGACGCTCCGATCACCGTGCCGACATCGACCACGACGGCACCACGGCCAACTCAACCACCGACCACCCCCGCCTCCACGACCACCCAACCGCAACTGGGTCCGGCACCAGCCTTCGAACCACCACCGACCGACGTCTTGGGTGATCTCAAGAAGGTCGGCGGGCGATTCGCACAAGCGGTGCTGACCCACGGCTCCGCGATTTCTGCCGACGAACACATCGAGTCGCTGAGCACCGAGTTCGGTGTCGAGGCGACCGATCAGTTCGCCGAGATGATCACCGAGTCCATGAAACCAGGCCGCTCGACCCAGGCCGCAGTCCGATATGCACAGATGGGCGGACACCGTCCCGACAAGGCATCGATCATGGTGTGGCTGGACCAGACCCGGCTCGGCGCCGACGGGCGCCGAGCCGAGGAGTCCCGGGTCCTCGACGTACGGATCGCGCTCGTCGACGGTACCTGGACCGTCGACCACCTCGCTTCGGCCGGCGGCCCGGCGGTCGCACGCCCGCCGGATCTCGGCGCGCTGGCAACCGCCGTGGTCGATCATCCCAGCATCACGATGCCCGACTCGGCCCGATGGGACATCTACAGCGGTCACACCGCCGACGCTCTCCTGACCAGGATGCTCGACATCGCCGACAACCAGGACTACGCCGTGCTCGTCCTGAGCCGCGGGCACCCATACCACGTCTTCGCCACCTCGAGCGTCAGCAGGCACAGCATCGGCCAGGCCATGGACGTCTTCCAAGTCGACGGCGAACTGGTGGTGGACAGCCGCTACGAAGGCTCGCCGGCCTGGACACTCACCCGAACCCTCTTCGACGGCGGGATCGGGAGCATCGGCAGCCCGTGGGCCCTCGACGGCGCCGGCGGCAGGTCCTTCAGCGACGTCGTACATCAGGACCACCTCCACATCACTTCGCTGTGATATCGCCTCCGCTCGCCTGCGGGTCGCTTCGGCCTCGCTTCGCTCGAACAAAGCTGTAGGAGGGTACGAGCTGCCTTCGTCCCTCGGCAGCCTCACGAGGACTGCGATATCGCCTCCGCTCGCCTGCGGGTCGCTTCGGCCTCGCTTCGCTCGAACAAAGCTGTAGGAGGGTACGAGCTGCCTGCGGGTCTCCTCGGGCCAAGTTGGGTCGATTGACCTATCCAGTGCACCCGGCACGGAGTACGTTCTCTCCTCCATGGGACGTCTGCCGATCGTCGTCGCTTGTGCGGTCATCGCGGCCACACTCGCAATCACACCTGCCGCCGGCCTCGTAGCCGACAACGATCGGCCGGTGGCAGCGCGCATGGTCGACGCCCAAAGCCTCGACGAGATCACCACCGCTACCGATTTCTACCAGAACTACGCCGACGTACTGCGGCTGTACAAGGCGTTCTTCGACCGAGACCCCGATGTTGCCGGCGCCAAGTACTGGATCCAGATCTATCGACGTGGCGCGAGCATCTCCGAGATCGGCAACTACTTCGCCGTCAGCGATGAATTCTCCAACACCTACGGTCAGACGACCAACCAACAATTCCTCGAAACCGTCTATCGCAATGTGCTCGGCCGAAGCCCCGACCCTGCCGGATTCGCCTACTGGCTCGACGCCCTCCAGAGCCGCCGCCTGAGCCGCGGAGGTGTGGTCCGCTGGATTTCCGGTGACACCGAGTTCAAGAACAACAATCGATTCCTCGGCGAAGACACCGCACGACCCGGCGCCGATCGAGCCCAGGACGTCACCGGGATCAACCGCTTCGTCGGAACGGCCGACTTCCGGAACTACGGCTCGTCGAGCTCCCAAGCGTGGGCCACCTACACCCGGGCCCGGAACGTCACGATTCCCTCCACGATCGACGCATACCAGCAGCCGGCGTACTGGCTTCCCGCCGACGGCCCGCAACGCCCTCTGCTGGTCGTCCTGCATTCGTGGAGTTCGAATTACAACCAGCAACTGAACATTCCGTTTGCACGGTGGGCTGACGAGAACGACTGGGCGATGATCGCCCCCGACTTCCGAGGCGCCAACAACCGACCCGTCGCCACCGGCTCACCGTTCGTGATCAACGACATCAAGGACGCGGTCAACTACGCGCTCGCCAACGATGACATCGATCCCGACAAGGTGTTCATGATCGGGTTTTCCGGGGGTGGCTTCGCCGTTCTGAACATGGCCGGCGAAGCCCCGGAACTCTTCGCCGGAGGGGTGGCATGGGTGCCCGTCTACGACCTCGTCGACTGGTATCAATATCGGCTGACCGTGCCTCTGCGCCACTACCGAGGCCAGCTCGAAGCCTCGTGCGGAGGTGCGCCCCTCGCGGGGACACCGGCCGGAGACGAGTGCTACAGCAGGAGCCCGGTCAGCTCGATCGGCAACGCCAAGGCATCCAAGATCCCCCTCTACATCGGAACGGGGCTGCGGGAC
The DNA here is from genome assembly GCA_024638805.1 of Acidimicrobiales bacterium. GTDB lineage: Bacteria > Actinomycetota > Acidimicrobiia > Acidimicrobiales > SZUA-35 > JABDIY01. Next base: position 2,506 of record JAHEJO010000007.1, read on the forward strand.
ACTCTCGTCCCGACCTCGCAGTCGTTCCGGGCGTTCGACGACCTCGTCGCTGCAGAGGACCGGTTCGGACCCGAGATCCATGCGATGGTGGATCAGCACGAACTTCCGGCCGAGCTACTCGGACAGAAGTCCGGTTTCGCCTCGTTCGACGGCCAGGACCGACCGCTGTTGATGAGCCGGACGTCGGGCAACGTCACCCTGGCCGTGTTCGACGGGCGACACGAGTCGCTCTACGAACCCGGACTCGAATGGATGGCCAGAACCGCCTGGATCGCTGACCGCTGACCGGCTCGAGTGGCTACTTCTTCGACTGCAACAACCGATTGACCACCTTGCCGTCGGCCTGACCTCGGGTCGCCTTCATGATCTGGCCGGTGAAGAAACCCTGGAGTTTGGATTCGCCGCTCCTGAACCGGGCCCATTCGTCCGGATGATCGGCGATGATCCCATCGAGCATCGCCTCGAGCTCGGCGTTGTCCATCGCCTCGAATCCCTTCGCCGCGGCGATGTCGGCGGCGTCGCCGCCGACCTCGACCAGTTCGGCCAGCACGGCCTTCGCCTGTGTGGCCGTGAGGGCACCCGCCATCTCCATCTTGATCAGCTCGGTCAGTCCGTCGGCGGTGAGGGATCCGACCGACTCCGGATCGATGTTGTTCTGCGCATGGGTCAGGGCCCTGGCGAGGTCAGCGCCCGAGCGGGTCGCCTCGAGCACCAGGGCACCGAGTCCACGACCCGTGACCGTGGCAGCGACGATCGGGTCGGCCCCCAGGCCGATCATCTCCGAGCGGAGCTGGGCGGGAAGGACCGGGAGCGAAACACGAATCTCCTCGACCCATTCGTCGGAAGGTTCGATGACCACGAGATCGGGATCATCGAAGTAGCGATAGTCCTCGGCCTCCTCTTTCGATCTGCCGGCGCGGGAACGACCGGCCTCTTCGTCCCAATGACGCGTTTCCTGCATCGGCCGCTCACCCGCCTCATACAACTCGATGTGACGATTCGCCTCGTACTGGATCGCCCTGCCGAGGGATCTCAGCGAATTGACGTTCTTGATCTCACAGCGGGTCCTGAGCTCGCTGGATCCGATCGGGCGAACCGACACGTTGGCGTCCACCCGCAGCGATCCTTCCTCCATCTTCCCGTCGGATGCACCGACCGCCACGAGCACCGCTCGCAGCTCCTGAACGTAGGACTTGGCGTCCTCGGCGGTGCGGATGTCGGGATGGCTGACGATCTCGATCAGGGGCACGCCGGCCCGGTTGTAATCGACCAGCGAGTAGTCGGCTCCGTGGATCCGACCCGACGTACCGATGTGGGTCGATTTGCCGGTGTCCTCCTCGAGGTGGGCACGTTCGATCCTGACCCGGGTGCCGCTGGGCAGGTCGACGAATCCGTCGGTGTTCAGCGGCCGGTCGTACTGACTGATCTGATAGTCCTTGGGCATATCCGGGTAGAAGTAGTTCTTGCGGGCGAAGACGCACCGATTGATGGAGCAATTCAGGGCCAGACCCAGTCGGATGCCGAGTTCGATCGCCTTGCCGTTCACCACCGGCAGGGTCCCGGGCAGACCCAGGCACACCGGGTGGACATGGGTGTTGGGGGAGCCACCGAACTCGTTGATCGCCGGCGAGAACATCTTCGATTCGGTGGCCAGTTCGGCGTGCACCTCGAGGCCGATGACCGTCTCGTATGCCTTCATCTCAGCACCCTCGACGGGTGGGCCCCGACGGTCGGGCGGTTCATTGCACCGTCTCCAAGGCTGCCGCCGCCCGAAAGATTGCGGCCTCGCCGAGCATCGGGCCGAGGATCTGGACACCGACCGGAAGATCGTTCGCTCCGGTGCCGAACGGGATCGAGATCGCAGGGTGCCCCGAGAGGTTCGACGGGATCGTGCACACATCGTTGAGGTACATCGTCAGCGGATCATCCTTGGCTCCGAATGGAAAGGCAACACAGGGTGAGGTCGGCGAGAGCAGGACATCGAATCTCTGGTAAGCGGAGTTGAAGTCGTCGAGGATGAGGGTTCGAACCCGCTGGGCTTTGCCGTAGAACGCATCGTAATAACCCGCCGACAGCGCATAGGTGCCCAACATGATGCGGCGTTTGACCTCGTCGCCGAAGCCGGCGGTACGGGTTGCGATCATCATGTCCGCAGTGGTGACGCCGTCGTCGACACGGTTGCCGTACCTCACGCCGTCGTAGCGGGCGAGGTTGCTCGAGGCCTCCGCGGGTGCGATCAGGTAGTACGCCGAGAGTCCGTAGATCGTCGAGGGCACGCTCACCTCCTCGACCGTCGCACCGGCGTTGGCCAGCGTGTCGGCGGCCCGGCGGGTCTGGGCCAGGACCTCGGGCTCGAAACCCTCGATCCCATCCCCCATCATCTCCTTGATGAC
>JAHEJO010000007.1:4998-15799 GCA_024638805.1 Acidimicrobiales bacterium
CGGCAATGGATGCGAGACTCTCCTCGACCACATCGGCGGCGGTCAGCTCTCCGGAACGGACCAGCGAACCGATCTCGATGGCGCCACGCACTAGGGTTCCTCGCCGAGCGCGGGCGGAACCCTGAACATCTCGTCGTGAACATCAGGCGCCATCGCAAGCGCCGCTTCACGGTTCTCGAACGGCTCGACGACATCGGGCCGAAAGACGTTGACCAGCGGATACGGATGCTGGGTCGGTGCGACGTCGTGTACGTCGAGCGCCTCCACATCCCGGGCATGATCGAGGATTGCGCCGAGCTGGGAGGTGAAGGTCGCCAGCTCGTCGTCGCTCAGCGCGAGCATCGCCAGTCTGGCGACTTTCGCAACCTCGTCGTCGGTCAATGGTTGGGCCACCGCCACAGGCTACAAGGGCGGCGGCGGGCGTCGACGAGACCCCCGACGCCCGCCGCCGAGGAAACGGGCCCCCGCTCAGATCTCGGTGAACCCGATGATCCGGGCGCTGATCTCACGGGCTTCAGGAGGAATCGCATCGGCGCCACCAATCCGGCCTTGCATCAGGGGAAGAAGCCGGTTCAGGTCCCCATCGACCCCGATCCGGCCACCGAAGATCGCCGGCATGATCGACTGCATGAACTCCTCCGGCCCGGTGGCGGTGAACAGTTCGGCGGCGGTCAGGTAGTCGGTGGTGATCGCTAGGTCGGCGACCTGGAGATGGCCCTCGAGAATCGTGAGCGTTCCCCCCGTCGAGTCGATGTGACCATCGAGGTCGCTCCGGTGCGGAATGTCGGTGACGCGCACGTTGATCCGCACTTCGGCCGGAGGTTCGGGGATCCGGTCGCCAAACCTCTCCTCGACCTCGGCTCTCAACTCGGTCGCTTTGCCGATCCATTCCGCACTCAAGAACAGGTACCGCTCGATCACCGTCTCGTGTATATCAGCACTTCGGTCCCCATGCGGACGCTGTCCCCCGGCGCAGGGTCGGTGTACAGGACCGGGCGGTTGGGGGCGCCCTCGACACCGATCACAACAAGGCCGACCCCTTCCAGGCGTTCGGTCGCATGATCCACTTCGAGGCCCTGTGTCCTGGGCACCACCACGAACGGCTTGCCCTTCGAGACGATCACCTCGACCACACCGCCCTTGTCCACCAACGCATTGGGCAGCGGCTGTGTGCTGATGATCGAACCCTCGGCCACATCGACACTGAAGTCGTCTCCGACCACCGCGAGCGTCACATCGAGAGCAGCCAACTGGTCGGTGCCGACCTCGAGCGAAACGCCCTGTAGATCGGGGGTGGTCCGGGGCTTGGGTCCTGCACTCACCTGTAGCGCCACCGACTCACCCTCGGCGACTTCGGTGCCCGCTTCGATACTCGCCGCGATCACGATGTCCTGTTCGATCTCCTCGTCGAAGACCTCCTCGACCGATGAGACGGTCAGTCCGATGGCCCGGATGGCGTCGATCGCGTCCCGCCGGTGGACGTTGTCGACCGGCGGCATCGCCACGAGCGGAGGGCCGTCCGAGACGAGCAGGGTGACCACCCGTCCTGGTGCCCACGGGTTACCGGAAATCGGATTCTGGGCCAGCACCTGTCCGGGCACCGTCTGTTGCTGGCGGCCGCGCACGACCGCCACGACCCACCCGTTCTCCTCGACCACGGCCCGGGCTGCTCCCTCGTCCAAGCCGACCAGAGGCGTGAGTTCGGGCCCGTCGATGCCCGGTGGTGTCGGAACCGGAGCGGTCTCATCGGTGAAGGCCCACGACGACACGACGGCGGTCAGCGCGGCCGCCAGAACGACCGCGACGACCGCCCAGGGCCACAACACCCTCCGGTCGACATCGAAGTCGTCCAACTCACCGACGTCGCCGGGTACCGCATCGTTCTGGCCCGACGCCATCCCCATCGCAGCGAGGTCATCGTCGGCGAAATGCAACGCCGTTTCGGCGAACGGATGCAGCTCGAGGACCTGCTCACCGCTCTCCGAGGTCGGATCACTGGGATGGACCACAACCTCGGTGCCACCGGTGCCGGTCGGCTCGGGGTAATCGAGTTCGGCAGGGGCATCGAGATCGCGCAGAGGTAGGACATAGGGACGGGGGAGGTCGTTGGCGGCACGGTGGAAGGCCCGGATCAGATCCGACGCCGATGGCCGCAGGGCCGGGTTGGCTCTCGACGCTGCGCTGAGGGGCTCCCACAACGGTCCCATCTCCGCCGGGACCTCGACGTTGGTGTCCTGCCGGAGCACCATGGTTGCGATCGGGCTGGCAGCGACCAACGGCACATCACCGGTGACCCCTTCGATGAGTGTGAGGGCCAGGGAGTACAGATCTGCGGGGCCGGCCACGCGGGCACCGGACCCCTGCTCGGGCGCGGCATACCTGGCCGTCCCGATCAGTGCGCCCTCGGGTTCGGTCCACGCCGCTTCGGCAACCGCCCGAGCGATGCCGAAGTCGGCGATGCGAAGGCGCCCGTCGGAACCGAACAGGAGATTGGCCGGTTTGATGTCGCGGTGGACGAAACCCGATTCATGGGCGGCTTCGAGCCCTTCGAGTGCGTGGAGTCCAACGACCAGCGCCTGACTGACGGAGAGCCAATGACCCTGATCGAGGATGTGACGCAGGCTTCCACCGCTCAGGAGCTCGGTGACGATGTAGCACTCCTCACCCTCGGCCCAGTCGTACACATTCAGAATGCGGGGATGGGCCAGTTGGGCGACCGCCCGGGCCTCATTCTGGAAACGTCTGGCGAACTTGGGGTCGCTCACCAGGGCGCGATGCAGCACCTTGACCGCCACCCGTCGCTCCAAGGACTGGTCATCGGCGGTGTAGACGGTGGCCGAGGCTCCGGAGCCGATCGGACTGATGAGGCGGTAGCGCTCACCGAGAACGCGCCCAACATAGTCCTCGACAGTCACTCCCGGCATCGGCTAGATGCTAGGTGATCGAGGCTTGCCACCGATGTCACGACGGCTGGCAAGAACCCGCTCCCGATCCAGGTCAGCCGATCCTGCGAGCGATGGGTCCGTCCGGCCCATCCTCGACGGTCCAGCCCGCAGCGGTGAGATCGTCGCGAATCCCGTCGGCCAGGCCCCAGTCTCCCGCTGCCCGGGCCTCGCTCCGGCGAGCGAGGAGCACGGAGACGTCGGCGGGGATCTCGTCACCTCCGGATCGCAGCTCGAGACCGAAGACCGCCGCGATCTCCAGTGCGGTGAGGGCGGCGGTGACCCCGGCGGACCGGTCTCCCCCGTCGAGTGAAGTGTTGGCTTCGCGAGTCTTTCTGAACATCAGATCGGCGCCGCCGGCGGTGTCGAGGTCGTTGCTCATGACCGTCTCGAACTCCTGAAGGGTCGCCGGATCCGGCGTTCCCGACAGACCGGTGACGCGGCGGGCGAGCGCGTCGAGCCGGCCGAGCGCCGCCTCGGCGTTCTTCATGGTGACGTCCGTGACCTCCATCGGCGACCGGTAGTGACTCTGCACCACGAGCAACCGGTAGGCCCGGGGGTCGAAGGCATCGGCCAGATCCAGCAGATTCGTCACGTTGCCGAGACTCTTCGACATCTTCTCGCCCCCGAGTTCCACGAACCCGTGATGCATCCAGTGGCGGGCGAAGCCGCGGCCGGCGGCCACCGCCTGAGCCCGCTCGTTCTCGTGGTGCGGAAAGACCAGGTCCAACCCGCCGGTGTGCAGATCGAATCCGGATCCCAGGAGGTCGAGGCTCATCACGACACATTCGGTGTGCCAGCCGGGCCTCCCCTCACCCCATGGCGACGGCCACGACGGCTCACCCGGTTTGGAAAACTTCCAGAGCGCGAAGTCGGCCGGGTGCTCCTTGCCGGTACCCACGAGGGTGCGATCGCCCCCACCCTGACGTAGATCGTCAAGGTTCTGATGTGCCAGCAGACCGTAATCGGCGACGTCGGAGACTCGCAGGTAGATGCCGTCGGCGGTGCGGTAGGCGTGATCGGCGTCGACCAACGATCCGATCAGATCGACCATTTCGGTCACGTACTCGGTGGCATGGGGGGTGTGGTCGGGTCGTTCGACGTCGTACAGATCCATCGCCTTCCACCAGACGGCCTCGCACTTGGCGGCGATGTCGGTCCAGTCGCGCCGCTCCTCGCTGGCGCGCTGGAGAATCTTGTCATCGATGTCGGTGACGTTGGAGACGAACGTGACGTCGAGTCCGGACCACGTGAGAAATCGGCGGAGGACGTCATAGACGAGTGCGTGACGACCGTGACCGATGTGCGGCGGTCCGTACACCGTTGGCCCGCACACGTAGATCGAGACGTCGCCCGGGTTCCGCAGCTCCAACTCAACAACCTCGCCGCGGGCGGTGTCGAACAGGGAGATCACACCCGGATCCTACGGGTCAGCCACGGCCGAAGAGGCCCATGCGAGTCGAATCGATCGGCTGCAGCCACCGAATGGATCGATCGACGCCGTTGGCGCGTCGCCGATCGCCCCAGCACCGGCGCGTCGACCGGACCAGCCCATACCCTTGTCCGCTATGGAGCAGCAGGGTTCTGGAGCACCCCGGAAGGCGTCCCTCGACGGTCTCGAGACCAAATGGGACGAGCGCTGGAGCGCCGAGGATGTGTACGCGTTCGACCGGTCGGCCCCGCGCGACGCCGTTTTCAGTATCGACACCCCACCTCCGACGGTGTCGGGATCGTTGCACGTCGGCCACGTCTTCAGTTACACCCACACCGATCTGATCGCCCGCTACCAGCGAATGCGGGGCAGGGTGGTCTTCTACCCGATGGGGTGGGATGACAACGGGCTCCCGACCGAGCGCCGGGTGCAGAACTACTTCGGTGTGCGGTGCGATCCATCGCTGCCCTACGAGAAGGGCTTCACACCGCCGGGGCGAGGTGGGGTCGGACCCGACGGGAACAAGCTCGCCCAGCAGGTTCCGATCAGTCGGCCCAACTTCATCGAACTCTGCAACGAGCTCGTCATCGAGGATGAACAGGCATTCGAGGACATGTTCCGTCACCTGGGGCTCAGCGTCGACTGGAGCCTGCTGTACGAGACGATCTCCGACGCATCCCGGCGGGTGTCGCAAAAAGCGTTCCTCCGCAACCTGGCGGCCGGCCACGCCTACCAGCAGGAGGCACCCAGCCTGTGGGACATCACGTTTCAGACCGCCGTCGCTCAGGCCGAGCTCAAAGACGTCGAGCGGCCGAGCGCTTACCATACGCTCCGCTTCGTCGACGACGACGGTGCCGACCTCCTGATCGACACGACTCGGCCCGAACTCCTTCCCGCTTGTGTGGCCGTGGTCGCCCATCCCGACGACGGACGGTTCGCATCCTGCGACGGCACCACGATCACGACTCCGCTGGGTGTCGCCGTGCCCCTGCGGCTCCACCCCCTGGCCGATCCGGACAAGGGGACCGGCGTGGCGATGGTCTGCACCTTCGGCGACACCACCGACATCACCTGGTGGAGGGAGTTGAACCTGCCGACCCGAGCTGTGATCAACCGGGGAGGCCGCTTCACCGACGAAACCCCCGACGTGCTCCAAGGTCGGGGTCGGGACATCTACGAGCAGATGATCGGCAAGACCGTCCACACGGGTCGAGAGATCCTGGTCGAGGCGTTGAAGGCCGACGGGGGAATCGTCGGTGACACGCGCCCGATCACCCATCCGGTCAAGTTCTTCGAAAAGGGCGACAAACCACTCGAGATCGTCACGAGCCGCCAGTGGTACATCCGCAACGGCGGAAGGGAGCCCGAGCTCAACAACGCCCTGGTCGCTCGAGGTGACGAGATCGCTTTCCGTCCCGATTACATGCGGGCCCGCTACCGCAACTGGGTGGAGAACCTCAACGGCGACTGGCTGATCAGCCGCCAACGGTTCTTTGGCGTCCCGTTCCCGGTGTGGTATCGCCTCGACGATGATGGAGAGCCGCTCTACGACGTACCGCTCGTGCCGAGCGAGTCCCGCCTTCCGATCGATCCCTCGGTGGACGTGCCCGACGGTTTCACACCCGACCAGAGGGGCAAGGCGGGCGGATTCATGGGCGACCCCGACGTGATGGACACGTGGGCGACCTCGTCGCTGACGCCACAGATCGCCGGAGAGTGGGGCACGGTCGGGTCCGATCTGTTCGACCGGGTCTACCCCTACGACATGCGCCCGCAGGCGCACGACATCATCCGGACCTGGCTCTTTTCGACCGTTGTGCGCAGCCACTTCGAACACGACAGCGTCCCTTGGACCAACGCCGCCCTGTCGGGCTGGATTCTCGATCCCGATCGCAAGAAGATGTCCAAATCGGTCGGCAACGTCGTCGTTCCCACCGACATTCTGGAGAAATACGGAGCCGACGCCGTCCGCTACTGGGCCGCCTCGGCGCGACCCGGCACCGACACCGCATTCGACGAAGGTCAGATGAAGGTCGGACGTCGACTCGCCATCAAGCTGCTGAATGCGTCGAAGTTTGCTCTCGGCATGGGCGTCGACGAGGCCTCGCTGAAGCTCCCCGTCACCGATGCTCTCGACCGCTCGCTGATCGTCCGGCTCGGCTCACTCGTCGACGACGCCACCACCGCCTTCGACGGTTACGACTACGCCCGTGCTCTGGAGCGGACAGAGTCGCTGTTCTGGATGTTCACCGACGACTACATCGAGCTGGCCAAGAACCGGGCCTACGGAGAGGGCGTGGCCACCACCGCCGAAGGAACGGCTTCGGCCCACGCGACCCTCGCCAGAACGCTCGACACGATCCTGCGGCTCTTCGCCCCGTTCCTGCCCTTCGCCGTCGAAGAGGTGTGGAGCTGGTGGCGGACCGGTTCCATCCACCGAGCCCCCTGGCCGACATCCGAGCCTCTGTTCGCCGCGGCAGGATCCGATGCCGACGCCGAAGTGCTGATCGTTGCCGGGGCCGCGCTCACCGAGCTCCGTCGCCCGAAAACCGAGGCCAAACGATCGTTGAAAACCCGTATCAGCCGAGCCGAGTTCGTCGTCACCGCCGAAGACAGGGGACGTCTCGAAGTGGCGCTCAACGACCTGATCGACAGCGGCAACATCGACAGCCACGAAGTGCGTCTCCGCGAACCCGGTTCTGCCCAACGGGTCAGCGTGGCGGCGCAACTCGAACCGGGAGACCGCTGATCACCCCATCGTATCTCGGCCAGCGATGGCGATCGGCGTGCAGCGTGAGTCTCGTGCTCCTCACTCCAGCATGTTCCAGCCAGGGCTTGACGGTCGACGTGTACGCGGGGTCGTCGTTGACCAATGTGCTCCAGTCCGCGGAGCAGATGTACGAGAGCCGCAACGAAGGCGTCGACATTCGGCTGAACCTCGGCGGGTCCAACACCCTCAGTCGACAGATCGCCGAAGGCGGCGGAGCCGACGTCTTCATTCCAGCGGATGCCGGCGTGCTCGACGATCTCCCCGCCGGCCGCGTGGGGGGTGAACCGATTGCACTGGCAACAAACCGCCTCGTCATGATCGTCCCCGCCGGCTCCGACATCCCCTCGGCTGGTGGCGAGCCGACGCCGACCGAGGTGCTCGACTGGGCGGGATCACTGGCCCGCTGCGCCACGGGGGTACCGTGCGGCGACGCCACCGACCGGTGGATCACCGCCTCGTCCGGGCTTCCGAGTCCCGGAACGATCACGATCGAGAACAACGTGCGGGCCGTGCTCACCAAAGTACGGACAAACGAAGTTGACGCCGGGCTGGTGTACAGCACCGACGCCCTGGTCGCCGAAGGCGACGTCGAGGTCGTGCCGCTCGGGTCGGAGGGTCCCCACACCTCGATCGTGGGCGTCATCATTGGACCGACGGACCCCGACGGTGATTCGATGGGCCGGATGTTCCTCGACTATCTGGCATCCGACGAGGGGCGAGCGCTGTTCCGCGACGCCGGATTCGGCCAGCCGTGACCCGTGCCCGTTCAAGGACGCCGGTTCTCGTTCACCTCGGGGCAGGAGTCGCAGTCCTCCTCCTCGCCATCCCGCTCCTGGCGCTCCTGGTCGACGTCCCGTGGGTCTCGCTGATCGAGCTTCTCAGCACGCGCGACTCGTTGGACGCGCTACGGGTATCCCTCATCGTCAGCCTTCTGGCGGCAGCCATCTCGGTCGTGCTCGGAGTTCCTCTGGCCTACCTGCTGGCCCGGTCGTACTTTCCAGGTCGAGGGATCCTACGAGCGATCGTGACGGTGCCCCTCGTCCTTCCTCCCGTCGTCACCGGTGTAGCCCTTCTGTCCGGCTTCGGACGGCAGGGTTGGTTCGGGCGGCTCTTCGGCACCGGCCTTCCGCTCACGACGGCCGGAGCCGTTCTGGCCGCCACGATCGTCAGCATGCCGTTCCTGGTGATCAGCGTGGAGGGCGCCTTCCGGTCCGGTGACGGACGGCTAGAACTGATGGCGTCCTCGCTGGGTGTCGGGCCTCTCGAGACGTTCTGGAGGGTCTCGGTGCCGGTGGCCCGACCGGCCATCGTCGCCGGAGCGGTACTGGCCTGGGCGCGAGCCCTTGGAGAGTTCGGTGCGACCATCACCTTCGCCGGCAGTGTGCAGGGTGTTACCAGGACCCTGCCGCTCGAGGTTGTGCTCGCCTACGAACAGAACACCGACCGGGCTCTCGCTCTGAGCGTGCTGCTGCTGGCGATCAGTCTGGCCGTGCTCATTGCGCTTCGCGGCCGGTTTCTTCCGAGCCGATGAAGGGTCTGCGCCTCGTCGACGTCGCGATCGAGCGGGACGAATTCACGATCGTGGTTTCCGCTACGATCGAGGCCGGCACGACCGTCGCGGTGGTCGGGCCCAACGGGGCCGGCAAGACGTCGTTGATCGAAACGATCGTCGGTTTCTCGCAAGCGACCGCCGGTGTCATCGAGAGACCGGAAGGGTCGATCGGTTATGTGCCTCAGGACAACCTTCTCGTCCCCCACATGACGATCCGGGACAACGTCGGTTTCGGTAGCGGGGTCGCCGGCCCCGACCTCGACCGCATCATGGACGAGTTACTTCTCGCCGACCTCGCCCGTCGGCGACCGGCCGACCTGTCCGGAGGTGAGCAGCAGAGGGCGGCGCTGGCACGAGCTCTCGTCCGAAGGCCCACGCTGCTGCTTCTCGATGAACCGCTCAGCAAGGTGGACGTCGAACTGCGGCGGCTGACCCGAACAGTGATCGGCGAATGGGCTCCGCCGGACCAGATCCTGCTCGTGGCAACCCACGGCGCCGACCACGCTCGCGAATGCGATGTGGTGCTGGCCCTCGAGGCCGGCCGTGTCGTCGCGCTCGAACCAGCCACGGTCGTCGCCGCGCGGGCGCCGAGCCGATGGCTCGCCGAGTTCTTCGCCTGACGGCTTGCTCAGACCTCGGGGACGACGACGGTCGCCACGTTGGGATGGTGGATCAGCGACGTCGCCACCGAACCGAGGAGTAGATAGGCGACACCGCGGTGCCCTCGGGCTCCGATCACCAACAGGTCGGCGTCGCCGGCGAGATCGAGCAGGAAGTTGCGGGGGTCCCCGAGCCGGACCTGCTGTTCGATAGTGACACCACGGGCAGGAACGACGTCGGCCAAGGCGTTCTCGACAAGGACCGAAGCCTCCTCCTCGAGCAACTCGATCGCCGGATGAGCAACCTCGGGTGGATACGGGACCAGTTGATAGGAGTGGGCTGCGACGACCGTGCCACCATCGTCGACGTTGTCCAGCGCCCAGTGAAGGGCCGCTTGGGCATTTGCCGAACCATCGACACCCACGACGAGCCGGCCCAGCGACCCTTCGATCGTCGCCGTAGGTGGCACAACGGCGACAGGAATCGGTGCGTGTTTGACACAGTAGGAACTCACCGATCCCAGGAGGACTTCGGCCAATGCACTTCTGCCCCGGCTTCCGACGATGAGAAGGTCGGCATCCTCACATGCGGCGACGAGGCCCGGCCCGGCACTGGACTCGAAGACGATCTTGGACATCAGGCGGCGATCATCGATAGAGGCGACGAGTTCATCGATCGACAGCTCGGCCGACTCCCGGTACACGCGACCGACGCTCGGCGTCGCCACCCCCATGCCGTAGGGTGCTGCCACCGGCGGGATCGTGTACGTGGCGACCGGTCGAATCTGGTCGGCCAACGACGGCCGGTGCAACAGCCAGAGCAACGCATGGCGGGACGCCTCCGATCCGTCGATCCCGATGACAGCCGTTGTGGTCCTGCGGAGACTCTCGTCCTGTTTCACACCGCGATAGTGGAACGATGGCCCAGCCTGGGGAAGGGTCATTGGCCCCTAGTCGATCCACTTGAGCTATGGTGACAATCCGCTATGTTCAAACAAATCCTCGCCGCCACCGACGGCTCGGACAACTCCTACGAGGCGGTTCGGCTGGCATGTGAGCTCGCCAAGAACTCCCCGGGTTCGAAGGTCAACGTTGTCACCGCGTTTCACGCACTCACACCTGCCGAAATGATCGAGATGACCCAGGAGCTCCCCGAGGAGTTCCGGCAGGTCGTACACGCCGGGTACACCGCCGAGCAGCACCTCGACGGTGCCAAACAGATCGCAGCCGAAGTCGGTATCAAGGCCAGCTTCACCGACATCGCGGACGATCCCAGCGACGCGATCATCGAAGCGGCAGAAAGCCTCGACGCAGACCTGATCGTCATGGGCTCGAGGGGTGCGCGCATCGGCAAGCGGATCTTCCACGGAAGCGTGTCGAACAGGGTCCTCCACCACGCTCCTTGTTCGGTGCTCGTGATCAAGTCCGACACCTGAAACTCACAGCTCCCGCCACCTCGTCGCGCAGTCGAACGCGGGCTGGGGAGCATCGCACATCGGCCGAGGG
>JAHEJO010000007.1:15899-37564 GCA_024638805.1 Acidimicrobiales bacterium
CCACGGAGCTGCTGGTCCACGGAGCTGGTCCACGGATCTCATGAGAGCGCCGGTGGCTGGCTACGTGAGCAGCCTGAGAAGGTCGAACGAACTGAGGATGCCCACCGGCTCGAGACCGTCGAGCACGACCAGATGATGGATGAACTCACCACGCATCACTTCGGCTGCTTCGCGCAGACTCGCCTCGCAACTGATCGTCACAACCGGCGACGTCATGATTTCTTCGATGATCGCGTCATCCTCGAACGAGAGCTGGTCGTCCACGAGATCGTGAGAGGTGATGATTCCGACCACCTTGCCGTCTTCGGCGACGACCGGGAGGGCGTGGATACCGAGGCTGAGCATCAGATCCCGAGCGCGGTCGAGAGAATCGGAGACCCGCACGGTCAACATGTCACCGGTCATCAAATCTTCCACCAGCTTCGGTGTTGTCTTCTGCAGGTTCATGTCTGCATTTTGATCCCGGATGGCTTGGAGGGATTAGGGCCAAACGTCACTCAAGAACCCGCGAACCGGAACGAGCGTCATTCCCATGGGCCACCGCCGAGTCGGAAGATCGAGTTCCTCACCGTTGCGATGACTTCGTCGATGTCATTGACGGCTTCTTCGCAGCGATCGATCAGTTGGCCGGGCGAACCGAGTCCCGATTGAAGACTCATGCCGATGACGAAGAGCTGTTGGAGCACGCTGTCCTGGAGTTCGCGGCCGATCCGCTCGCGGTCTTCGACGATGAGCAGTCGACGGCGCTCGCCGGCTGCGGCATACAGTTCCAACGCGACCGCGCTTTCGCGGGAGAGGGCGTCGATGACCTCGAGGTCCGCGTCGGTAAACGGTTGTGCACCTGTGGGTCTTCCGGCGACGAGTACGCCGAGCGGATTACCGAGCGAGTACAGCGGGGCGACGACCATCGGGCCGATGTCGGACAACTGGTGCAGTGACGCCGGCCCCAGGCCGCGTCGATGAGCCTGTTCGGAGATGACGAGCCGGGTCGCCTCGGCGTAGGCGCGAGATTCGATCGAGCCCTCCGGTAGCAGATCGCCGACCGAACCGACGCGGCGGGCGCCGGTGGCCTGAATTCTCAGATTCCCGCCCGTGTCGGGAAGGACGATCCGACTGTGCGTCGCTCCCAACGACGTCTCCGCGAAATTCAGGATGAGCGACAGAACCGTTTGGAGTGGTTCGGTCGCCAGTACCGACAGCCGAATGTCGCCCAGGAAGCGCAAGAAGGCCTCCCGTCGATCTCGCTCGAGCTGGGCCAGCGACTCGGCCTCTTCCATTCGGCGGGTGGTCTCGTCGTGTTCCCGCAGGCGGTCGGTGATGTCCCTGATCGTTGCGAACGTGGTCCAGCGGCCATCGATTTCGACCGGACCGAGCGAGATCTCAGCTTCGAAGCGCGAGCCGTCGGCCCGTTCGGCGGGGAAGCTGGCACCTCGATCGGCGCCCGCCTTCGCAATCGGCTCGTCAGCGTAGCCGGTGACGTAACTCCGGTGGAGTATCCGAAGCTGCCGTGGGATGAGGACCTCGATCAATCGTCCATCGAGATCACCGTCGCGATAGCCGAACAACCGGCAGGCCGACTCGTTCGCCCAGAGGATCAACCCGTGGTCATCGACGATGAGTGAGGCCTCCGGCGAACGATGTACGTGCGCGGCGAACGCTCCGAGATCGAGGGAGCCGGCAAGCACGACGTCCTCACTACTCATAACGAAGACGACTGCGTTCTTCCAACCTCGCCGCAAAGGCCGCGGCCTCGGTGCGCCGGCTCATCCCGAGTTTGGCCAGGAGGTTCGACACGTAGTTCTTGACCGTCTTTTCGGCGAGGAACAGTTCATCGGCGATCTGCCGATTGGACTGCCCGTCGCCGATCAATTGAAAGATTCTGCGCTCTTGCGGAGTGAGCGTGGCAATCACCCCTTCTTCGCTCTGCTTGAGCCGCTCGATCGATCGTCTGACCATGGCTGAGTCCAGCAGGACCGCGCCGGCGGCAACTTTGCGAATCGAATCGACAAGCTCGTTGCCGCGGATCTGTTTGAGGACATATCCCGATGCGCCGGCCAACGACGCATCAACGATGGCATGATCGTCGGCAAACGAGGTGAGGATCAGGCACGCAACCTCGGGGTACCGCGAGCGAATCTCGCGACAGACCTCGATCCCGTTGCCGTCCTGCAGCCGGACGTCGATCACGGCCACCTCGGGCTCCAGCGCGCCGACGGCCCGCAAGGCCTCGGCGCCCGTCGCCACATCGGCAACGATCTCCATGTCCTCCTGAGTGTTGAGCAGGTCGACCACGCCCATCCGGACGATCTCGTGATCATCGAGCAGAACGACCTTGATGGGTGTGTCCCGGTGTTGACCGCTCGGTTGCGCTGAGTTGCGGTTCATTCTTGCTTCCACCTCATGGCCACCGCGTGCGGCGCTCGTCCCGATAGCTCTCGACCAGATTCCCCGAAGCCTCGCGGACCAGGCAGGGAACAAGGTCCCTAACTCCCGAAATGGGGTCGAAAGTCCCCGGGGACCTTTGGCCCTCCCGCCTCGGGGGTTCCCGGGCGCATCTTTGGAACATGTATCGCAGTCCGCGCAGCTTCGCTGCCGCCTCGGGAAACGCGATGCTCGCACTACTGGCCGAACAGGGTTTTGAGGTGATCGGACCACGTCGCATCGACGAGGCCATCGTGTATGCACCGCTCGGCACGTTCGATGATCTGCCGATCGGCGTGACCGATCGCCAGATGCCGGGCCGGTATTCACTGCACGACTCCGACCGCCGGTCGTACTTCGATGCCGCGGTCGGGCCGCACTCGGTGAAACACCACCTCCACCCGAGCAGCTCGACGGTCTGGGACATCACCCGCAGCGATGATGGCGCACTCTCGATCGAGATGCACCGGCCGGAGCCCGCTCCTCTGGCCGTGATCGGCGTGCGGCCATGCGACCTGGTTGCGCTGGAGAAACAGGATCGCGTTCTGATGGGCGGTCCCCACATCAACCCGGTCTACGCCGCCAACCGCCGGCGACTCTTCATCGTTGCGGTCAACTGCAATCACCCCTCGGGCACCTGCTTCTGCACGGCCATGGGGAACGGTCCAACCGCCGTCAGGGGCTTCGACATCCTCCTCACCGAATTGCCGGGGGACGAAGGCTCGGAGTTCGTCGCCACCGCAGGCACCGACGCCGGCGGGCGCTTGCTCGAGTCCATCGACACCGACGCAGCAACGCCCGAACAGCTCGAGCGTGCCGCCGAACTGGCGGCGGCGGCGGCGGACGAGATGCGAGCCGAAGTCGATCTGCTCGAGGCCGGCACCCACTTGAAGGAACATCTCGACTCCGAGATGTGGGCCGAGATCGGCGAACGTTGCCTGGCGTGCGCCAATTGCACGATGTCGTGCCCGACGTGTTTCTGCACCGACCTGATCGACACCACCTCGATCGCGTCGGTTTCATCTCGCCGGACCCGAGTCTGGGACTCCTGTTTCACCGGTTCGTTCTCCCACATGGGTCCGGGTCCGGTTCGCGGTTCGATCGGATCGCGATACCGCCAGTGGCTCGTCCACAAGTTCAGCACCTGGCATGACCAATTCGGCGAATCGGGTTGTGTCGGCTGCGGTCGTTGTATCACCTGGTGCCCGGTGGGAATCGACGTACGCCGCGAGGTTGCCCGTATCAGCAGGAGCGGGACATGAATGCGGCGCCCATCGCCCAGCCGGGTCGAGATACTTCGGGCACAACCCTGGACAGCCTGCTCGTTCCCCGTCCGTACCACGTCATCGCGAAGAGACTGGAGACCCACGACGTCACCACGCTGCACGTCGTGCCATGCGATGGCGGCAGACCACCGTCATTCAAGCCGGCCCAGGTCGGCATGGTCGGCGCCTTCGGCGTCGGCGAAGCCGCCCTGTCGATCAGTTCCGAAGTCCACCAACTCTCTCAGCACTCCTACACCATCCGCCGTGCCGGACCGATCACGAACGCGTTGATCGACACCCCGATCGGTGGCACGGTCACCGTTCGGGGTCCGTTCGGGCGACCATGGCCGATCGACGACCTGGATGGGGGCTCGCTGGTCATCTTCGGGGGTGGACTGGGTCTTGCGCCGCTCCGCGCCGTCATCCACGAGGCGCTGCGCCGCCGGTCCGACTTCACGGACCTTCGCGTGCTCATCGGCGCCAGAACCCCTCGGGACCTGATCTTCCGAGACGAATATGCCGCTTGGGACGAGCGGGGTGCACACGTCGCCGTAATCGTGGACAACCGCGACGACGACTGGGCCGGTCCCATCGGCATGATCCCCGACCTCTTGGACGATCAGACCCGCGCCGAAGTCGATTGGGTCACGGCACACGTCATGATCTGTGGGCCGGACCCGATGATGGCGAGTGTGTCGAAACGACTGACCGGTCTGGGTGTCGAGACGTCCCGGATCTGGTGGACGATGGAGCGGAACATGCAGTGCGGAAACGCGCTGTGCGGTCACTGCCAGTTCGGGCCGATCATCGTGTGTCGGGATGGTCCGGTCGTCAACCTCGCCGACATCGAACCCTACGTCGGGATCGAGGAGTTGTGATGCATCAGCGACCCACTCTCGCGGTGTGGAAATTCGCTTCGTGCGACGGTTGCCAGTTGACGATCCTGAACTGTGAGACTGAACTGCTGGCCATCGCCGATCGGGTGGACATCCGATGGTTCCCGGAGGCGACGAGCACGATGATCCCCGGGCCGGTCGACGTGTCCTTTGTGGAGGGCTCGGTCACGACCGATCACGACGTCGAGCGGATCCATGAGATCCGCAGCCAATCCGGTCTGCTGATCACGATCGGTGCGTGCGCCACCGGCGGTGGCGTGCAGGCGCTGCGCAACGGTGTCGACACCGGCGACGTGATCAAGACCGTATACGCCGACCCGCACTACATCTCGACGCTCGACACTTCGACACCGATCGCGTCGCACGTCCCGGTCGACATCGAGCTGCAGGGCTGCCCGATCGACAAGGGACAGCTCCTCGAGACGATCGCAGCACTGCTGTCCGGACGGCCTCCACGCCTGCCCCAAAGCAGCGTGTGCCTGGAATGCAAGGCGGCGGCCCAGACGTGCGTGATGGTGGCCGGGGCGACGCCGTGTCTCGGGCCGCTGACGATGGCTGGATGCGGGGCGCTCTGCCCCGTGGTCGGGCGCGGTTGCTACGGCTGCTTCGGCCCCATGGAGAATCCGAACCCAGCACCTCTGGTGAGTCGATTCGAGCAGCTCGGGATGTCGCACGGCCAGCGCACACGGTTCCTCCGGAGCGTCTGCGACCTGGCCGGGCAACCAAGCCCCACCACCGGTTCGGCTCATGAGTGATCGGGACATGACCATCGAGGTCCCGATCCTGGCCAGAGTGGAAGGCGAAGGAGCTCTCCATCTCACCGTCAACCGGGGGGTGGTGGAGCGGGCAGACCTGCGGATCTACGAACCACCCCGTTTCTTCGAGGCGTTCCTGCGCGGCCGTGGGTTCGAAGAACCGATCGATCTGACGGCCCGCATCTGTGGGATCTGCCCGGTGGCCTACCAGATGAGCGCTACCCACGCCCTGGAGCGAGCCTGCGGGGCGGAGATCCCCGAGTCGATTCGCCAACTTCGACGGCTGCTCTATTGCGGCGAATGGATCGAGAGCCACACATTGCACATCGGTTTCCTCCATGCACCCGACTTTCTGGGGTATCCGTCCGGTATCGCCATCGCCAAGGATCACCCGGACCTGATCCGTTCGATTCTGTCGCTGAAACAGACGGGTAACGAGATCATGACGGTCCTCGGTGGACGGTCGGTCAACCCGGTCAACGTGCGGGTGGGAGGGTTCTACCGACTTCCCGATGCCGACCAGCTCGAGCGCCTCGCCACCACACTCGATGCGGTGCGACCCCAGGCGATCGATCTGGTCGAGTGGGCGGCGACGTTCGATTTCCCCGACTACGAGCGTGAGTACGTTTTCGTGTCGCTTCGACACTCACACGACTATCCGTTCAGCGAGGGGCGTATCGTTTCGAGCGCCGGACTCGACATCGACGTGCGCGACTACGAAACCGTGATCGACGAGTTTCAGGTGTCGCACTCCACAGCAAAACACGCTCGCCTGCACGGGGCCGGCGATGGGGAGCTCTTTGTCGGCCCGCTCGCTCGGTACGCCCTGAACCATGATCGGTTGCCGATCCCCATCCGGGAGTTGGCCGCCAAGGTCGGGCTACCCCAGGTCGTGCGGAATCCCTTCAAGAGCATCCTGGTGCGCGGTATCGAGACCGTCTACGCCATCGACGAGGCGATCAGAATCCTCGGCTCATACACCGCTCCCGAGCGTCCTGCGGTCGAGGTCTCAGCTCGACCATCGACGGGCTGGGCGGCGACCGAAGCACCTCGTGGCACGCTCTACCACCGCTACCGAATCGATGACGACGGTCTGATCGCAGAAGCGAACATCATCCCACCCACCGCCCAGAACCAGCCGGCGATCGAGGCCGACCTGCGAACCGTGGCGACGGAGAATCTCGGGCTCGCACGCGATGATCTCGTCGCCCTGTGTGAACAGACCATACGCAACTACGACCCGTGCATCTCGTGTGCAACCCATTTCCTGAAGGTGGACATCCACGAGTCCGATGGGCGCCGCCCGCTGTCCGACTTCGCCATCGACTGACCGATACCGACACCAACCGATCGGACACTTGGGACTTCTGCCCCTATGTGATCGGCGTCACAGCTCCTGTACTGATGCCATGCCGCAGAAGTACCAGCACCGCAGAGACGAACTCAACCACGGGTTCGTGGAGATGAAGCAAGTGCTCCCCGGAGTGATGAAGGGTTTCGCTCAACTCCATCGCGAAGCCACAGCCGATGGGGTTCTGGCGGCCAAGTACAAGGAAATGATCGCCCTCGCCATCGGCATCACCAGCCATTGCGACGGATGCATCGCACTGCACATGCACGACGCGCTCGAGGCGGGAGCAACCAGGGACGAGATCGTCGAAGCGATCGGTGTTGCCGTTCTGATGGGAGGAGGCCCATCGGCAATCTACGGGATCGACGCGTTGGAGGCGATGGAGCAGTTCAAGGACAAGTTCGCCGAAGCGAGCATCACGCTCACGGACTGACGCCCGTCGATCCCTCTGACCCGCAAGGTTCGACCGGGGCAGGAGCGACACTGGCAGTGCCCGTATGGCAGGTCGGACCGAACCGAACGGACCGGGTGCGCAGCACACGACGTCGTCGTGTGCTCTACGTTTCGTTGGGCAACTGGTCGACCTCGGGCGCGTTGACCGGCATCACCGCCTGAGCGGCGGCGTGCACCAGCCCCATGGTCACACTACCCATCGAGGTCCGTGTGGCATCGGTCCGGCTGCGAGCACCGGCCACGATGAAGCTCGCCTTGCGCCGGCGAGCGAAGTCGACGAGTGCATCAACAGGATTGTTGCTCTGGATGATCTCCCACCGAACATCGGCCGGACCATCGTTCTCCTCGGCAAGACGTTGCAGGTAGTCGCTGATCTCGGGATGGTGCACCGTTTCGCCGGGCCCGGGCATCGGGACGATCCGAACCAGCCACACCCGGGTCCGGACACCGAACGCCTGGGCCAGCCTCATCGCAGACTCGACCGCCCCGTGGGCTCCGTAGGATCCGTCCACGCCGACGACGATCTCACCCGTCAGGCTCACGTCGCTGGCGTTGGGGCCCAACAGCAGAAGTGGCGCACCGACATGATGCACGACCGCCTCGGCCACGGAATCCTTGAACCGCCATTCGTCGGCATGTTCGGTCGTCATCACGACGAAAGCATGCGGCTCGATGTATTCGGCGAGCGCGGTGGCAACATCGTCGCCGTACACATTCGCCGACTCGATGACGAGGCCGGGGCGACGATGTCGGAGGTTGTCCACAACCGCGGTCAGATGAGGATCGGACGCCGACACCGAGTCGGAAACGTGCACGAGCCTCAACGGCACGCCCCACGCCTCCGCCAGAGCCGACGCGTACGGTGCTCCTCGCTCGTGCAAGTGTGTTGCGGCAGCCGGGAGTACAACGTGGGTGACCACCCTCCCGTCCTCGAACGCTGGGGCTCCAACTCGGGCGCTGTTTTCGGCGGTCATCGGTTTGCTCCTTTTCGACCCGTCTGTGACCCGACGCTAGAAGGACACTCAACGTTGTGGCAGAGTCCAAGGTCCCCGCCTCGCTGAGTGCCAGCGTCTCACGATGGAGGCCGCACGACGAACCGGAGGGCATGGGCCAACGCCTGTTCGGCAGTACCTTCGTTGGAGACCCGGTGAGCGTCGGGCCAGGGATCGCGACCGGTCATCGAACGATCGAACGTCGCCGGCGTGGCCTCCGATGCGCCGTCGGCTCCGGTCCGATTGCGGGTCGCGATCCGGCGTTTGGCGGTCTCGTTCTCGATGACACACTCGATTTCGGTGATCGTGGCCCCGCACTGCCCGGCAACCTCGCGTGCGCGAGCCCGCATCTCGGCATCGGGCCAGGTGGCGTCGATGACGACCGACTCGCCACGCGACATGAGCAGCGCAGCCTGATCGAGGAGTTCGCAGTAGACACGCTCGGTCGTCTCGGCCGAATAGATACCCTGTCCGAACTCGGAGTGGGTTCGTTCTTCATGACCGTGACCGGTGATGTCCTTGCGGCGTTCGTCGGAGTTCAACACCACCCAACCCTGGTTGTCGCCCATCGCATTGGCGAGCGTGGACTTGCCGACTCCGGGTCCTCCGCCGACGAGCACCAGCCGCACCGCGGAGTATTCGAGGTGGCGTAGGCACAGTTCGTGGTAGACGCGGGCTTCGAAAGCTGCGGAGTGGTCACCTTGGGCGAAACGTAAGAGGGCCACCTTCGATCGAACATGAGCTCGGTAGGCGACGTAGTGGTGGGCCAGCGATGCAGGATGGTGCTCGTTGGAGAACTCGACATAGAAGTCCATGAAACACTTGGCTGCGCTCGGGCCGGCCAGCCGGTCGAGGTCCATGGCGAGAAAGGCGACGTCGGCCAGGACATCGGAGATCCTGAGGTCTTCGCTGAAGGCGAGGCAGTCGAGAATCTGGGGGCCATCGTCGAGGCAGAAGATGTCGTCAGCGGTCAGATCACCATGCCCGTCACGCACCATCCCGCTCTCGATGCGGTCTGCGAACACCTTGTCACGGTGCTCGAGGTAACGCCGGACGAGACGTCGCACTCGGTCGAATGCCCTCGGTTCCAGGATCGAGCCGATGAAAGGGGCCATCGATTCGAAGTTGTCGGCCCAGTTCTTCCATACCCCGTCGCGCGAGGCAACCCGCGCCGCGATCTCCGCGGGGCGCTCCCCAGCATGGAATCGGGCCACGACCCGTGCGATCTCCCGAAGATGTGCCTCATAACCGGGTTGGGTCAGGATCACCGGGAGCCGCCGATCGTCCGGCAACCGCTCCATGACCAGGAACCGATCGACCACCCGGCCGTGTTCGACGACATCGGCTGTTCCCAGGTAGACGCGGGGAGAGATGCGACGGTTCAGTTCGAGTTCGACCTCGACCGCCTCGACTCGAGCATCCTCGCTCGAGTAGTCGAGAAATCCCATCGACACCGGCTTGAGCAGCTTGTACGCCCGGTTACCGCACAGGAAGACCGTGGAGATGTGGGTCTCGACAACTCGGGTCTGAGGGGAGTGGCCATCCTCGGCAGCCGGTAGGGCCAACCCGGGGTGGTGGAGCATGTTCGCCTCTTCGCTACAGCTGAATATCCTGGTGTTTGCCGGTTGCCTCATGATCCCGGCTCGGGGATCCGGGCACGAGGACGGTCGGGCAATGCACCGATGAGATGACGTCGGCAGCCACCGATCCCAGCCGACCGATCGTCCCGTGGGGGCGATTGCCCAGAACCAACAGTGTTGCCCCTTCGGCCGCACGGCGGATCTCCTGAACGGGATCGCCGTGCCGGACATCGACGCGCGTGCGCACGCCGTCGGCCATGTCCCCGGCGACCTCGGCCTCGGCCCTGGCCAGCAGGCGACGAGCGGCTTCAGCGTGATGACGAGCTGCGTCGTCGAGGTTGGCGAAGGGGTTCTCGAGAACACCGAATCGAGCGAGGTTCCAGACGAGCACCGCGTCCACTTCGTCGCCGGTGCGGGCGTCGGTCAACGCCCATCTGAGCACCGAGAGCGACAGCGGCGATTCGTTGATCGCGACGACGATCCGGCGGGCCACGGTCTACTCCTCTCGATGCACGACGAAAACAGGGCACTTGGCCTTCTTGACGACCCGCATGGCCACCGAACCGAAGACAAGGCGGGAGAAGTCACCCCGATCGCGGCTGGCCACCATCAGCGACGAAGGTCTCACCACCGCGATGTAATCGAGGATCGCCGCCGCCGGGTCACCCCCGTGCAGCGAATCGTAGCTGACGTTCGGCAGGCCGAGTTTCTCGAGCCGCATGGCGATGTTGTGCAGGGCACTGTTCTCGAACGCGATCGACGGTTCACCGATGCCACGTGCGGTGAGGGCTGGGATGTCGGCCGGATCGAGCACCGTCACCAACCATGGATCGACACCGAGCGCCTGCACGGTCTCGCTGAACGGTCCGAGGATCGGGTCGGCGTGACTGGTCGTGTCCACGCAGGCGAGAATCGCCCCATCGAAGCTGTATTCGTCGGAGACCTCGGGCCCGACGACGAGCGCGAAATGCAGCGGCGACTCGTGCACGAGGTCCTCCGACACACTTCCAACCAGGGTTTTCGTGTGGGGATGGGTCTCGCTGGCGATGACGACGAGAGGCCGACCGTCATCGAGGATCGAGGCGAGCGCTCGCACCACGCCGAAGCCGGAGACCACGGACCTCACCTCGACGTCGCCGAAACCGTTTCTTGCCATCCAATCGGTGGCGGTCGCCTCCATTGCGGCACCATCGCTCACCGAGCGGGCCACGGTCACCGCGACCATAGGGACACCGATCTTTCGCCCGACCGATGCGCCCACCGGCACCGCTCGGAGGGAGTCAACGCCTTCGTCGAAGGGAATCACGATCTTTGTGAACAAGTCTCAGTCCTCCTGTGTACTCCCAGCGTCACGTGGCCCCATTCAGCTGAACAGGGACCTAAGTCTGATAAGTACACGCGTCTCCCGCACACCGAAGTTGCGTTCGTTCCTTCCACAGCACCAAAGTGGTATGTGTCCTCAGAGTTGACACTTGCCCAGCAAGTCGAGATGGCTCAGCGAATATCTGGGCAGATCGTCAGGACGGCGGTCCATCCGATGATCGTCATCAACGACAGCGGCTTCGTGCTGCAAATCAACAACGCGACCTCGAAGCTGTTCGGCTACGAACCCGACGAACTCATCGGCCGGAACGTGAGCATCCTGATGGGAGAGCCGGAGCGGTCCGCTCACGAGTCCTACCTGGCCGATTACCGGCGAACGGGAGTGAGGTCGATCATCGGTGTCGGCCGCGACGTCGAGGGACGAACCAAGAACGGCGACACGATCGCCATCCATCTGTCGGTCAGCGAAATCGTTGACGACGGGGTGACCTTCTTCGCCGGAATCCTGCAGGACATTCGTGTCCGACACATGCTCGAAGAGGAGCTGGAGAGAGCCAATGCGCTGCTGGCGGCCGAATTGGCCACCGCTCGGGCCGAATTGGACGTCCTGACCGATCGTGATCGGATCGCCCGGGGCCTGCACGACACCGTGATCCAACAGCTCTTCGCCGCCGGCCTCGGCTTGAATGCCGCCAGCAACCTCGCTCGTTCCGAAGGGCTGGCCGACCGCTTGACCAATGCGGTCAACCAGATCGACGACTCGATCTACCAGTTGAGGTCGATCGTCTACGATCTCCACACCCGAGCCCGACCGACAGGTCTGAAGCGAGCGGTGTTGGGGGTGGTGCAGGAGCAGACCCCGGCCCTCGGCTTCGTGCCCGAGGTGAAGGTGGGCGTGCAGATCAGCGAGGTCAGTGATCGAGTCATCAACGAACTCATGCCAACACTGCGCGAGGGGTTGTCGAACATCGCCCAGCACGCCGACGCCCGATCCGCCCAGGTCGTCCTCCAACTCGACAACGGCGAACTGGTGCTCCATCTGATCGATGACGGGCTCGGTGTCGCCAAGGTCGAGGAATCGCTACGGCAGCATCGCCCGGTGAGAGGCAACGGACTGCGCAACATGAACGAACGAGCTGAATCCGCCGGCGGTTCCTGCTCCCTCCGTTCCCGCCCTGGCGGTGGCACCGAACTCGAGTGGAGGGTCCCGGCCAACGCCTGAGGACCTGCGTAGGAGGCTGCTGAACAATGCTGATGGATGCCAGGGCGATCAGCCGCTCGGCACCCAAGGATCGCGATCTCGCCACGACTTGTGAGCGTCATGGCGAGGTCGAGGACGCAACGTGGCGGGATGGATGGTCGTTCTGGCGCCGTCGTGATCATTCAGCGGTCACCTGAAGCGCCACCGCAATGGCGACGACGGCGGCGTAAAGGACGAGAAGGGTGACGCCGAGTCTCCGGTCGTAGTCCTTGGCCCTCGCCACGAGCACCGTCGCCAGCAACACACCGCCGGCCGCCAACGCCGTGCCAGGGAGGACATCGGCGCTGACGATCGTGGAGAAGATCGCGGGGCCGATGCCGACCGCCAACGTGGCGTCCACGAAGGACGAGCCGAAGATGTCGCCCACGGCCATCGACGACGCACCACGTTTGATCGCGTTGAGATCGACGAACAGTTCCGGGAGCGAGGTGCCGATCGACAGGGCCAGGAAGCTCGCCACGAACTCGGGGACCCCGAACCACTCGGCGAGTTCCAGGAACGACTGAACCATGCCGATGGCGAAGCCGCCAACGGCGGCGAGCCAGAGAAGCGTGAGACCGACATCACTGCTGACCTTGCGCGTTTGGGTTGTGACGCTTTCGCGAGGGCGCAGTTCCCCCTGACCGAGCAGGATCGTTCCGCCGATCCAAAGGGTGATAAGGATCAAGCCGTCGACATGGGACAGCTCACCATCGCGAGCCAATACCCAGACCACGACGGTGCCGAAGAAGGCTGCCGTACCCACCGAGATGACGAAATTGCGATTGGCCGTGATCCTGCCCCCCACCACCACGCAGATGATGCCGAGCGTGAGGGTCACCTGGGTGACCACCGAACCCATCGCGTCGCCCACGGCCACATCGCCATGACCGGTTGCCGAACTCACGATGGAGTTGGCGATCTCGGGAAGATCGGTCCCGATCGCCATCACGGTCAAACCCACGAGGGCAGGCGACGCCGGTGTCGCCTCGACGATACGCAACGCAGACGTGACCGCCTGCCGACTCGACAGCGACGTTCCGAGCACACAGACCGCCAGCACGACGCCCCAGAGGACGATCATGCCTTCACCCGGATCTCGTCGCGACCTGGTCGACCACGGCACACGTCGTCATATGAGTCCTAGTTGGACCGAATCGGAGTCGCGGTTGAAGGGTCCAAAGTCATGCGCCCTCCGCTAACGTTCGACGAAAAGTGACTAGCGGCCCTAAGCAGAACCACCCCAGGCAAGAATCCTGGAGATTGAGTTCGGATCGGCCGAATCTCGAGGAGGTAGTTCTGGTGCCCGATGGCCGTGTCCTGAGGATCGACGAGACTCGAAAGGTCGCCTACATCGTTCGAAAGGGACGAACCTACGAGGCCCAACTCTCTGACCTCGAGCCGGCAGCCAGGGTCCCGAGCGCACGGGTCCGGTTCAGCCTCCATCGACACAACGGGATCGAGAAGGCCGAGTCGGTCAAACTTCGTTCGGGTACGCGAACCTCCAGACGGCAGCGACGCTTCGGCGACCTGACCGGAGCCAAGCGGGCGGGTGCCAAGACCCGCACCGCTCTTCACGACGCCTACGGCGTCGATGTCACCACCCAGCCGCTGCGGGTGGCCCAGGCCTGGGTCGAGGCGATGAGCGACTACGACTTGGACAGTGCCGCAATGTTGTACGTGCCCTCGGCGAAGGTCTTCACCAGCGACGGCCTGGTGGAAACGCACAAACACGTCCGCGCCGAGCTCGAGAGCTGGGGGTGGGCAGGGGTCGATCCATTGGCGGTGGAGATTCACGGAATCGATGAGTATGTGCACGCCGAATTGGGCGAGCTGTCGACCTATTTCGAGATCCAACTGGGCCAGATCGAAGCGCAGTGGGTCGGGACCGAACCCGACATCAACCACGAGATGGTCGAGGAATCACCGTTGCATGTCGTCGCCCGCGGGATCGTGCCCGAGCCCGACCGGGACCATGCCATCGCCAAGGTCGAAGACGCCATCCGACCGACCGGAGAGATCGCCCGCTACGGCCGAGTCAAACTCACGATGTCGTCCAACGACACGCACTCCGATCCCGCACTCGCCGAGGTGACCATCGATCTCGACGGTGATCTCGTGCGGGCCCACGCCAGCGGACGGACCATCCTCGAGGCAACCGACAGGATGGCCCAGCGGCTCCACAGCCAATTGGAGCGTCGGCAGGACCGGGAACGTCACAAGCCCTCCGGTCTCACACCTGCGCCCGGCGAGTGGCGGCACGGAAACGTACGCCCGCGCACTGCCGGTCCGATCACACCGGTCGGTGAACGGGAGGTCGTGCGCCACAAGTCCTTCGCTCCCGGGGAGATGACCGTTGAGGAGGCTGCCTGGGACATGGGCCTTCTCGACTACGACTTCTTCCTGTTCGTCGAACTGACCACGGGGCGGGACTGTCTCCTGGAACGGACCGACAACGGCATGTTGCGTCTTCACGGTTTCAACGGTGAGTCACTCGCCGACGAATTCATCGTCGACGACATCGAGATCACCCGTCGTGTGCCGGCGGAGTTGAGCGTGGCGGAGGCGATCGACCTGCGCGACCGCGGCGATCTGCCTTTCGTCCTGTTCATCAATCGGCGTACGAACCGTGCCAATGTGTTGTATCAGCGATTCGACGGGCACTACGGGCTGATCACGCCGCCGGTCGTCGAGGCCGAATTGCAGCCCACAACTGAGTGATCTTCGATGGAAACGGTTGACTGGCTCGCGCTGATGTTGGTCGCCTTCCTCGTCATCGCGGTTGCCGGCGCCGCCGCTCTCGCAGCGGCCGAGGTGGCGATCATCCGGCTTCGCCGAAGTCGTATCCAAGTCGCCGAGGACTCCGGCGATTCGAGCGCCGTAGGCCTTCTCAGGTTGTTGGAAGACCTTCCGTCGGTCGTCAACACGGTTCTGCTCAGCGTCCTGTTCCTGCAGGTGGGAGCGGCAACGATCGCCGGTTTCCTGGGAGCCCGGCTCTTCGGAGGTCCCGGCGCAACGGCGGCATCGATCCTGCTGACCGGGGTTCTCTTCCTCTACGGCGAGGCAATCCCCAAGACGATCGCAATCCGCCATCCCGAGGCTGTGGCCCGACGGGCCACACGACCGCTGCTGGCCCTTGTCGTCGGGCTTGGCCCGGTGGTGCGGGTGCTGACCACCCTCGCCAACTGGCAGATCCCAGGTGACCTGAGCCAACCGACCGACGACTCGATGTCCGAGGCGGAACTGCGTTCGGTACTCCGCGAATCCACCCGAGCCGGCGCCATCGAGGGCGACGACGCAGTCATGGTCCACCGCTCCTTCGAGTTCGGCGACCGCAAAGTCAGCGATGTCATGGTGCCGAGAGATCACATTGCGGCGGTGTGCGCCGATCAAGAGGTGGCCGACGCACTATCCCGGGCAATCGCTCTCGGCCACCGCCGGCTGCCGGTGTACCGCTCGGATGTGGACTCTGTGATCGGCGCGACCCGCCTGCGCGATCTGGCTGCGACGGCCAGGCACTCGCCCCAGGCAGCGGTAGCGACGGTGACAACGCCGATCCTGCGTTGTTCCCCGGATGATCACATCTCGGCCCTCCTGGTCCGGATGCAGCGGGAGGGGATCTGGATGGCGATCGCCATCGGACGACACGAATCGACTCTCGGTCTGGCCACCGTGGAGGATCTGGTGGCCGAGCTGGTGGGCGAGATCGCTGACGAACGTGCGCCGGCCACCCCCGCCCAGCTCCGGCGCGACGGCAAGCGGCGACACGACTGATCTCAAGGTGGCGCCGTCATTCCGACCCGGTCGCGCCGGCGTCGCCGGATCGGAGCTGAGTTGCGATCGAACGAGCCCATCGGGTCACCATGTCCCAGTCCCGGAAGTCTCCTTCGGGCGCGTTGACCATTCGCATCACGTACTTCTCGACCTTGCCGAGCTCGGAGAAATCGGCGGCACCGGGGAACAACGCATGCCCGCGAGCACCCGTTGTCGCCATCATCTTGGCGACCGCGGGCGGGTCCTCCCACGGCTCGGGCGGATCGCCCAAGGGCCCTACGGAGAACAGCCACGTCGGCATGGCCCGGAGAGCGGTGCCGTGTGTGCTCGCCATCGAGATCGCAGCCTTGCGCCACCGGCCGGTGTACACAGCGCTGCCCAGAACGACTGCGTCGTAGTCGGTCACATCGAGCTTGGAACCGGCGGGTCGGACCTCGACTTCGAACCCCTCCGAGGCGAGCACCTCGGCGATGTGGTGGGCGATGCTCTGAGTCGACCCGTGTTTGGATGCAAACGCAACGAGAACGATCATCCGTCCCTCCTCGATCGTGCACTCCAGCCTGATCGGGCGGACCGCACCGACCTAGGGTCGAAGGGCCCGGCAACGCCGGTGGCGGATCGGCTCGGCTCGCGTCGACGACTCAGTCAGCTCGCTCGAGCGCGCCCGGACCGCGCAGGACCCGGCCCGGCAGTCGTATCAGGCGGCCGAGAAGTTCGACTATCGCCCTCACCGAGACGCCAACCAGACGGAACGGCAGGCTGACCAACCACACGATCGGGTACAGCAGGAGCGCGATCAACGCCAGCGGCCATGCGACGACGAGCAGCAGCAACCAGAGAATGAATGTCAGCATCGGCCTACTCCTCAGCGGATTGTTCGATCACGGGCCGTACAGGTCAAGGGTCACCGCAACCACCTCGCCATTCTGGTCAACGAAGAAGTCGATCGTCCACCATTCCAGGCAACTCGTGGCCTCGGCGTTCTGCATGCTCACCCGGCGCAGATCGGTCAAACCGTCCGGTGCGGGCACGGGAGGGCCGGCACAACGAGGGTGAGCACCCACGGTGGTGACATACCGCTGTGCGTCCAGTCCGAGAGCGGAGAACGGTCCGGAATAGGCGCGGAACTCCTCCTCGTCGATCACCCAGGCCTCGGCTTCGGTCAGTTCGTCCGACGTCACCGTTCGGTAGATACGGTCGCCGAGTCCGAGGTCCACCCTGCCGGCAAAGGGGATCTGTTCGGACCCATCGCCGGTGGTGGCGAAACTCCAGAAGGCTTCGGTCAGTATGAGATCGTCGGAGCGCGGTGCGACGTCGGGCGAACCACCGTCGGCGACGAACCGGGTGCCGTCGAAGAACCCGGCGATCTCGACCCGGCTCTGGGTCCACGCCACACCGCTGGAGCGCTCGAGCTCGAGGTCCAGGCCTTCGATGTTCGGAACGACGACCCACGCCCATCCACATTGGGGAGGAAAGGACTCCATCAGAACTTCACAGAGGCGGGCGCCACCCGGATCGACGAGCACGAATCCACCGACGGTCACCTGGCGCGGACCCTCACCATCGAACAGGGCGCTGACATAGACAGCCGGGCCGGTCGTCTCGATTGTTGTCGGCGTCGTCGTTGTTGCGACCGTCGAGGTCGTCGTAGGCGCCGCAACCGTCGTGGTGCTCGGGGGATCCCCTGTCATCACCGGTGGCCACGGAGCGTCGTCGATCCGGACGATGTACTCGACCACCCGCTCCGGGATGGCGGGGTCCTCGAAGGGACGAAGGTACTCGAGGCGGAGGATCCCCGCCCCACGGGCGGTGGCCTCGTAGAGAAACACCTCGGTGCCAGCAGCGCCGACGAGATCGGTGTCGGGCGCCTCATAGGCCTGGCTCACCCGGGTGAGGAACGCGCCGATGTCGGAGGGCGATTCAACCCATTGGTACCCCGTGCTGGGATCGGACCGCAGCCGCAGCTCGAGTGGATCGCCGATGGCGAGATCGATCTCCGCGCCCGTGTCGGCATCGGTAGAGGTCACCGGCCCATCCGCTCCGCATGACGAGACGACGACGAGCATGAGAACCGGCAGTAGCGCGGCTGGCATCCACTTCTTCACAACCGAATCTTCCCTCATCCACGGCCGGGACGATAGATACCAAAGGCCCGGACCCGATGATGAGCGATGGCGGGTCGGTTCAACTGTGCGCGGGCGGCGGCGGCGTCAGTCCGGCGCCGTGGCGACGGTTGGCGACGAGATCGCCGATCAAACCGCCCACCGCTCCCGACATGATCATGATCACGATCAGCCCACCCACCTCGGTGACCTCGGGGGTCGTTCCCTGGATGGCCGCCAGCAGACCCAGGCCCGCGCCGAGGATCAGACCGGAGAGGGCTCCTGTACACCCCGACCCGCCGTACCGCAGAGCGGTCACGAAGGCGGCCACGGCAGGGCCCAAACCGAGGCCCGCCGCGAAACCGACCTCGGCAAGCGACTCGCTGAAGGCCACAAAGACCATGAACCACACGAGGCCGCCCAACATGACACAGGGGAGGATGAGCGCGGCCCCGATGATGACGGCTCGCACACCACCGGAGCAACGCAACAACGAATCCGTCACAACCTCATCCTTCTCCGCAGGAACCATTTCTGGATCTCGGTGACCCACAGGATCGAACTCGACAGAGCGACCGCGATCGCCCAGTCGTCCCACGACATCGGAGCGGTCCCCATCGCCTCGTTCAGCAGTGGGATGTACACGACGGCCACCTGAAGCACGACGCAGGCCCCGACCGCCCCCCACAGCCACGGATTGGAGCCATGGCCGGAGAACACACTGCGTGTCGAGGAGCGGGAGCAGAAGCTGTTCACCAGTTGGGCGAACACGAGCACGGTGAACGCCCCGGTTCGGGCCTCGGCAATGTCGCCGGTGCCGCCCAGCATTCCGCCGGCGAGGCGTAGATCGAGCATGAAGAGCGTGATCACTCCCATCGTGACACCGACGAGTCCCACCGCCCACCACATCTTGGCGTCGAGCACGGGATCGTGTCGGCCTCGCGGTGGTCGCTTCATGAGCCAGCTCTCGGCGGGGTCCACCCCGAGCGCCAGGCCGGGAAGGCTGTCGGTCAGGAGGTTCACCCAGAGGATCTGGGTGGCCAGGAGCGGGGCGACCACCCCTCCGTCGGTGGCGTCGGTCAGGCCGAGGGCTGCCGCCCCGAGCACGCCGAAGAGGACGGCGAGAACTTCGCCGACATTGGACGACATCATGTAGCGGAGGAAGCTCTGAATATTGTGGAAAATGCCTCGGCCTTCACGTATGGCGGCGACGATCGTGGCGAAATTGTCGTCGACGAGGATCATGTCGGCGGCCTCTTTGGCGACCTCGGTTCCGCCTTCCCCCATCGCCACGCCGATATCGGCCGCCTTGAGGCTGGGTGCATCGTTCACGCCATCGCCGGTCATCGACGTAACCTCGTCGTTGGCTCGGTAGGCCCGCACGATCCGCAGTTTGTGCTCGGGGGTGACCCGGGCAAAAACGGTGGTCTCGGCCGCCACCCGGGCCAGATGTGCATCGTCCCACGACTCCATTTCGGCACCGGTCACGGCACGATCACCGCTTTCGAAAATGCCGAGTTCGAGAGCGATCTGCACGGCGGTTCGAGGGTGGTCACCGGTGATCATGACCACGTTCACCCCCGCCGACTGGGCCTCCGCCACCGCCGCCTCGGCCTCAGGTCGGGGAGGGTCGACCATGCCGAGGACACCCAGGAACACGAGATCGTTCTCCAGAATCATCGGATCGTCGACGCCGAGTTCGCCCGCTTCGAGCGGGCGGTAGGCAACGGCCAGCGTCCGGAGTGCCTGATCGGCGAGCAAATCCACCGACCGAAGCCAGTGATCCCGCCGCTCTCGGGTCAACGGGCGGATCTCGCCGGAAACGAACTCCTTGTTGCACAGTTCGAGCAGGCGATCCGGGGCGCCCTTGGCCATCACGTGGTGTGCGGTCGGATCGCCCACGTCGACGACCGTGCTCATCCGGCGTCGGTCGGACGTGAAGCCGACCTCGGAGAGACGATCGGTGGTTGTACGCAGGCCGTCGACATCGAGTCCGATCTTGCGGGCGGCCACAACGATGGCGGCTTCGGTCGGGTCGCCGACGGCGGTCCAGCTTCCGTCCTCGAAGACCACGTCGGCGTCGCTGGCCAGAACGCCGACGACGAGCGCCCGTTGCAGTTCGACCTCCACCGATTCGCTGTGGGACGTTCCGTTGGTCTCGTAGGCTCCGGCCGGGTCGAACCCGTGACCGAAGAACTCGACCCGACCCGACGCAAACGCGGCCTGACGCAACATCATCTCGTTCCGGGTCAGCGTTCCGGTCTTGTCGCTGCACACCACGGTGGCCGAACCGAGCGTCTCGACAGAGGCCAGCCGCTTGATCAAGGCGTTCTCCCGCGCCATGCGCTGGACGCCCAAAGCGAGCACGAGTGTCAGCACCGCCGGGAGTCCTTCGGGAATCGCAGCCACGCCGAGCGAGATGCCGATCAGCAGCGCGTCGACGGTTCCCGAGGCGCTGTCGCTTCCCCCGGTCACGAGCAGCAGCACCACAACGATGATGGCGATGACGATCACGCTCAAGCCCAACGCCTTGGACACCCGCGTGATCTCGATTTGCAGCGGTGTGTCCTCGGTCGCGGTCTGGTCAAGCAGTTCCGCGATTCGGCCCACTTCGGTCGACATGCCGGTCGCGGTCACCACCGCCGTCGCTCGACCGGACGCCACCGCCGTGCCGCTGAACACCCTGTGTGCGCTGACGATGTCCAGGAGCCCGTCGGGATCCCACGACTCGATGCTGTCCTTGCTCACCGGCTGGCTCTCACCGGTGAGGGCTGCCTCCTGCAGCAGCAATCCCGACGCCTCCACCAGAACGCCGTCGGCGGTGACCGAGTCCCCTTCCCTGAGGACGAGCAGGTCACCCGGAACGACGAGTCGGGACTCCAACTCCTGTTCTCGACCGTCCCGTAAGACATGGGCGATCGGTGCGGTCAACCTCTTCAGAGCCGCCACCGACTGCTCGGCCTTCGCTTCCTGCACGTAGCCGAGGACCGCGTTGATGATCACGATGATGGCGATCACCGTCACGTCGAACGGGAAACCTTCGAAATCCTCGAACGCCCACACCAACAAGCTCACCGCGATGGCACCGAACAGCAGGTAGACGAGCGGGTCGGCGAACTGTCGCACGAGGCGCGACCACCACGGCTCGGGAGGCGCGGCGACGAGTTCGTTGGGTCCGAACTCCGCCAGCCGCTCCGATGCGGTTCTCGCGTCCAGCCCTTCGATCGACGAACCCGCAGGTGCGGTCACATCCGAGAGGTCCACCCGTTCATTCACAGCTCAAGTATCGGCCACAAACAGAGCAAAAGGTCCCCGACAGGCTATTCCGTCGGGACCTCAGACCGCAGACTCGTCGTCGGGGTGGGGCTGGACCCTCCGCCTCCAGCCCCACCCGGCCCGTTCAGGAGATCAATGAACTCGACGCAGCATGAAGGCGAGGGCGTCGGTCTGCACGTACTCCCCGCCGTCGTCGATGAGGTGTTGGAGCGTTTCACTCACCATCAACTTGCCGCG
>JAHEJO010000096.1 GCA_024638805.1 Acidimicrobiales bacterium
AACCTCTCGGTGGCGCCCGCCATGTCCGTACCGATATCGGAGAGAGGCAGGGGCTCTTCGACCGAACCGAGGGTGAGATCGCCTCCCATGCCCGACGTGAGATTGATCACCACGTCGGTGTCCGATGCTCTGATCAAGTCGACCGTCTGCTGATACAGGGCGGTGTCCCTCGACGCAACTCCCGTCTCGGGGTCCCGCACGTGGATGTGCACGATGGCGGCGCCGGCTCGGGCCGCCTCCAGACAATCGGAGGCGATCTCTTGCGGGGTGACCGGGACGTGCTCGGACTTGGCGACCGTGTCGCCCGATCCGGTGACCGCGCAGGTGATGAACACAGAATCGTTCATGGTGTGGTGACCTCCGATGGGGTCTGAGAGGATCGGCGGACGAGAACCCGTGCAACCGAACGAACGTCATCGGGATCGAGATAACAGCCTCGGAGGTGGCGGGAGCAGATCCTGGGGTCGTAGGCGGATCGGGCATGCAGCATTCGGCGGTTGTCGAATAGCACGGCATCGCCGGGTTCGAATGACGACTGGATCTGAAAAGCCGGGTCGGCCCCCAGTTGGTGCAACCGTGCGATCGCCGAGTACGAGCGATCGATGTCGTCGGGCGACATGTCCGGGTATGCCCGCACCGGACTGAATCCCCTGATGGTCAGCGAACCGTCGACGGGTTCGATCTCGACGACCGGAGCCGACCAGCGGTGATCGATGGCGCTCCCTTTGCTCATGAACACCCACCGCAACGTGGTCAGTGCCCGGTGGTGCTCGGGCTCGGCGGCAGCGAGATGGTTGACGATCGCCAGTCCGTCGGACAACTGGTTGAGACCGCCCGAGCAGCTGTTGGCGATGCAGTGCAGCGCCTGGAAGCCAGGGGGACGCTCTCTGGAGGGAAGATCGGTGTGGGGCACGAGAGCCCTGCCGGTGTAGGCGGTGCTGTCGGGGTCGACCTTGGCGATCACGTCCCAGACCCGCCCGAAGTTCGTCTCTCTCAGCGGACCCAGATGACCCGCCAGAGCTTCGAGATCGTCGGCTCCGACAGGACCACCGGTCAGTCGTATCGCTCCATATCTGAGCAGGTCGATCGTGAGTTCGAGGAGGACGTCGGGGGTCGGGGCCAGCGGCCAGCTGAACGTGGGGAGGTCGGCTCGGCGTTCCCCGTCGATCGTTGCAGGTGCATCCGTCGAAACCCACGGCGTCGCAGCCGGCAGTCCGGACGACATCCGTTGTTCTCCCGCCGCCACCGACCGAAGCCACCCGGATTCATAGTCGCAGGTAAAATTATCGGACCAGGACACATTCAGCTCGCCGAGTTCGACACCTACGGCCGTGACGGTGTGGCGCAGGAGCTCGGCGGGATTCGCGATTCCCTCGCGCGTGATCGGGTCGATTCCATGACCCATGGAATTCTCCCGCAACCAGGTGCCATTGAACCACCCGGCGAGCCCATCGGACCAGCGACACTCGATGCGATTGGGACCGGCCAAGGCGGCCTGAGCGATCGGCGCACGAGGATAGGTGTAGAAGTCAGGCGATGCGGGAACGGTCGGGACCGACAAGCAGGAACCTCCCCCGAGCCGGCTCCAGTCCGATCGACCGATGCCGTTGCCGGATACTGTGTGCGGAACGTACACCTTGCGTCGGTTCGACGCCAGCCAAACCCGGTGATGTCGACCGGTACGCTGGGCGGCGATGTCCGATCACGCCCCCGCCACCATCATGTACACGCACACCGACGAGGCCCCCGCCCTCGCCACCAGGTCGCTCCTCCCGATCATCAACGCCTTCACGGGAGCGGCCGGGGTCGACGTGCGCACGAAGGACATCTCGCTGGCAGGCCGGATCCTCGCCAACTTCAACGACTTCCTCACCGAGGCACAGCAGGCACCCGATGCGTTGGCCGAGCTGGGTGAACTCGCCCTCCGACCCGAAGCCAACATCATCAAGCTGCCCAACATCAGCGCATCGGTTCCCCAGCTCAAGTCCGCCATCGCCGAACTCCAAGCCAAGGGCTATGCGCTGCCCGACTACCCCGACGATCCGAGTACCGAGATCGATCGGGATGTCCGGTCCCGATACGACAGGGTCAAGGGCAGCGCCGTCAATCCCGTTCTCCGCGAGGGGAACTCGGATCGCCGGGCGCCGCGGGCGGTCAAGGAGTACGCCAGGAAGAACCCCCATTCGATGGGGGCCTGGAGCCACGACTCGGCGACGCACGTCTCGACGATGGGTCACGACGACTTCGCATCGAACGAGCGGTCGGTGACGATCGAGTCAGGCCAGGATCTGCGGATCGAGCACGTGTCGCCCGAGGGCGAGATCACCGTGATGAAACAGGGCGTTCCCGTCGAGACGGGCGAGATCGTCGATGGGACGTTCATGAGCGTCAAGGCACTGCGTATGTTTCTCGCCGAGCAGATCGCCGACGCCAAGGCGGGCGGAGTCCTGTTCTCCCTCCATCTCAAAGCCACCATGATGAAGGTGTCGGATCCGATCATCTTCGGGCATGCCGTCGAGGTCTTCTTCTCCGACGTCTTCGAGCGGCACGCAGCCGCGATGACCGAAGCCGGCGCCGAGCCGAACAACGGGCTGGGCAACGTGCTCAGCTCCCTCGACAATCTTCCCGACGATTCGAAGGCCGCCATCCGAGCCGACATCGCCGCCGCCATCGACCACGGTCCCGACGTGGCGATGGTCGACTCCGATCGTGGCATCACCAACCTGCACGTACCCAGCGACGTGATCGTCGATGCATCAATGCCGGCGATGATCCGCTCGTCGGGTCAGATGTGGAACAGGGCGGGAACCACTCAGGACACCAAAGCGGTCATTCCTGACAGCAGCTATGCCGCGTTGTACCAGGCGACCATCGATTTCTGCCGGGAGCACGGCGCATTCGACCCGACGACGATGGGGACGGTACCCAACGTCGGGCTGATGGCCCAGAAGGCCGAAGAGTACGGTTCGCATGACAAGACCTTCGAGATGGCGTCCGACGGTGTGGTCCGTGTCGTGGGGGCCGACAACTCGGTGGTGATGCAACACGCGGTCGAGAAGGGCGACATCTGGCGGATGTGCACCGTCAAGGATGCAGCCGTGCGTGATTGGGTGAAGTTGGCGGCGACGCGGGCCCGGGCGACCGACGCTCCGGTGGTGTTCTGGTTGGATGCCGCACGCGCCCATGACGCCCAATTGATCCGTAAGGTCGAGACCTACCTGGGCGATCACGACACCGACGGCCTCGAGATCCACATCATGAACGTGGCCGACGCCACGAGATTCACGCTGGAGCGGGCCAAGGCCGGGCTCGACACGATCTCGGCCACCGGGAATGTCCTGCGCGACTACCTGACCGACCTGTTTCCCATCCTCGAACTCGGCACCAGCGCCAAGATGCTGTCGATCGTGCCCCTCATGAACGGCGGAGGTCTTTTCGAGACCGGCGCCGGTGGTTCGGCACCCAAACACGTGCAACAGTTCCAGAAGGAGAACCATCTCCGCTGGGACTCGCTGGGCGAGTTCCTTGCCCTTGCGGTGTCGCTCGAGCATCTCGCTGACGCCGCCGACGAACCTCGAGCGGAGGTACTCGGCGATGCGCTCGATCACGCAACCGGGAAACTGCTCGACAACGGCAAGTCACCGCTCCGCAAGGTCGGTCAACTCGACAACCGGGGCAGCCATTTCTACCTCGCCCTGTACTGGGCCGAGGCGATGGCAGCCCAGACCGCGGACGCCGAGCTGGCCGAACGGTTTGCGCCGCTGGCTGAGACCCTTGCCGATCAGGAGCAGAGCATCGTCGATGAGCTCAATGGGGTTCAGGGTCCCCCGGTGGACATCGGCGGGTACTACCTGCCCGACGATGCTCGGGCGGACGCGGCGATGCGTCCCAGTGCGACGTTCAACGCAATCGTCGACGGTTTCTAGCCGGTCCGGACCCGTGTCGGCTGCGGGGCGTTCATTCGGGGACGACGACGCCCACACCCGGTTGTTCGGCGCCGTGGATCGGGAGGCGCTGCGCGACAGCTTGCCGATCTTCGTGCCTGCCATCCCGTTCGGGTTCGTGCTGGGCGTGGCGATCACCGAATCGGCGATGCCGAGCGGAGCGGCCTACACCAGCTCCCTGCTCGTCTTTGCCGGCGCCGCCCAACTGACGCTGGTCAGCCTGGCCGGGACGGTCTCGTTGTGGACCGTGGCGCTGGCAGCGATGGTGATCAACCTTCGTCACATCATGTACTCCGCCGCTCTGGCACCGGCGTTTTCGCGACAACCCAAATGGTTTCGCTGGCTGGCACCGTTCCTGCTGATCGATCAGGTCTTCGCCATGGTCAGTCCCAGGACCTCCGACCCGCCCGAGCGTTTTCGTTCCTACTACCTGACCTGCGGGTCGGTCTTCTTCATCGGATGGCAGGCGGTCACGCTGCTCGGCATCTTCTTCGGGTCGTTCGTCCCCGCCTCGTGGGGGCTGAGTTTCGCCCCTGGCGTGATGTTCGTGGGGATCGTCGTGTTGATGCTGGATCGCCGGGCGTCGGTGGTTGCGGCGGTCGTGGCGGCGGTCGTGTGCTTCGTCGCAGTCGGTCTGCCGAATAGGAGCGGACTTCTCCTCGGAGCTGTCTGCGGCATCGTGGCCGGCTTTCTCACCGACCGGGCACCACGACGGGAAGCGGTTGGTGCGCGATGAGCGTCACCGAGGCATTGACACTCGTCGCCATCGTCGGTGCTGCAACCTACGCCATGCGGGCCGGGATGATCCTGACCCTGGCCGACCGGCAACTGCCCGAGCCGGCGGTGCGGGCGTTGCGCAACGTGGGTCCGGCGGTGCTGGCCGCCCTCGTCGTGACCCTGGTCGCCAACCCCGAGGAAACGATGAACGGGGTCACGCTGGCCGAGGTGGCCGGCCTCACGTCCGCAGGGGTGGTGGCGTTGAGATACCGCAGCCTCGTTCCGGCCCTGGCCGCAGGCATGATCGTCTTCTGGCTCATTCGATGGGCGGTGTGACGGACCGTTTCGAGCGGAGGAACTCGGCATGATTCCACGCGATCGTGCGCCCACCGATCTTTGGGAGTGACAGGTCGGGGTCGTCGGACTGAAGCAGCACGAGAAAGGGGTTACCCAGCTTGAGCGCCAGAATGGCGGTGTCGTGGAGCACCTCGAGGAGAGCGGCCGACCGGTGCGAGGCCGAACGAACGAACGAGTCGAACTGGTAGATCGCCAGCAGCCGATATCCCGGCACAGGGCGGTAGCCGTACTCTCCCGCCACGCTGCCGGCCAGACAATCGGACAGGGCGTCGAGGTTGCCGCCGAAGTACTCAGGGAAATCGAGGGTTTGGGCCAACGCGACGAGGAAGCTGTTCGCATCCCACGATCCGGCGTCGACCCTCATCGTCTGGGCTCCGAGACGCTCGAGACGCTCGATCTCGGCGTTGAGAACCCCGGCGTCGCGGTACAGCTCGATGAGGCCTCGCGAGGGTTCGACGAGCGCATTCATAGGTTCCCTCGAGGGTACTGGCCGACCCCCGACCGTAGGTGTGGGTATCGGAGCGGGTGAGCGAGTACCGTCGAGCCCCTCGCACGGGACGACTCGTGAGAACGAGAAAGGAACTCGCATGCCCCGCATGAACCTAGAGGCAAGTTCGTCGATCGTCACCGGAGGCGCCTCCGGCATCGGCGAGGCCAGCGCACGCCAACTCGCCGCCGCCGGCTCGAGGGTCGTGATCGCCGACCTGAACCAGGAGAAGGGCGAGTCGCTCGCCAATGAGCTCGCAGGCCTCTTCGTCCGGTGCGACGTGACCAGTGCCGACGACGCCAAGACCGCGGTGGCCGCCGCTTCGGAGATGGGTCCGCTGAGAGCTCTGGTGAACTCCGCGGGAATCGGCTGGGCGGCCAGAACGATCGATCGCAACAACGAGCCCATGGAACTCGACAAGTTTGCCCTGGTCATCAACATCAACCTCATCGGGACGTTCAACATGCTCAGCCAGAGCGCGTCGGCGATCGCCAAGACCGATCCTGTGGATGAGGACGGGACCAGAGGCGCGATCGTCAACATGGCGTCCGTAGCCGCCTTCGACGGTCAGATCGGGCAGTGCTCCTATTCGGCATCCAAGGGTGGCGTCGTCGGCATGACCCTGCCCATCGCACGGGATCTGTCGGCGGCCGGCATCCGGGTCAACACGATCGCCCCGGGGCTCATCGATACGCCGATCTACGGCGAAGGCGAGGAGAGTGATCAGTTCAAAGCCCACCTCGGCCAGTCGGTGTTGTTTCCCAAACGCCTCGGCCACGGCGAAGAGCTTGCGTTCATGGTGATGGAGCTGCTGACCAACCCGTACATGAACGGCGAGACCGTCCGGGTCGACGGTGGCATCCGTATGCCGCCCAAGTGATCCCGGGCTCTACGACCGATTCGTTCTAGAAAACGGCTCGGAGGCCTGCGACCAGTTCGACGAGCTCGCCGCGTTCGGCACCGCTGAGCACGTCCAGGGGATGCGAGGCGATCAGGGTTGTCAGCATCTCCGCGCTGGCCCTCTTCTCCGGATCGGCCACCGGATGTGGTTCGCCCCAGCCGAAACGAACAGCTCCCGCCACACCGCCCCGGATTGGATCGTCGGTCGACACGATGGCGCCGTGCGGTCCCAGGCCGACCGCATGCACCGCGATCAGGTGAACTCCCCCTCGCAATTCCCGCAGGACATTCAATGCCACCGCGGCCGCCCCGGCCGGGTCGACGGGCAGTTCGATCCTTCGCCAGCCGGCGAAGAGAACGCCCAAGCTCGCATCGGCCGACAGGACGACCCTGGCGGTCAGCTCGGTGACCCGTTGGAGATCGGCGGTCGGGATGTCGGCGAAGGCGTCGTCGGCCCACCGGGCGCATGCGTCGACATACTCCTTGGACCTTTGGGCCGGAGCCAGACCGTCAGGGGCGTTGCCTTCCCAGAGGTTGCGCACCATCGTCGGTGACACGAAACCGACGGCGGCCGAGACCACATCGGCGTCCACCTCGCCCAAGATCCCGCTCCGGCCGTGAAGCCAGAAACTGAGGAAGTCGTCCATCCCGAGGAGCGCTCCCCTCTGGATGGTCGATTCGGCGAGCATCCATGCCCGGCCGATCTCGAGGACGGGAAGTGAGAGGGCGCCGGCGGCAGCTGTAGGAGAGGTCACGGTGGCTCAGCATAAAGGCCCGGCCGTGGCAGTACCGTCGCCGTGGTCATGTCCAAGTCTGGGGCCACCAACGCCGGCGTCACGGGTCTCACGAGCGCCGAGGTTGAACAACGCGTCCGCGAAGGACGGGTCAACGTGGCGCCGGATCCCAATCGGCGCACGCTGTCACAGATCCTGCGCACGAACGTCTTCACGATCGTCAACCTGATCATGCTGACGTTGTTCGCCCTCATCCTCATCGCCGGTTACCCCCAGGACGGACTGTTCGTCGGCGTCGTCGTCGCCAACAGTGTCATCGGGGTGGCCCAGGAACTGAAAGCTCGACGGGAACTGCAACGACTCGCCGTCGTCGCCGCCGCCGACACGATCGTGGTGCGCGACGGTCAGGAACTGACGATCGGCGTCGACGCAGTGGTCGCCGACGATGTGCTCAAGCTGCTGGCCGGTGAACAGGCGGTTGTCGACGGGGAGGTTCTGGCCTCGTCGGGCTTGGCCATGGACGAGTCGTTGCTCACCGGCGAGTCCCACACGATCAAGAAGGTGGCCGGCGACGAGATCATGTCCGGCAGCTTCGTGGCGGCCGGTACCGGGCTGGTCCGGGCGACCGGGGTCGGGGCGGACAGCTACGCAAATCGCCTTCGGGCCGAGGCTCAGGCGTTCCACCCCACCGAGTCGATGCTGCGACGATCGGTGAACCGGATCCTCCGATGGTTGACGATCATCATTCCGATCGCTTCGGGTCTGCTCCTCGTTTCACTGCTTCAGAGCCAGAGCCGCTGGCAGGACGCCCTCCAGGGCACGGTGGCCGCGTCGGTGGCGATGGTTCCGGATGGGCTGGTGCTCCTGACGAGTCTGGCGTTTGTCGCCGGTGTCCTCGAGCTGTCGCGTCGCAAGGCACTGGCCAAGCAGCTGACCACGGTCGAGACGCTGGCCCGGGTGGACGTTCTGTGCCTCGACAAGACGGGCACGATCACAACCGGGGAGATCGAGTTCGCCCGCCTGCATCCCGTCGATGGCATCGACAGCGAGCTGTCGTGGGCGGCGCTGGCGGCGCTGGCCGCGGCCGACGACTCCCCCAACGCCACGATGGGTGCGATCTCGGGTCGGGTCGGCCCTTCCCCCGACTGGGTCCTCACATCGTGGGAACCCTTCTCCAGTGCGCGCAAATGGTCGGGAGGACAGTTCGGCGAGCACGGATGGTTCTACATCGGCGCTCCCGACGTCCTGCTCGATGTAGAACAGCACACCGCCGAGTTGCAGCGGGTCGACGTCCTGAACATGGCCGGACAACGAATCATCGCCCTCGCCGCGTCGGCGACGGCACCCGAGGACGATCACGCACCGAGCGATCTCGTGGTTCTGGGACTGATAGAACTCGAAGACCAGCTCCGGCCGAACGTCCAGGAGATCCTCGGCTACTTCGCCGCTCAGGACGTGACCATCAAGGTGATATCCGGCGACAACCCGGACACGGTCAGCGCGATCGCCGTGCGGGCCGGCGTGCAGAACGGGTCCTTGGCCCTCGATGCCCGGCAGCTGCCCGAGGACCAATCCGCTCTGGCCGACGCGCTGAGAAGGACCACCGTCTTCGGCCGGGTGAAACCGCACCAGAAGAAAGCGATGGTGAACGCCCTCCAGAGCGAGGGACATGTGGTGGCGATGACAGGCGACGGGGTCAACGACGTCCTCGCCCTCAAAGACGCCGACCTCGGGATCGCCATGGGCTCGGGCAGCGAGGCCTCGAGAACCGTCGCCGACCTCGTCCTGGTCGACAACTCATTCGCCACCCTCCCTGTCGTACTCGGCGAGGGTCGCAAGGTGATCAACAACGTCGAGCGGGTGGCCAATCTGTTCATGACCA
Source organism: Acidimicrobiales bacterium (assembly GCA_024638805.1). Taxonomy (GTDB): domain Bacteria; phylum Actinomycetota; class Acidimicrobiia; order Acidimicrobiales; family SZUA-35; genus JABDIY01. The sequence goes on from JAHEJO010000096.1 coordinate 9,022, forward strand.
AGGCCGTGTACGCCGTGCTGTTGACATTCCTGGTGGGAGTGTCCGGGGTTCCTTTCCCGTTCCTACCCCGCCAACTGAGTTTGATCGGAACGTTCAGCATCGGAATCCCCGGACTCCTGCTGGCACTCAACCCCGAGATCAGCCGAGTACGGGGCGGATTCCTCCGACGAATCCTGCTCTTCTCGATCCCGGCCGGCATCGTGGCCGGCGCCACAACCTTTGCTGTCTACCAGTACGGCCGCACCAGCGCAGGTTTGCTTCTGGTAGAGGCTCGCACCCTGGCCACCTTCACACTCCTCGGGATCGGGCTGGCCGTTCTGATCGTCTCGGCTCGTCCGTTGCGGCTGTGGAAGGTGATGATCGCGGTTGCGATGGCAACCGCCTATCTCGCCATCGCGTCGGTCCCGATACTGAGGTTGTACTTCCAGCTGTTGTTGTTCGATGATCCCCGAACCTGGGCCGTGGGCTTCACAGCTACGGTGGTGGCGAGCGTGATCATCGCGTTCATACCTCGGATCACCGTCCGCTTTCACGAAAGGGAGTCATGATGGAGTTGGGACAAGCTCTCGTTTGGGCTGCAACCCGCAGGACCGGGGTGTTGATCACACTCCGGAAGGACGGACGGGCGCAAAGCTCCGATGTTGCCTACACCGTGAAGGATGCTGCGTTCGTCGTTTCTCTCACCGACGACCGGGCCAAAACACGGAACATGCGAAGAGACAACCGGGTCGTCCTCCACATCACCGATCCTCCATCGTGGTCCTACCTCTCCTTCGACGCCACCGTCGAACTTTCCGCTGTCACAACCCGACCTGGCGATGCGACCAGCGACGCACTGGTCGACTACTTCCGCGCCGTCTCCGGCAAAGAACACCCCGATTGGGACGAGTACCGCGACGCGATGGTCGAAGAAAAACGGCTCATCTGTACGATCACCCCGACCGGGGTCGTCGGCCAGATCAACTCGTGACATCTCGAGAGAAGGCGCTCGAACGGCGACTTCTCAGTGATTGGCGTCAGCGCAGTTGTGGCACTCCAGTTGAATCGTGGCGTGAGCGATACCGAGGCGGTCGGCCAAGTCTTCTCGCAACATCTTCATGGACTCCTGGGCATCGTGCAGGCTGACCGTACCGTCCATCACCACATGCGCCGTCACGCTCGCCACCCCCGGCGCGATCGAGCGGGTGTGCACGTGATGCACATCGTTCACGCCGGCCTGGGCGAGGATCAGATCGCCGATGTGGTTGGAATCGGCGCCGAGTGGCGATCGATCCAGAAGTTGGGCACCGGAATGGCGTAACAGGCCCCAGGTCCCACGCAGGACCAGGCCACTGATCAACAACGACGCAACGGGATCCACCCAGGTGAAGGTGGTACTCCGCAGAACCACACCGGCGACGACGACGATCACCGATCCGGCCAGATCCACGAGCAGATGCAGCCGAGCCGCTTTCAACGACAAGAAGTCGCCGCTGCCGAGCAGATAGACACTGAAACCGTTGACCGCAATGCCGGCCAGTCCGATCAGGATCACGCCGCCGCCACTGACAGAGACGGGATCGATGAGCCGTTTGACCGACTCATAGAGCACCCAGACGATCGACCCCAACAGCAACAGGCCCGACGTGTAGCCACCCAACGCGTCAGCCTTGCCCCAGCCGAACGTCATCGACGAGGTCACCGGTCGCCGAAGCAGGACAAGGGCAGTCAGCGCGGTCAGCAACCCGACAGCATCGACGACCTGATGGAGCGCATCAGCGAGGACCGCAACCGACCCCAGCGCCACGCCGACAAGAACCTGAACTACGGCAAAACCCACGTTGATCCCGGCGGCCGCACCCACACGAACGTTGCTGATCGTGACGGGTTCACCATGATCGTGAATGTGGCCCATCTCACTACTTTATGCGGTCTCCGCCCGAGGGCTCCGACCGACTCGCTCCGCTCGAACAATCCACCTCGCCCTCAACGCTGCGGCGGCGCAGCCACCGCAACCCCACCAGCACAAGCGGTCTCCGCCCGAGGGCTCCGACCGACTCGCTCCGCTCGAACAACCCACCACGCCCTCAACGCTGCGGCGG
>JAHEJO010000008.1 GCA_024638805.1 Acidimicrobiales bacterium
TGCACCGTGCGATGTTCGAGCGCGGCGGTGGCGAACCGGGCGCCCCCATCGATCTGGCGGCGGCCATCCGCGACATGATCGCCTTCAACGGGGGCCGTCCGCTCCGCTGCCTGGCCTGACCGAGGACCTCGACGTTTCGGCGTGAGCCGAAACTCGGTAAGTGAGCGCCAGCGAACGACGTGGACGGAGGACCTCGACGTTTCGGCGTGAGCCGAAACTCGGTATTGAGCGCCAGCGAACGACGTGGACGGAGGACCTCGACGTTTCGGCGTGAGCCGAAACTCGGTAAGTGAGCGCCAGCGAACGACGTGGACCGTGCTGGACTTGAACCAGCGACCTCTCGCGTGTGAGGCGAGCGCTCTAGCCAACTGAGCTAACGGTCCGCTCGGGGTGTTCAGGTTACCCCGTCACCGCCCTACTGGAGGCAGACGATGACTTCTTCGTCGAGCGCCCGCTCGACACGGGTCTGGGCCGGACAGAACCCATCGGGAAAACGGGCCCCGATCACACGTCCGTCGTTGATCCCATCGCAGGGAACCTCGAGAAGGGTCGGCCCCTGGATGACCCGTACGCATGCGCCGGCGGGCACGCCGAGGTCGGGGCTGGGCACCAAGGGTTGAGCGGGCCCGTCGGTACGGGTGGCGTAGGCGGTGAACACGAAGATCGCAGCGACGAGACCGAGGAATCCGAGCCAGGGAATGATGCTCATCATGCGCGAGTGACGCACGCTGATCGCGTCGTCCTGGCGGCGTCGGCGAGCGGCGAGATATTCGGGATCGAGGAGCCGGGCGTCAATGCGGGTGACACCCCCCTCCATCGACACTCCGTTACGGGGAGCGTTGGACCCCACCAGTCCGCGGTCGTACACCGTGCGACGTTCGTCGTTTCCGAGGACCCGGAATGCCTCGTTGACGCTGCGCATGGCCTCTTCGGCCTTCTGGGCCTCGGGCGCGGACTTGTTGACGAACCCGTCCGGGTGCCAGGCGCGCGCCTGACGGTAGTAGGCGCGTCGAATGTCCTCCGCAGTGGCGGATTTGGAGACCCCGAGAACGTCGTAGTGAGTAGGCACCTCGAGGACAGGGTAGGCAACCGGCCTGTCCTACGGGCAACCCACAGCGCCGGGAAGCAGCCACCCGGTCTAGTCACCGTCCACGCTGAACAGGTCGCTCGAGGACGACCATGCATCCTGGATCTGCTGCGCGGTGACCGGCTGGGCGGCGCTGTCGTCGGTCTCGCCGAAACTCGCCAGGATCGCTCGGAGTCGCTCCTCCTGCCGGAGAGCGATCGCCGGAACGATCCGCAGCGCGGTCACGGCGGCGCCGATGGCGCCCAACCCGGCGGCCAGGGCGAGCATCCCTGTCGCCTCCACGGTGACCTCATCGAGGTACTCGGTGGCCGAGGACGCGTAGGTGAAGACGCAGATACTGACGAACCAGATTCCGATCTCGCGGTTCTGCGCATCGCCGGACGCCTCCCCCAGCGCCGAGGTTCTCCACAGCATTTTGAGGAGGCTGTGGCCGAGAGCAGCCGACATGAGCAGCCCAAACAGCACAGCAGCCCCTCCCGCGAGGCGGATGGCGGCCTCGAGCTCGCTCACGCGGGGCGCGATTGCGAGCATCACCGCACCGACAACCAAGAGGGCGAAATGCCGGGCGAGGATCGTCGCCTGACCAAAACCGGATGATCGGCCGAGGCGGGACACATTGGCCGCCGCCTGAACCGCCCAGATGATCGCGACCACCGCGGTCGCGAACGTGAGCAGGGCGATGCCGTAGCCCAGTGACCGCAGGGCCCGCACCAGCGAATCCGCTGCGTCCGATCCAGCCCCGAGTACGAGCATGCTGGCGCCCAGTGAAGCGACGACCACGCCGACCAGCACCCACACGATGTGAACGACCGAGAGGGCCGAGCCGGTGCTGAGGACCGATTCGTAGCCGGCGACGGTTTCGACGATGAGGCTCTGACGCCGGTTGCGGATTCGCGACGGTGCCGGCGCCTGGGCGGGGCCGGCACCCTGGCGTTCATGTTTCTTGGAGGTGGGCGAGTAACCTGCCACACGTCTCAATCGGCTCGATCCGCTATCCGGTTGAGGACTGTTTCAGCCCAATCCGCCCAGTACCAATCCCGCGGTGAGAGCCAAACCGGTGGCGAGTTGGGCCCGCCCCGTGTCGGACAGGACCGGGATCAGTTGCTCACCGATCAGCCCGTCGAGCACGTCCCGGACCGGCCGAATGGCCGCCGTGAGTCCGACGAGTCCGAGCACCGCGGGCCATCGGCGCAAGCCGGCGGCAACGATCCCTGCGCCGACACCAGCGATCAGAAGGACGAAGAACTGCCGGGTACGGAGATCACCGATCCGTACGGCCAAGGTTCTCTTGCCGGCGGCGGCGTCGAGCGGGCGGTCCCGGAGGTTGTTGACGACGAGCAGGGCGACGGCGAGCAGACCGACGGGAACCGAACAGATCAGTGACAAGGTGGTGAGGCGCCCGAGTTGTACGTAGGTCGAGCCGGCGGTGGCGACCACCCCGAAGAAGATGAACACGAACACCTCTCCCAGCCCGCGGTAGCCGTAGGGCTTGGGACCGGCGGTGTACCCCCACCCGGCAAGCATTGACAGCGCCCCCACGATCAGCAGTTCGGGACCCACAGCGATGGCCAGCGCGGTACCCGCCGCAGCGGCAACCAGGAACGCGATGGCGGCGGCGGCCTGCACCTCGTCGGGGCTGGCCAAGCCGGCACCGATCAGTCGGACCGGCCCGACCCGGTCGGTGTCGGTGCCGCGTCGACCGTCGGCGTAATCGTTGACATAGTTGGTCGCGACCTGCAGAGCAAGCGCCACGACGCCGGCGGCGACGGCACGCCACCAGTGGAGCGGGTCGCCCTCGCCGACGGCGGCGGCGGTGCCGACGATCACCGGGACAACCGCCGCCGGTAGCGTTCGGGGTCGAGCCCCCAGCACCCATTTGTTCCCCGCGATGGAACGGTGACGCGCCGTCATCTGGAGCGTTCCGCAGCGACGAGTCTCAAGGCCAGCACATCGAGACCTGCAACCCTGCTGCCTTTCACCAAGACGGCATCGTTCTGAGCGAGTTCACCGACCATCCGCTCCGCTCCGGCGATGTCGGCGACGTGCTCCACGCCTTCGCCGTACAGAGGCGCGGCGACCGCGACCACCTCGACCCCGGCGTCGCACATCTCGTCGGCGATGCTGCGATGGTCATCGACCTCCCGCGGTCCGAGTTCGGCCATGACGCCGAGGACGGCGATGCGTCGCTGGGCAGGAACGGCGAGCAGCGCCGTCATCGCCGCCCGCATCGACGTCGGGTTGGCGTTGTAGGAATCGTTGATGACCGTGGCTCCCGATTCGGTGGTGAGGATCTCCATTCGGTGAGGCGACATGATCGGCGACGTCAGGCCCTCGACGATCGCCGACATCGGTATCCCCGCAGCAATCGCTGCTGCTGCAGCCGCCGCTGCATTGTCTGCCATGTGTGCTCCCGCAACCCCGAGGCGTATACGGCTGCTCCCGACCGGCGTCTGCAGGGTGAATGCGGGGTGAAGGTCCAACCCCGTGTGGACCTCTCCGTAGCGAACGTCACCGGTCGAGCGGCCGAATGTGATCACGCGCTCGGTTCCCGACCGTCGAGCCATGGCGGCGACGAGCGGATCGTCGGCGTTGAGGACGGCGGCGCCGTCGGCTGCAAGCGACTCGATCAGCTCACCTTTGGCCAGCGCAACCTGTTCGATCGATCCGAAGATCTGGGTGTGGACCGCAGCCACGGCGGTGACGACCCCGACGTCGGGGGCGGCGACCGAGCACAACAACTCGATGTGGCCGACGTTCCGGGCACCCATCTCGACGATGACCAGTCCTGCGTCCTCGGGAGCCGACAGGAGCGTGAGGGGTACGCCGAGTTCGTTGTTGAACGATGCCCGGCTGGCGTGGGTGACCGAGTGTGCCGCGCCGATGGCGCTGAGGAGATCCTTGACCGATGTCTTGCCGACGCTGCCGGTGATTCCCACCACGGTGGCATCGAGGCGGCGGCGGGCGGCCCGGCCGAGCTCGAGAAGAGCCTCACCGGTGTCGGAGACTTCGATAGCGGGAATGGGGCTGCGGTCGGGGTCGTGCACATCGACGGCGTTGACGGAGAGGTTGGCCTGAACGAGGAAGGCCACAGCTCCGGCTGCAATCGCCGAAGCGATGAAATCATGACCATCGCGTTCGGCGACGATGGGCACGAACAGATCTCCGGCCGCAACGTCGCGCGAGTCGATCGACACGCCTTCGACGAAGAGCTCGGTTCGGTCGGCGTCATCGGCGAGAAGGAGGCGGCCCTGCACCGGTTCGAGAGCCTCGGTCAGCGCATCGAGGGACCATCGCACACCTCTGGTCTAGCGTGCGATGTACGGTTTCCCATGTGAGCATGATCGACAGGGCAACAGCGCTCGGAGATGAGCCGCTTCGTGTCGTCGTGCTCTACGGGGGTCAGTCGGCCGAACACGACGTCTCGCGAGTCACCGCAGCGCACGTCCTCGCCGCCATCGACCGGAGCCGCTACGTGGTGGAAGCGATCGCCATCGATCGCGACGGCATCTGGCGCGCGACGCCGGATCTACATGCTGGTTCGGGCCCGGTCGAGGCGTTGCCGGTGACAGGACCCCACATCGACCTGTCCGAGGCGCTCGCACCGCCGGGGGTTTCCCAGCGGACGGTTGCCCTCCCGTTGTTGCATGGCCCGATGGGCGAGGACGGGACGGTCCAAGGTCTGCTCGAGATGGCGGGTGTCCCCTATGTCGGAGCCGGAGTGCTGGGTTCGGCCCTGGCGATGGACAAAGCTGCGGCCAAGGAGGCCCTGGGAGCGGCCGGTGTTCCCCAGGCCCGATGGGCGACGATCCACGAACCCGGATGGGTGGGCGATCCGGCTGAGATCGATGGGATACTGGCGCGTTTGGGCCAGACGCTCTTCGTCAAACCGGCCAACATGGGTTCGTCGGTCGGTATCTCGCGGGTGACCGGCGGTGAGGGGCTCCGGGCAGCGATCACCGAAGCCTTCCTCTACGACGAGTGGGCTGTCGTCGAAGAAGCGATCGACGGCCGCGAGATCGAGCTGGGGGTGCTGGGCAATGTCGAGTTGGACTTCTCCGTGCCAGGCGAAATCATCCCGGGCGCAGAGTTCTACGACTACGACGACAAGTACCACGATGGCGCGGCCAAGCTGATCATTCCGGCCGAACTGTCGCGCAACGAGATCGCCGAGATGGAGCGGATCGCGGTCGCCGCCTGCACCGCACTGCGGGTCGAAGGCATGGGCCGGGTCGATTTCCTGTACGAGGAGCGCGGACGAGGTTTCCTCCTCAACGAGATCAACACGATTCCGGGATTCACGCCCATCTCGATGTACCCCAAGATGTGGGAGGCCACCGGGCTGTCGTACCGACGCCTCATCGATTCGCTCATCGATCTGGCGTTGGAACGGTTCGCTCGTCGATCGGCCAAGCGCCAGACCCCGGCGAGGCACTGAACTACCACCCGCCCGTCGAACCCCCGCCACCGAAACTTCCCCCGCCACCGAAACCGCCACCACCGCTGAAGCCGCCGAACCCGCCACCACCACCACCGCCACCACCGCCGAAGCCGCCGCCGCTCCAGCCACCACCGCCGAAGCCGCGACCGCCGCCCACGACGATGATGCCGGTGTTGCGGCGCCGGCGTTCGTGGATGATTTCTTCACGGATCGCCACCGCATCATCACCGATGGCGGTCGCCTCGTCGAGCTGACCCTCGAGTGGCCCTCGCAAGTGTGAGAGCCGGGTGGACAGCAGTTCGAGCTCGTCCTTGCGGCTGCTGAAGATGGCCCAGCCCAGCGTCTCGCTGGCCCGCTTGATCGCTCGTTCGGCACGGGCGACTTCCCGTGCCAGTTCGCGGCGGAGAGCTTCGATACGTTTGGCCTCTTCCTGGCTCTCGGCCAACATCTGGTCCATTTGACGGTCGACGCGGTCGAGCGTTCTCGCCACCCGGAGGTAGTTCGGGCGCTGCTTGGTCAACTCCCGGCCCATCTCCTCGAGAACCTCCTGCACGCGTTCGGGATGCAGATGGAACTCCGGGGCGAGATCGGTGGATTTGGAGGCGACGAAGGATCGCAGTTCGCTCAGCTCCTGTGACGCCGCTCGCATCATTCCTGGACACTCGAGCCTGGCCTGCTCGAGATCCACCATGAGCGTATCCAGTTCGTCGAAGAGGGCATCGGCGGCATTCAGCTCGAGCCCGGCCGCTTCCAGCTGGGTGCCGGCGGTCGCCCAATCCTGATCAGGGATCGCTGTAGCAGCGGTCCCGATGTGTTCGACCGCGCGATCGAGCCGGCCGAGTGCGGTGTCGACGTGGTCGACCGCCCAGCGCCACGACTGAGGGCCGTGCGGTGCGATGACGGCGGCGAACCGAACCCCGGTGGTGTCGGCCCGTTTGCGCTGCTCGGATTCGGCTCGCTCGAGCTCCAGGGCCCACTCGTTCAGGCGGGCGGGCCGATCGGCCACCGCCTGGATCTCGTGCCGAGCGGAAAACAACTCGGCCTCGGCCTGCTCCAACCGATCCGATAGCTCGAGCAGATCGAGTTTCAGATCGTCGAGTCCGATCCGTTCGACACTCATGCGAGAGCCGGCCAGGCGGGCGTCGGACGCGTCGAGTTTCCATCCGGCAGAGGTGCGCTCCACGAGATCGTGATGTGCCGCATCGAGTTCGCGCAGCAGCAGGGCCTTCTTCGTCGGCAGCGCAACGCGCAGACGGTCGAGCAACTCCCCGAAGGCGGTCAGGCCATCGAGTGCGATCTGGTAACGGTCCAGTGCGGCGGTGAATTCGATGAGCCGCTTTTCGCCCTGGGCGAGTTCGTCGCCCGATGCCGATGCGATGCCCTCCGGGGTCGCCTGGGACAGCAGCGAGGCGTGACGTTCGGCATCGTTGCCGGCGGTCGCCACCCGATTCTGGAGGTGGTTCAACTGGCTGAGCGTCCGACCGGCGACCGTGCGACCGAACCGTTCGCCCTGTTCGCTCAACCGGGTGTCCCGCTCGCGAGCAGCACCCATCCGGATTCTCGGTTCGGCAAGCTGCACGGCGAACGCCTCCCGGCGTTCTGCCAGTTGACGACGACGACTGCGAACGATCGTTGCACCGCCGATGCCCGCCAACCCGACCACCGTTCCGCCCAGAATGTAAGTACCCAGATTGCTCGATCCTGATTCGTCACCACCGGCGTCGTCTCGTTCGATGTCGACCGACCCTCCGACCTGGACAAGCGCTAGGCCGGCATCGTCGAGGGCAGCGACCAGGCCACCGGTGAGGTCCCCGGCCTGGAGACTGTCGCTCATGGCGCCGGTGCGGATGTCTTGGCCGATCTGGTCAGACAGTCGGTCGCTCCACACCGAACTCTGCTGGGTGGACAGATCGATGGCGATATACAGATAACTGCCGCCGGCGGGCACGCACGCCGCCAGGATTTCAGTCCTGGCGCTGTCGAGATCGGTCCCGTCGTCGAACACTCGCACAAATACGGCCACGTCGGGATTCGCACCCTCCACCTCGGCGACGGCCGAGTCCACCTGCGCGAAGTCGATCTCACCCGACGCATCGAGAAGGCCCGTCTGGCAGTTGGCCTGCGCAACGGCGGGGGACACGAGCGAGGACAGCCCGAAGATCGCCACGACGACGGCGGACGCGAACCCGGCGAGGGCTCGGCCGACTGCCAGCTGCAAGAATGGGAGACGACAGCGCATTGAACTGAAACCGTAGCCGCGGCGAGCCCACTCCCTATGCTGAACCGGGCCACCGCTACAGGAGCTTCACTTTGTCCGTTTCGAATCAGTTGGCCGGCAAGAGGATTGCGATCACCGGCGCCACCGGCTTCCTCGGCACGGCTCTCGTCGAGCGACTGATGAGATGCGTCCCCGACTGCGAATTGGTCCTGCTCGTGCGTCCTGGAAGGCGGAGTTCACCATCGGATCGAACCCGGCGAGAGGTCTTCCGAAACGACGTGTTCCGTCGCTGGATGGCCGAACTGGGGGACGGGGACCCGAAAGCGGGTGCCGACGTCTTCTGGACCGAAGTGGACCGGCGGGTCTCAGTGATCGCCGGCGACGTCGGATCCGACGGACTGGCACTGGACGGCGACGATAGGGCAATGCTGGCGTCGTGCGACATCGTGATCCACAGCGCGGCGACGGTCAGCTTCGACGCTCCGCTCGACTCGGCGGTCGAGGTCAACCTGCTCGGTGCCACCCGGATCGTTCAGACGTTGCAGGACTTGGCGGTATCCCCCCACTTCGTCGCCGTGTCCACGTGCTATGTCGCCGGGAATCGGCGGGGGCGAGCCCCTGAGCAGCTCCTGACCGATTCGCCCTTCCACATCGACGTGAACTGGCGGGACGAGGTGAGTGCGGCGCGCCGGGCACGCTCCGACTTCGACAGCGAGTCCCGCGCTGTCGCCCGACTCGAGGAGTTCCGGGCACGGGCCCGCCACGAACTCGGAGCGGCGGGAACACCGCTTCTCTCGGCCAAGACCGAGCAATTGCGCCAGCGATGGGTGACCGAGCAGCTGATCGAAGCGGGTCGGGCCCGGGCTGCCTCGCTGGGTTGGCCCGATTCGTACGCCTACACCAAAGCGCTCGGCGAACGAGCTCTGGTCGAGAGCCGAGGTGTGATTCCGGTCAGCATCGTCAGACCCTCGATCATCGAGTCGGCGTGGGCCGAACCGGTCCCGGGCTGGATCAAGGGGTTCCGGATGGCCGAACCGATTCTCATCTCCTATGCCCAGGGCCTGCTCAAGGAGTTCCCCGGTGTCCCCGAGGGTGTTGTCGACGTGATCCCGGTCGATCTCGTCGTCGCCGCCATCATCGATATAGCGGGGCGGGGAGTGATCGATCCCGACATTGTCGATATCACCCAGGTGGCCTCTGGTACCCGCAATCCGCTGCACTACCGACAGCTCGTCGAACTGGTGAACGGATGGTTCGTCGAGAACCCGTTGTATGACCGGCAGGGTCAACCGATCGCGGTAGCCAAGTTCTCCTTCCCGGGCCGCGGTGCGCTGGAACGCCAGCTCAATCGAGCCCAGCGGAACCTCGATCTGGCCGACCGTACGCTCAAGCGTCTCCCGCTTCGGGGCCGCCAGGCTCTCCTCAACGCCGAGGTCGAGGATCGCAGGGACCAGGTGGAACGGGCGATCGGTTACGTGAAGATCTACGGTGCCTACGCCGAATGTGAGGCGCTCTACGGCGTCGACAATCTCGTTGCCCTCCACGAGAACCTCGACAAATCCGACCGCCTGGCGCTCGGATGCGATCCTTCCATCGTCGACTGGAACCGCTATGTCACCGAGATCCACCTTCCGTCGGTCGTCCACCATGCTCGGGTGAAGACCACCGGCACCAAGAGCGACCCGGACGGACGGACCGCCCGCACCCGCAGAAAGGTTCTGTCGCCTGAGCGACAGTTGGCTGCCTTCGACCTCGAGAACACGATCATCGCGTCCAATGTCGTCTTCAGCTACGCATGGCTGGCAACGCGGGACATGGGAGCGATGGATCGAGTCCGCTTCGCACTGCGCACGCTCGGCGAAGCACCCGGTCTGCTCGCTCTCGATCAGCGTGACCGAACCGATTTCCTGCGTCACTTCTACCGCCGCTACGACGGAGCGTCGGTCGCAGAGATGGCGAGGCTCGGGCCCGAGCTCCTGGCCGACCACATCCTGACGAAGGCGTTTCCAGCCGCCCTGCGGCGCGTGAGGGAACACCGGGCCCTCGGCCATCGCACGATCCTCATCACCGGTGCGCTCAACATCGTGGTCGACCCGCTACGACCGCTGTTCGACGACGTCATCTGTACCGAGATGACCGTCCGCAACGAGCGCTACACCGGCGAGCTGACCGCGGTGCCGCCGACCGGTGAGGTTCGCGCCCAGGAGCTGCGGGACTTCGCACAGCTCCATGGCATCGACCTGGCCGAGTCCGTGGCCTACGCCGATTCGAGCTCCGATCTTCCGCTGCTGGATGCGGTCGGATATCCGGTTGCGGTCAACCCCGAAACGCGGCTGGCCTCCATCGCCTCCAAGCGGGGTTGGCTGATCGAGTCGTGGACCAAAGCGGGAGGTGGAACGGATCGCGTTCTGCCGCTGGGCCCGCTGCCCGCAGCGCGACGGTCGAGAAAGTGATGAACATTGGATGGGTGACCAACGTGGACGAGCCGACCACATGAAGCAGAACCGACCGAATCCACGACCCGGTTTCGTTCTCGACGTCGACCGGCAGGCGCCGCCGATCCTGTTCCATCACGGCGAAGGGTTCCGGCTGGAGCAACTGCCGGTGGGCAGGAGCCGGGTCGTCTATCCGGGCGAACCCCTCCGCGGGATACCGAACCCTGATCTCGCCATAGCCGAGGCGCTCGAAAACCCGATCGACGACGACCCCCTACCGTCGCTGATGAAGCGGGGGATGAAGTTGACCATCGCCTTCGACGACATCTCGCTGCCGCTACCCCCGATGCAGCGTCCCGATCTCCGACAACGCGTGATCGAGGCGGTGCTGGATCATGCGGCCGCCGCCGGAGTGGACGACGTTCACATCATCGCCGCCCTGTGCCTCCACCGACGGATGACCGAGGCCGAGCTTCGACACGCTGTCGGCGACCGGGTGTACGAGGCGTTCTCACCATCGGGTCAGCTCTACAACCATGACGCCGAGGACCATGACGGCATGGTGATCCTGGGGCACACCGATCACGACGAAGTCGTCCAGATGTCCAAGCGGGCCGCCGAGAGCGACCTGGTCGTCTACGTCAACATCAACCTGGTCAGCATGGACGGTGGCTGGAAGAGCACCGCCACCGGATTGTCCGGTTACGAAGGGGTGCGTGCCCATCACAACGTCCGCACGATGCGCCACTCGAGGAGTTTCATGGATCAGGATCGCTCCGAGCTCCACCGATCGAATTGGCGCCAGGGTGCGGTCATCAAGAAGCACGGACCGCGGATCTTCCAGATCGAAACGACCGTGAACACCAACGTGTTCGGCCAGGACGGGCCAATGGGGGTGCTGCAGAAACGGGAGTGGGAATGGTCGCTACGCGATCGAGCATCTTTCGCTGGCATGCAGACGGGTCTGCGGGCAATGCCGTCCAGCGTCCGACGTCGGGCCTTTCACTCGTGGAAGTCTCCCTATGAGATGACCTCGGTCCAGGCCGGTGAGGTCGAGGCGGTCCACAAACGCACGACCGAGATGGTCTACAAGCAGCACATGGTGCGCGTCGAGGGCCAAACCGACATCGTCACGATGGGTCTGCCGTACCTCACGCCGTACAACGTCAACAGCATCATGAACCCGATTCTCGTGATGGTTCAAGGGCTCGGCTACTTCTTCAACCTGTACCGGGGCAAGCCGGTGGTGCGAGAGGGCGGCGTGCTCATCATGAGCCATCCGACCCCATGGGAGTTCCACCCGGTTCACCATCCGAGCTATGTCGACTTCTTCGAGCAGGTACTCGCCGAGACAACCGACCCGCTGGAGATCGAGGCGAAATACGAAAAGCGGTATGCCGAGGACGAGTGGTACCGGCACCTGTACCGCAACAGCTACGCCTACCACGGGGTGCATCCGTTCTACATGTGGTATTGGGGCTCACACGCCCTGGAGTACCTGGGCGGCGTCATCGTCGTCGGCGGCGACACGAAAGCCGTGCGGCGGCTTGGCTTCAAACCGGCCTCGACCCTCGACGATGCGCTCGAGATGGCCTCCGACATCGTCGGCCGGGGACCGACCCTCACCCACCTCCACAACCCGCCGATCTTCATGGCCGACGTGGTCTAGCGCATCATGGGCTGGCTGCGATTCATCGCCACTCCGCCGTCGACGCCCAAGGGGGTCCACAAACCGACGCCAGAAGCGACGGCCGGGGTCCACTTCGACACGAGGTGGTCGAGGACCCGGCCGGCCAAGATCGCCCGCGAGATCGGCGTCTGGGCGTTCATGAAACCGGCCATCAGAGTGTACGGCGCCCCCCGGGTGATCGGTCTCGACCGGCTCCTGGAGGTGAAGGCACCCGTCGTTTTTGCCGCCAACCACCACAGCCACGCCGACACCACGTTGCTTCTGGCCACCATCCCGTCCCATCTTCGCCGGAATCTCGCCGTCGCCGCGGGGGCGGACTACTTCTTCCCCAATCGGGTTGCCGGCGCGCTATCGGCGCTGTTCATCGGTGCCATCCCGATCGAACGGCGCAAACTCTCCAAGATGAGTATCGGCAACGCGGTCGAGGTGATCTCGCGCGCCAACAGCTTGCTGATCTATCCCGAGGGCGGCCGCTCCCCGGACGGGTGGGGTCAGGAACATCGTCCCGGTGCGGCGTTCGTGGCCAAACGAACCGACGTGCCCGTGGTCCCGACCTACATCGACGGGACGGGCGGGATTCTTGCCAAGGGCAAAAGCTGGCCCAGTCGGTCACGTTGTGCGGTCGTGTTCGGGAAACCGATGACCTCGCCGGCAGACGAGGACGCCCGTGCGTTCGCCAAACGGATCGAGGAACGCGTGAACGAGTTGGCCGAGGAGTTCTCGTCCGGTTGGTGGGAAGCCCGAAGGAAAGCCCACGCCGGCGAGGTGGCACAGCTGTCCGGACCCGAGATCGGCGCATGGCGCCGACGCTGGGCCCTGGGTCCGAAGTCACCGAGGCGACAGGCCGGCAGGGATCGAACCTGGCCGAGCTGACCGGCCGATCCCGAGCCCCTCCCCCGGAGGAAGTTGGCACGGATCTACGCTCGCCAGGTGTTGTTCAACTCGGCCGTGTTCCTGTGGCTGTTCCTACCGGTTGTTCTGCTGGTCCACACGCCGTTGGTCCGATGGTCCGTCGCACTCGCCAATCATTCGCTGCTACTGGCCAGCCTGCTGTTCTACGCCTGGGCCAGCGGACACCTCGTCCTGCTCCTCTTCGTGTCGGTCATCATCAACTACCTCGCCGCCGATCTCGCCGCCATCGCCCGTGAGAGGGGAAAGGCACGACTCGTCCGCTCGTGTGTGATCGTGGCGATCATCGCCAACGTCGGCCTCCTCGGTTGGTTCAAATACGCAGGATTCCTCGGCCGCTCGATCTCGTCATTCACCGAGGCGCTCGGCGGAAATGGGTTCGGAGTTCCCGAGATCCTGCTCCCGATCGGAATCTCGTTCTTCACCTTCCAATCGATGAGCTACACCTTCGATGTCGCAGCGGGTCGGATAAAACCGATCGGCAACCCACTTCGCCTGATCCTCTATGTGAGCCTCTTTCCTCAACTGATCGCCGGGCCTATCGTCCGGGCTTCGGAGATCCAGGACCAACTCGGGCACCGCAGGGTCGACGCCGATGCGATCACCGCCGGTTTCGCTCGTTTCACCTGGGGATTGTCCAAGAAAGTGCTGATCGCCGATTCGGTCGCGCCGCTCGTCGATGCTGCATTCGCGGCCGAACCCACCACCCTCTCGGCCTGGATCGCCGCCACCGGCTACGCCGTTCAGATCTACTTCGATTTCTCCGGCTACTCCGATATGGCCATCGGTCTCGGCCAGATGCTCGGATTCACCTTTCCCGAGAACTTCAGGCGGCCGTATGCGGCTGCCACCGTCACAGACTTCTGGCGGCGGTGGCACATCACCCTGTCGCGTTGGTTCCGCGATTACGTCTACATCCCCGCCGGTGGCAACAGGGGCAGCCGGGCTGCCACCATGCGGAACCTGCTGGTCGTGTTCGTTCTCACCGGCGTGTGGCACGGTGCCGCCTGGACCTTCCTGCTGTGGGGACTCTGGCATGGGGCAGCCCTGCTCGCCGAACGGTCGACCGGCATTCGGGCGGACAACACCCACATCGGCCTCCGAGTGTGGACGGCGCTGGTGGTCCTGGGAGGTTGGATCTTGTTCCGGGCACCGGATCTCTCCACGGCGGGCAGTTTCCTGGCGGCCGCGGTCGTGCCCTCGGGTGGTCTACCGGCGCCGGTGGCCGACGCGTTGACCCCGCTGACCGCCACCACGCTCGTACTCGGACTGGCACTCGCCGCAGCACCGACCGATTTCCGACCGGTCGATCTGCTCTCCCAAAGGCAACCGCAGGCCGGGGCCATCCGCTTCGCCCTCTACGGCGCAGCACTGCCCCTCGTTGCGGTGCGCATCCTTTCCGATGCGTTCACGCCCTTCCTCTACTACCAGTTCTGATGCTCGAGCGAGACGAGAACCAGCCGCGACCAGCGACCGACCGCCGTTGGCCGCTGTCGAGCCTGATCGCCCTGGTCGGTTTTCTTTTCGTCCCCTTCGTGCTGACGGTCACCGGTCTGGTGAGCGACGATCAGCCGAACGATTCATCGGCCGCGGACCAGATCGACGGGCTGATGTTCGCAGAAGACGCTTCGGAGACCGCCGAGTTCGAGCGATGGCTCGAGGATCGGGTGCCGGGTCGGGAACTGGCGGCGGAGTTCGAGCGCACGACGAGCCGGATCCTCGATGACCGGTATGTCCAGGCGGTGACCGACAGCGACCAGGTCCTGCTGGGCCAGGAGGGCTGGCTGTTCCTCGCCGAATCCGCGCAACAACCCTGCATCACTCCGACCGAAGAGGCGGCGTGGATCGAGGAGATCGACCTCAGCGCAAGAATCCTGGCGCACACCGGCCGACGCATGGTGATCGCCATCACCCCGGACAAGGAGATCATCGTGCCCGAACTCCTCGGGGACATCGCCAACGAATGCCAACAAGCCAACCGGGCCGTCGTCGAGCGCCTCGCCATGCGAGACGATGTGATCTCTCTTGCCACGTCGGTCCGGGGGCAGGAGCATGCGTTGAAGTTGGACACACACTGGAGTCCCGCAGGAGCGCTGGCCGCCGCTCGGCCGATCGTCGACGAGATTCGACCGGGCGTGTGGGAGGATCGCGAGCTCACCGCCACCGTGGTTGACCGGAGCGGTGACCTGGACCGATTGATCGGATACGACCATACCGAGACGGTCGAACTCGTCTCGATCGCACAGCCGATCCCAACCGTGCTGGAACCACTGCCGACCTCGATCGAGGGTCGCCCGCTCGTGCGGGCGTTGACCGAGGGCGCCGAACCCCTCGACGTCCTCGTCGCTCACGATTCATTCGGCGGTCTGACCGAGCCACGCGATCCGTATAGCTACCGACCGGGCTTGGCCATCGACTATCTGCGACCTTGGTTCGTCGAGGTCGCCAACATGCAGATGCCGGGCATCAGTTCCAACCTGCTCGGCGAAGCCCCAGGCGTCCAAGCGGTCAGGTGGGCCGACGTCATCGCGTTCCTGTTCGTTCAGCGCCAACTTCCGGTGCGCCTCGGCACAGGTCAACTCTCGGCCCCTCTCATATCGGCGCTCGAGCCGGAGTTGAGCACCGTCGAGGTCGAGTTCGGACCCATTGACGGTCGGACCGTGATCGAGCCTCCACAGGAGGGCGGGGCGCTGATCATCGATGGGCTCCCGGCAGGTTCGGCGGTCGAGACCGCAGCGGCGGTCAACAGCGGCGCCATCGTCGGTCGGGGCAACTTCGACGACCGGGTCGTCCTACTCGTCGAGCCCGGTACCGAGGTGCGCTTGGCTGGATACCCCACGTCGGTGGCCTTCCTCCCGTTCGCCACGATCGCCGGATGAGGGGCGAAAGCCCTTGACGGTCGTACGGGCGGATACGAACATATGTTTGATGCCGGCATCCATTCTCCATGCCGATCTCGACTCCTTCTACGCCTCGGTCGAGCAACGCGACGATCCGACACTGCGCGATCGGCCGATGATCGTCGGGCGGGGCATCGTGCTGGCGTCGAGCTACGAGGCCAAAGCCTTCGGCGTGCGGACGGCGATGGGAACCAAGGCCGCTCTTCGACTCTGCCCGAACGCCGTCATCGTTCCGGCCCGATTCCACGCCTACGCCGAAGCGAGCAAACGGGTCTTCGAGGTCTTTCGCGATACCTCGCCGCTGGTCGAACCGGTCTCGATCGACGAGGCGTTCATCGACGTGGGTGGCCTCGCTCGAACCGTCGGTCCCGCACCCCGGATCGCCGAGACCCTCCGGCATCGCATCCGGACCGAGGTCGGCCTGCCGATCACCGTCGGTGTCGCCTCGACCAAACACTGCGCCAAGGTGGCAAGCCAGGCGGGGAAACCCGACGGACTCCTCGTCGTTCCCGATGGCGGCGAACTCGACTTTCTCTGGCCTCTGCCGGTGGACCGTTTGTGGGGCGTCGGCCTGAAGACGACACAGAAACTGGGACTCATCGGTATCGGAACGGTGGGCGACCTCGCCAACGTCGACATCGAACGCCTCACCGATGCGCTGGGCCGCGCCCACGCGCATCATCTCCACGCCCTGGCCAACAATCGGGATCCCCGCCGGGTCGACACCGACCGCCGGCGCAAGTCGATCGGATCCCAACGGTCTTTTCCCTCCGGCGGGCTCACCGGCGACGACGCCAGGGTCATCATGTTCGAGCTCGTCGATCAGATCTCGGCCAGGATGCGCGGCAAGGAGATGATGGGGCGAACGGTCACGATGAACCTTCGCGACAACGAGTTCCGGTCGTTCAGCAGGTCGGTCACCCTGCCGGAGGCGACCTGGTCTTCTTCGACGATCGGGCGGGCCGCGACCCGGTTGTTCCGGGACAACGAGCAGTTCATCAACAGCGGCGCGTGCACCAAGCTCGGATTGTCGTTGAGCAACCTCAGCTCGCCCCACAACGTGCAGCAGTCCCTCTCCTTCGAGCCGGGTCGGTCCCCTGAGGTGGACGCCGCCATCGACGAGATCACGACCCGCTTCGGCACATCGGCGATCGGGCGGACGGGGCGTACCTCCGCCCGGCCCGACTGGCACTGAAACGGGTCAGCGCCGAACGGTGATCAGCCCGCCGATTCCAGCCAGGCCCTCACATCGTCGGAGTCCTCACCGAGTATCGGAGGTTTCTTCCTCGCCTCCAACGGGGTGCGACCGAGCTTGATCGGCGCGCGAGCTGTGCGCATTCCGTCAACGGTCCAGACCGGATCGAGACCGAGGCGTCGGGCGTCGGCGAACGCCTCGGTGAGCGTATTGATCGGGCCGGCCGGAACCCGGGCCGCCAGCAGCGCCGAGATCCACTCTGCGGCGCGTCGCTCGAGCAAGTGGGGAGCCAGCGCCTCGCCCAGCTCCAGGATGTGGGTGACCCGCGCGCCATTGGTCACGAACCGTGGGTCGTCGATGAGGTGGTCGGCACCGATCACCTCGCACAGACGCCGCCACTGTCGGTCATTGCCCGTCGCAATGATGAACGGCCCGTCGGACGCGACGAACACCTCGTACGGAGCGACGGAAGCGTGGCGGTTACCAGCTCGGCGGGGGTCCTTTTCGGTGAGCAGCGCAGCTGAGCTGGCATTGACCATTCCGGCCAGGAGCGACTGCATCAGGGCGATCTCGACCAGCTGGCCCTGACCGCCACCGATCCAGCGAGCGTGCAGCGCGGCCAGGATGCCGGCCAGAGCGTGGAGCCCGGCGAGCACGTCCGCCACGGCCACACCCACCCTGTACGGGCCGCCATCCTCGGGTCCGGTCAGGCTCATCAACCCTCCCATCCCCTGGATCAGGAAATCGAATCCGGGCATCGACGCACCTGCACCGTCGGTGCCGAATCCGGTGATCGAGCAGTAGACCAGACCGGGGTTGACCGCCCGGGCCGATTCGAAATCGAGACCGAACCCTTCCATCACCCCTGGCCGGAAGTTCTCGATGAGAACGTCGGCACGAGCGACGAGGGTTCGCGCCAGATCCAGGTCGGCAGGCCGGCCCAGATCGAGGGTGATGCTCTGTTTGTTCCGGTTGATGGCGGCGTAGTACGTGCTGGTCCCGTCGTCCAAGAACGGAGGCCAGTGCCGGGTGTCGTCCCCGCCATCGGGTCGCTCCACCTTGATGACCGAGGCACCCATGTCGGCGAGGTGCATCGCGCACAGGGGGCCGGCCAGCACCCTCGAAAAATCGGCAACAACGATCCCATCCAACGCCCCGGTCATCGCAGAACCCTATTCGTCGGCGAGCACCAGATCCGAGCAATTGAGCACATCGGGCCGATTCCCGCAGGTCACGCCGAACTCCTCGTACTCGCTGCCGACGGGCGCCCGCTCCCAGAGCGCATCACACGCGCCGCCGTCGCCGAGCTCACACAGATCCCAGAGCGAGTCCAGTACCGGGTCGTCCCCGTAGGTGGTGGGTCCCGAGAACGGAATCTCGACCGGTGGTTCCTTCCCTGCCTCGACGAGCATGTCCGACGCCCGCTGACAGGTCGCGATCAATTCCGATCGAGTCGACTCGCCTGTTCGGCTGTCGAGCAGTCCCACGACGCAGGAGGACACCTCGGGGGTGTATCCCTGGGCCAGCAAGTCCGCGGTCGAGTCGAGGCCTGCCGGTTCGGACACCGTCGTGCCAGCCAACCCACACGACACCAGGCCGATCGACGCAACGATCAGCAACGACGGAACGACACCTCGGCCTAACACTGTGATCCCATCGGCACTTCGCCTTCGACGCTGAGTTGCTCCTCCAGCGCCTCACCGTCACTCCGTTAGAGTTGACAAAGATCTGATCAAGGAGATTCCACCAATGACCGTCGGTCCTGTCACACCCATCGAACTGATCAACGCGGTGTACGCCACTCTCGACGAGCGGGTCGCGGCCATGCGCACTCGACTCGGGCGATCGATGACGCTGGCCGAGAAGATCCTCGCCAACCACCTCGACGACCCCGAGGCCGAGGTCGGGCGTGCCGTCAGTTACGTCGATTTCCGGCCCGACCGGGTGGCGATGCAAGACGCCACCGCACAGATGGCGTGGCTCCAGTTCGACACCGCCGGCCTCCCGGAAGTGCAGGTCCCCACCACCACACACTGCGACCACCTGATCCAGGCCAAGGTCGACGGGAAGAAAGACCTCCTGCGCGCTGTCGATTCGAACGAAGAGGTCTACGAATTCCTGCGTTCGATTAGCGCCAAGTACGGCGGCGGCTTCTGGAAGCCGGGAAGCGGCATCATTCATCAGGTGGTGTTGGAGAACTACGCCTTTCCCGGCGGAATGATGATCGGCACCGACAGTCACACTCCGAACGCAGGCGGCCTCGGCATGATCGCCATCGGCGTGGGAGGAGCGGACGCGGTCGACGTGATGACCGGCTTTCCGTGGAACGTGCGGTGGCCCAAGTTGATCGGCGTTCACCTCACCGGGCGGTTGAGCGGGTGGAGCGCTCCCAAGGACGTCATTCTCAAGGTTGCCGAGATCCTCACGGTGAAGGGCGGAACGGGGGCCATCGTCGAATACTTCGGGTCCGGGGCCAACAGTCTCTCGGCCACCGGCAAAGCGACGATCTGCAACATGGGAGCCGAGATCGGCGCCACGACGTCGTTGTTCGCCTACGACGACGCAATGGCCCGCTACCTCAAGTCGACAGGACGTGAAGCCACAGCCGATGCCGCCAACGCGGTGGCCCATCATCTCCGAGCCGATGACGATGTGCTCAGCAGTCCGAGCGAGTACTTCGATCGCGTGATCGAGATCGACCTCGATGATTTGCACCCCCACATCAACGGTCCACACACACCCGACCTCGCCCGAGAGCTCAAGGATCTCGGGAGCGAGGCCCGCCAAAACGGCTGGCCGACCGAGATCAGCGCCGCGCTCATCGGCAGTTGCACCAACTCCAGCTACGAAGACATCACGCGGGCGGCGTCGATCGCCCGCGAAGCCGCCGCCAAGGGTCTCGAGGTCAAGACCAAACTCATGATCACTCCCGGGTCCGAACAGGTCAGGGCAACGATCGAACGCGATGGGCTCCTCGCCGACTTCGAGGCGTTGGGGGCGACCGTTCTCGCCAACGCCTGTGGGCCCTGCATCGGGCAGTGGGACCGAACCGGGGAACACGAACCGGGAGTCGCCAACACGATCGTCACGAGCTACAACCGCAACTTCCCCAAGCGCAACGACGGTGATGCCGCCACCCTGGCGTTCGTCACGTCACCCGAAACCGTCATGGCCCTGGCTCTGGCCGGGACCATCGATTTCGACCCCATTTCGGGCACGCTCCCCAACGAACACGGAGAACAGGTCGCCCTGTCGGTGCCGGTGGGTGTCGAATTGCCGCCTCGCGGTTTCGACGAAGGCGAATCCGGATTCATCGCACCGCCGGACAGCGGAGAGGGAATCGATGTGGCCGTGTCGCCTTCGTCGGATCGACTACAGCTTCTCACACCGTTTCGCCCCTGGGACGGGAACGACTACGCGGAACTGCCGATATTGGTGAAAGCCAAAGGCAAGTTCACCACCGACCACATCTCGATGGCCGGACCGTGGCTCAAGTACAGGGGCCATCTCGAGAACATCTCCGGCAACCTCTACCTGGGTGCGGTCAACGCCTTCACCAGGGCCGATGGCAGCGACTATGAAGTCGGGTACGGCAAGAATCAGCTCACCGGCAACACGGAGACCTTCCCCGAGATCGCCAGGGCATACCACCAGGCCGGCCAACCATGGGTGGTCATCGGCGACGAGAACATGGGCGAGGGCTCGAGCCGGGAGCATGCTGCGATGGAACCTCGATTTCGTCTGGGTCTGGTCGCGATCGCCCGAAGCTTCGCCCGTATACACGAAACGAACCTGAAAAAGCAGGGGATGGTGCCCCTGACCTTCGTCGACCCCGCCGACTACGACCGCATCGGCGAGGACGACCGTATCGGTCTCACCGGTCTGGCCGAGTTGACGCCCGGGCGGACGCTGACCGTCACCGTCACCACCCTCGCCGGTTCCACCTGGTCCTTCGAAGGCGCCCACACCTTCAGCAACGAACAGATCGAGTGGTTCCATGCGGGGAGCGCTCTGAACGTGATCCGGCGCAACCTCGGCGTGTAGTCGGATCGAGGTGTGACGTCGTCGGCTCCTCCCTCACGCCGAGTTCGAGCCGAGCCGATAGGTTCATTCCTATGGCAGGCGCAGCCTTTTTCGATCTCGACCGCACACTTCTGCAGGGGGCCAGCGGGCCGCACATCTCCGCCGCGCTGCGGGCCGAGGGAGTGCTGGCGGACAAGCCGATTCGCGGCGAAGGGCTGGTGTTCGGCATCTTCAACGTGATCGGAGAAACCCTGCCGTCGATGGCCCTGACCCGGGTCGGCATCCGCGCCACGAAGGGTTGGAATGTGGCGGCGGTCCAGGCGGCGGGCCGGCGGGTGGGACCTGTCCTTGCCGACGCGGTGCAGCCCTTCGCCCACGAGCTGATCGCCGATCACCGGGCCGCCGGCGACAAGGTCGTACTGGCCACGACAACCCCCTACGAGCTGGTGAAACCGTTTGCCGACCTGATGGGGATGGACGCCGTTCTCGCCACCCGCTATCGGTCCGTTGACGGATCCACCTACAACGGCACGGTCGACGGTGAGTTCGTGTGGAGTCGTGGCAAAGCTCGCTCGGTCAGGGCGTGGGCCCGAGCCAACCTCATCGAACTCGCCGACAGCTACGGCTACTCCGACAGCGTTTTCGACCTCCCGATGCTACGGGCGGTCGGCCATCCCACCGCCGTCAACCCCGACCCCCGCCTGTGGGCCCTCGCCAGCCTCTCTCGCTGGCCCACCGTGTGGTTGGATGCTCCCCCCGGCGTGCCCAAACCGCTCGGCATCGAACCCCAGCGCATCGTCAGGGAGTTGTTTCGCCCTGAACTACTCCTGTTCATTCGGATGGATGTCGACGGCGTCGACAATCTGGCCGATCTCAAGGGTGCGCTGATCACTCCCAATCATCGCAGCTACCTCGATCCGCTCGTGCTCGGACAAGCCGTGAGCCGCACGAACCGTCCAGTCCGCTTCCTGTCCAAGAAGGAGGTCACCGACGCCCCGATCGTGGGTCCGATCACCACTGCCATGGGGGCGATCCGGGTCGACCGTCAGGACCACAGCGGCGACCCGATGGGGGAAGCGGCGCGGGCCTTGCGCGCCGGTGAACTGGTGGCGGTCTTCCCGCAGGGCACGATCCCTCGAGGTCATGACTTCTTCGACCCCGTGCTCAAGGGCAGGTATGGGGCGGTTCGGCTGGCCCTGGACACGGGCACCCCGATCGTTCCGGTCGGCATGTGGGGTACCGAGCGGGCCTGGCCCCGCAACCGCCGACTCCCCTATTTGCTCAACCTCGCCGACCCCCCCGAGGTGCGGGTCCGCTTCGGCGAGCCGTACCATCCACCCACCGACGACCTCGAGGTCGAGACCAAACGGCTGATGGACCGAATCGTTGACCTTCTGCCCGACGTTGCGCGAGAACACCACGAGCCGACCGCAGCGGAGCTTGCCCGAACAGTTCCGGGATGAGCCTTCTGCTCTGCGTCGGCGAAGCACTGGTCGACCTTCTGCGGTCCGACACCGACACTTCGGGCATCCGGGCGGTTCCCGGCGGCGGGCCGATGAACGCCGCCATCGCCGCCGCTCGACTCGGGGTCCCCACCGCCTTCGTCGGGCGAGTCTCGACCGACCCGTACGGTGAGCGGATTTGGTCGCACCTGCTCGCCAGCAATGTGATCCTCGATGCCGCCCAACGAGGCCGCGAGCCGACCGCCACCGCCGAGGTGAAAACCGAACCGATCCAACGCTTCGTGTTCTCCGGCACCGGGACCGCCGACACGCTTCTCGACGCAGTCGATCTCGCATCCCTCCCCGACGAGCCGGCCATTCTCCACGGCGGCACCCTCGGGCTCTTTCGAGGCCAGACTGCGATCACGCTGGCCGAGTTGGCCTCCGCTTTCCCAGGACTCGTCAGTCTCGATCCCAACGTCCGTCCGGCGATGATCGGGGACCGGGCTCGCTGGTGGTACTTCGCCGACCGCTGGATCGATCGAGCGAACCTCGTGCGCGGCAGCGACGAGGACTTCGAATGGATGGGGGTCACCGTCGATGATCTCCTCGCCCGCGGTGTCGGGGCGGTCGTACGCACACTCGGTGCCGACGGAGCCGAGGTCGCGTTGGCATCGGGTGGCGGCGTCCGAGCCGCCGGTGACCGAATCGAGTTCGTCGATGCGGTGGGCGCCGGCGACTCGTTCTGTGGGGCGTTGCTCGCCAGCTTGTACGAGGCGGGCACGACCGTCGAGACCTTCCACCAACTCGATGCTCACTGGTGGAAATCGACACTCGAGTTCGCCGTCCGGGTCGCCGGTATCACGTGTTCGCGACCCGGGGCCGACCCACCGTGGCGGCACGAACTCGGTTGAAACAGAAGAAGCCGGCCGCTTCTGAGCGACCGGCTTCTTGTTGACGCCGATTGGAAAGGGGGAAACCGACTCGGCGTCAGCTGTATGCATCAAAGGGGGAGATGCAGACCTTCACATTACCTCGGCCCGGCCCGGCTGAGCAGGCGCTTTGATGTGAAAATCGTCATAGACGCCAGCGGCAATGCGGGCTACAGCGGCATGTTGTCGTGCCGGCGAGCCCGAAGACGTTCCCGCTTCGACGACAGCATCGCCACGGCGTCGCTCACCTCGATACGGGTGTGGGATGGCGCGATCACCGCGGTGATACTCCCTCGCTCCGCAGCCTGGTACGGGGTGAGATGCGTCGCCTCGTACTCGGCGACAAGACCCGCTTTGTCCAGTTCGCTGGCCCCGCGGTGGAGAATCTCCACCGCCCCCTTGGCCCCCATGACCGCCACCTCGGCGGTGGGCCACGCCAGCATCACATCGTTGCCCATGTTGACCGAGTCCATCACGATGTACGCACCGCCGTAGGACTTGCGCAGGATCAGCCCGACGCGGGGCACGGTGGCCCGAGCATAAGCGAACGCCAATTGGGCACCGTGACGGATCATGCCCCGCCATTCGAGGTCTTTACCGGGAAGGAATCCGCTCGTGTCGACAACGGTGAGGAGGGGCACATTGAACGAATCGCAGAAGCCGACAAAACGAGCCCCTTTCTGACTGGCCGAGATGTCGATGCTGCCGGCCATCGATTGGGTCTGGTTGGCCACGATGCCCACCGGATGGCCACCGACCGATGCGAACCCGACGACAAGATTCGGGGCCCACTGGGCCCTGAGTTCGCTGAAGACGCCATCGTCGATGATGGTTGCGATCACCGACCGGACGTCGTAAGAACCAGTCGCCGTCGTCGGCAGCAGCTCCCCCGCCTCGGGGGTCGCCCGATCGGCCGGGTCGTCGGTCGGGATCATCGCGGGCATCTGATCCACGTGATCAGGGAGGTAGCCGAGGATCTCGAGCAGGTAGTCCTCGGCCTGAACCGGCGTCTCGACGACCGTCGCAGCGAGCCCACTACTGCGCTGGTGAGAGCCGGCGCCCCCCAGGGCTAGACCGCTGACGTCGGTGCCGGTGAAATCGCGCACCATCTGGGGTCCGGACAGATAAGCGTACGCATCAGCGGTGAACACCACCACGTCGGCCAGGGCGAGGAGAAACGACGGACCCGACAGGACCGGGCCGTCGGCGATGAACAGGAGCGGCACTACTCCGCTGCACCGCACCATCTCACGGGCGATGCGACTCCACGCAACGGATGGGGCCAGACCTTCGGTCAGGCCGACGCCGGCGGCGGTGATGTCAGCGATCACAGGCAGCCGCTGTTCTCTGGCCGCCCGCAGCCCGGACTCGACGACCAGGCAGTCCGACTCGGTGAGCTTGTCGCCGGGACGGGAGCCGTGGAGCGCGATCCTGACGACGCGACGATCCCCCAGCCAGGTCACCCGAGCACTGGATCGGACCGGCACCGCGGCGCGCAGATCGATCGTTCGATCGTCTGCGTGGGTCTCGGCGTCGATCAGGGCCACGCCACGTTTGTAGCGCACCGGTTGGTCGGCCACCGGCGCTTGCGGGAGAATGGTCCGGTGAACCCTGGCGTACCGTTCTGCCTCGGCAGCCTGACATCGAGCGAGATCCCGGGTGAGGTCGTACTGCTCATCCCTCTCGGCGCAACCGAACAGCACGGACCACACCTGCCGCTCGACACCGACACCCGCATCGCCGTGGCCTGGGCCGAGGGCCTTGCGTCGAGGCTCGCGTCGACCAGTTTCGGGAGCGTGGTCCTCGTCGCTCCGCCGATGTGCTTCGGCTCCAGCGGTGAACACCAGGGTTTCGTCGGAACGATGAGCGTCGGCGGGCCCGTCGTCAGATCGGTCGTGGTGGAGCTGGCCCGGTCCGTGCGTGCGAACGTTGCTGCTGTCGTGTACGTGAACGGTCATTCCGGCAATCGCCGGCCGGTCACCGATGCCGTGCACCAACTCCGCGACGAAGGCCACAATGTCGCAGCGATCTTCCCGGTCATCGAAGGTGGCGATGCCCACGCAGGTCACACCGAGACCTCGCTGATGCTGCACCTCCATCCCCAGCTGGTCCGGCGCGACCGTGCCGAACCGGGTCGGGACGAGAGCTTGCCCGAGCTGCTGGCCGAGCTCAAACGGGACGGCGTACGTTCGGTCTCGCCGAATGGCATCCTCGGCGACCCGACCGGTGCCACCGCAGCACAAGGGCGCCGGATCTTCGAACAACTGATTCGGCACGGTGTCACCGAAGTGGCCGGTACCGTCGGTGTGCTGTAGTCCCACACCGGGGCTCCAACGACTCGATGGCGGTCGGATTCTCCTCGGCGGATCGCCGCGGCGCTTGCTCAAGCTGTCCGCACGGGGCGCGTCTCTCGTCAGCGAATGGTTGGCCGGGCAGGCCGAGCCCGTTTCACCGGCGCAGCGTCAACTCATGTGGCACCTGGTCGAATCGGGGATGGTCAGCCCACCACAACCCTCACCCGGATCGATCGAACCCACCGATGTGATCATCCCCGTGTACGACGACCCGGTGGGTCTCGCGTTCACGCTGGCGGGTTTGGCCCATGACGACGAAGGACTGAACATCACCGTTGTCGATGACGGGTCGCCCACATCGGTCGAGCTACCCGACTGGGCGGCTGGCCGGGTCGCTCTGATTCGCTCGAGTACCAATGGCGGTCCCGCGACAGCCCGCACGGTCGGAATCACCGCCACCGAGAACGAGATCGTCGTGTTCGTCGACGCTGGAGTGCGGATCACGCCGAAGACGGTGAGGGCATTGGCTGCCTGGTGTACGAAGACCGATGGCATCGTCGCCGCCGGACCCCGCATCGTGGTTCCACCCCCGACCGGACCGCTGGATCGATACGAGGCATCTCATTCCGTACTGGACGTCGGCCGTGGTCTCCGGAGCCCGGAGATCGTCGGCCCGGGACGTCCGGTCGGGTATCTGCCGACCGCTGCGCTGGCGGTCCGGCGCCAGGCTCTGGAGGCGATCGACGGGTTCGACCCGAGGTTCCGATACGGCGAGGACGTGGATCTCGTTTGGCGACTCGATCGAATCGGGTCGGTCGTTGTCGATCCGGCTCTTTCGGTCACCCATCCGGCGCGGGCCACGATCATCGAGTTCATGGTCCAGCGTTTTCGCTACGGGACCTCGGCCGGATTGCTGGCCGCAAAGCACGGCCGCACGATGGCTCCGTTTCGAGTTGATCGAGCCGTTGCCGTCGCTCTGGTCGGGTCCATCGTTCTGCCGCTTGTGCCCGCTACGGCCGTGGCCGTCGGCACGGTCGTCCTCGAGACCGGTCGGAGAGCGGCGCAGTTCCGGACGTGGTGTGACGGGACACCGGGTTCGGCGGCCCGTGGGGCGATCGAGAACCTTCGGTCAACGGCGCAGGTTACGGTGGCGTTCACCGGGGTCGCCGGTCGAGCCTGGTGGCCGATCACGCTGATCGCCGTGGCGCAGGCGCGATCGCCGAGATTGCGAGCCCGGGCGAGAGGGATTGCGCTCGGATGGCTGATCAGAAACGCCGCTCACAGGGACCTCGGCGCGATCGCAATCGCTGTGCTCGACGACCTGTCCTATGGGATCGGAGTGTGGTACGGGAGTCTACGGGCCAGGACAGCGCGGGCCCTCGTGCCGACTATGTGGCGATGAACAGATCCAGGAGCTGGCCGTTGTCGATCATCGTCGCGCCCTTCATGGCCGCCGATGACGCGAGATCCATGTCGTCGGTGACGACGACGACCGGCCATTCGCTCGGGTAGGAGTCGATCAGGCCGACGATTTGGGCAGCAACCGACCCTCCCTCCCGGGTGATCCTCACACGAACCGAACGCGAGTCTGGCAGGCGGTCATGGCCGTGGTCCCGGTCGAGGAGTACGTCGGGCGCTGCGCCGCTGCTGGCCGCCAATGCGCTGAGGTAGTGGACCAGATTCCGTCGCTGGTCGACACGATCGACGCTCGGCCACCCCATCGCGGCAACGGGGTCCCCATCGATCAACAACACGGCGTTCTCGGTGTTGACCACATGCCTGGCGACAGCGACCGGATCGTCGCGTAGGTTCTCCGGGATCTCGATCGGCCGTCGTGAGGCGGGAGCCGCCTCCTTCGCTGACGTCGGCTCAGCGGTTTCGTCGTCTGGCTCGACCGATTCCAGGACTACATCGCCTGAGCCCACCACTCCTGCGGTGGCGAGCAGAGGCCCTGACGCCTCCGTGGTCTCAGTCTTGTCGGGAGCCGACGAGTGGGTGAACGATGAGAAGAGACTCGCCAGGCCACCCCTCCCGCGGCTCCGCTCGGTTGTTCCGGTGGTCGCTGGTGCTTGCTCGGCGGTGACTCCGGACCCTGGCAGCGCATCAGCGTTGTCGGGTTCGAATGAGGCCACGGTTTCGGCGACGAGCGCATGCACCTCATCGATGTCCTCGGGCTCCTCGGGGGAGTCGGTCGACTCCGGCTCGGACGGCGGGGTATCGTCGCCTTCGCCTTCGCCATCGCTTTCGTCGGCTGGAGCGGCTGTGGCGTCCTCGGCGGTGACCTCCACGAAACCGCTCGTGTCGAACGCGTCGGGGACGTCGAAGGCGCTCATGTCGGCGGCGGCGATGGGCTCGGTTTTCAAGCCGTCGACCGAAGATCGGAGTTCCTGCATCCGCTCGCCGAGTGCATTCGCCACCGCTTCGGCCTCGGTGACCGATGAGTCCAGGGTCGCCATCTGATCGTGGAGCGCCGCCACGGTGGTCCGCACCAGCTCGAGTTTCGTCGTGAGCGTGTTGCGCTCGTCGGCGAAATCGGTGAGCGCCGCTTCGAGGGCTTCGATCTTCTCGCTATCGGAGGCACCACGCTCCGTGAGGGCGGCGTTGATCCGCTCCATCTCCGCCCGTGCCGCCGTGTGGGCGCCGGTCAGGGCATCGACACGACCGGTGAGGGCCGAGCGGGCTGAGATCGCTGCTTGGAGTTCTGATTCGGAGCTGGCGACACCGGCCTGTGCTTGGGCAAGTTTGGTCTCCAACCGCTGCACTTCGGCGGCAATCGAATCGCGCTCGGCGGCAACTTCTCGAGACTCGGCGATCGCCTGGTCCCGTTCCTGTTTGGCCAGTGCAGCCTCGGATCCGACAGCCTCCACCTCCGAGGAGGTTTGTGCGACCGCACTCTCGAGCTCGTCGAGACGTTCCTGAGCCTCGGCGGCGACTCGCCGGAGTTCGTCGAGCTCCTCGGTCAGCTCGGCCTGCTCGATGATCGCCAGCTCCTTGGCCTCCTGAGCCTGGTCTCGATCAGCCCGCGCCTGCCTGAGATCTGTGTGGAGACTCCTGACCTGCGCCGACAGGGATGCCCCCGCGCTATGCACCGCTGACCCTTCCGAGTGCTCAGCCGGGGTCGGCGCATCGACGTCGTCGGCAGCGGGCTCGGACAGCCGCTGTGCGAGACCGGAGACCTCATCGTCGATGGAGTTCTTCTCCTCGGCGAGCTGGCCCACCAAGTTCTTGAGCTCGTCGATTTCGCTGCGGATCGACTCCTCGTCTACCGGTGCTGCCTCGGGCTCAATTGCGGGCTCACCGGCGTCCGACGAGTCGTGACGCGTCTCCAGCTCGGTGTCGAGCGAGAGTACGCCGGGGAGGCTCAGCCAGCGCAGGGCTCCCTCGCCGACATTCTCCTCGGTGGCCGCGACCGCGACCCGCTGGCGGAAGGCTTCATCCTCGGCCAACACCTGACGGGCGATCGAGATGGCGCGCAGGGGAAAGTGGCGCACATAGAGGAACATCCGCATCGGCCCGGGCGGCTCGACCGGAGGCTCCTGCTCGACGCCCTCCCTTGCGACGAGGAAGGCCAACTCGCACGCTCTGTTCAGGTCTGGTTGGTCCATTGCTCGAATCTCCCGAGTCCCATTGGTCGACGAAAGGCGCGCACGCCTTTCCTTCTACATCGACGCTTCGGGGGCGAAGTTCAGTACACATTGCTGTCGCCACGCCTCAGCATCGCGCCCGTCCCGACGAGAACTCCACCCTAACCCTCCGTGCCCCGGGCCCGAAAGTCCAGAAAGCCATTAGCGCGACCTTGACAGAGGAACAATCGTTCGCTCTACTTTCACCGATGTCAGTACCCGCCACGGCTCTCCCCCTTTTCGAGGAATCGCGCCCATTCGCCGGACCGGTTCGAGGTGCTCAGCGCTGCGGTGAGCCCGTGCAACACTCGCTCGAAGGAATGGGGGTGCCCCTGGCCGACGCCACGTTCTGTGTGCTCGACCTCGAGACGACCGGTGGTGACGTGGGGAGCTGCGGGATCACCGAAATCGGTGCGGTCAAGGTCCGAGGCGGCGAAGTCCTCGGCACGTTCCAGACAATGGTGAATCCTGGCTGCGGTATCCCGCCCAAGATCACTGTGCTCACCGGCATCACCGAGATGATGGTCATGAAGGCTCCGACCATCGACGCGGTACTGCCCACATTCCTCGACTTCATCGGCGGAGCGGTCATCGTGGGCCACAATGTTCGTTTCGACATGTCGTTCATCAACGCCGCAGTCCGACGTTGGGGCGGTCCGATGTTGGGCAACCAGCGCATCGACACGCTCGCACTCGCACGGCGCGTGCTCGCCGACGAGGTGCCCAGGTTCAATCTCCAGACGCTCGCAACGCGGCTTCGCCTCTCCCACCAACCCTCTCATCGCGCTCTGGAGGATGCGTGGGCGACGGTCGACCTTCTACACCTGCTGATCGAGCGGGCGTCCGGGTGGGGCGTGACGGGGTTGGACGATCTGGTGGCGTTGCCGACCGTCGCCGGTCATCCCCAGTGGAAAAAACTTGCCCTGACCAAGAGCCTTCCCCGCTCGCCGGGGGTCTACTTCTTCAAAGACGCCTCCGGCATCGTGCTCTACGTCGGCAAGGCCACCGACCTCCGGGCGAGGGTGCGCAGCTACTTCAGCTCCGAGCGCCGTCGCAAGATCCCGCAACTCCTGAGGGAGACGAACGCGATTGAACACCGGGTGTGCGCCAACACCCTCGAGGCGGAACTCCTCGAGTTGCGACTGATCAAGGAGCACCGACCTCGATTCAACCGTCGACACCGTAGCCCGGTCAGATCACAATGGGTCAAGCTGACGACGGCCGAAGCGTTTCCCCGGCTCTCGATCGTTCGATCCACCAGAGGGGCCGGCGTCTATCTCGGTCCGATCTCGAATCGACGGACCGCCGAGTTGGTGGTCGATGCACTCCACAGCGTCGTCCCTTTGCGGCGATGTAATGCCCGAATAGGCCGGACCGGACAGCCCACGCGGGATGGGCTCTGCGTCGCAGCTCAACTGGGGGTTGCGATGTGTCCCTGCAGCGGCGAACTCGACGTCAGCACCTACCAGCCGATCGTTGATGACGCCGCCCGGCTGATGACATCGCATCCCCACATCGCGCTGGAAGGACTACAGCGCCGGATGGAGGAGCTGGCCCGGTTGGAACGCTTCGAAGACGCTGCGGCGGTACGGGACCGGGCCAGTGCTCTGGCAGCAGCGGTCGAGCGGAGTCGGCGTCTTGCGAAGGTCGCCAACCTCGGCACGATCGTATTGGAGTTCGAATCGGGCGTCGTCCGTATCGATACCGAAGGCCTCGATGTCGAGGAACGGTTGCTTGTCGGGGGGTGGATCGATCGTCATGGGCCGAGGGCGCGGGTGCTGGAGGGAAGCGATTCGCTGAGCTCGCCCCTGCCGCGCCTGGCCAGTTTCAGTCCCCGGTGATGAACTCGTCGTAGAGCGCCTTGACCTGCCCCGAGCGCAAGGCTCGTCTGGCCGAGGCGACCGCAGTCCCGAGGTCGGGCTCGATCTCGGCCACCACGAGTGCGGCGGCGGCATTGAGCGCCACGATGTCCTCAGCCGCGTCGACACCGCCGGCTGACTTGATCATGGCAGTGAATATTCGCGCGTTGTCCGCTGCAGTGCCACCGGCCAGCGACGCGGTAGCGACGAGATCGATGCCAGCCGCCTCGGGGTGAATCGTCATCTCTCGAATGTCGTGCCGGGTGACCTCGAAGACTCGGTTCGGGCCGGCGGTGGACAATTCGTCCAGTCCATCGAATCCGGCGATCACCCACGCCCGGATCATTCCCCGCTCGAACAGGACCCGGGCCAGCTGCTCGGCCCGGGTTTCGGTGGCCACCCCCATCACGATGCGCTTCACACCGCCGGGGTGGACCAGAGGGCCGAGGATGTTGAACACGGTCGAGATCCCGAGCGAGGTTCGAACCGGACCGGCGTGACGCATCGCCGGGTGAAAGGTCTTGGCCCACGCGAAGGCAAGGCCATGGTTGGCGAGTTGTTGCTCGACCTGTGCCGGAGTCTTATCGATGTCAACCCCTATCGCAGCCAGGAAATCAAACGACCCGCTGGTGCTCGAGGCCGCGACGTTGCCGTGCTTGCAGATGGTGACACCGGCGGACGCTGCGACGAACGACGCCATCGAACTCACGTTCAGGGCGAACGACCGACGATGCGCCGATCCTCCCGTCCCGACGATGTCGACGGTGCCCTGAGGGACGGTGAGCGGCTCGGCTGCTGCCAACATTGCGTCTGCGAAACCCAGGATCTCGTCGTCGGACTCACCCTTGACGCGGAGTCCCATGAGCAGGGCGCCAAGCGCCACGGGGTCGGCATCGCCGTTCAGCACTTCGGTCATCGCTCTGGCCGTGACCTCACGGCTGAGGTCTCTGCCCTCGACCAGCGACCCGAGCAACTCCGACCAGGGTGTGATCATCGGAGATCGGAGGCGATCGACGCACGGTTCTCGTCGGTGAGGACCGCTTCTTCGAGATAGGCCGGGTGGGTGCAGACGACTTTGACGGGACCCGCTTCGAACTTGTCGACCTGGGCGGCGGTGACGGGCCACCAGAGATAGTGAACGC
This sequence comes from Acidimicrobiales bacterium, assembly GCA_024638805.1. GTDB lineage: Bacteria > Actinomycetota > Acidimicrobiia > Acidimicrobiales > SZUA-35 > JABDIY01. The sequence continues at coordinate 32,188 of JAHEJO010000008.1, forward strand.
TCGCCGTCATTTCTTCCCGGCTCAGCGTCCTTTCGTGATCGGCATCGAGGTGTCCTCTGAGGATCTCGACATCGTCACCATCGCCGAGATGAAGTTCGAGCGATCGCTCGACGCCGGCCAGCTTGGGCAGCCACTCCCGCAGTTGTTCTTCGCTGATGAGTTCGATGAACACTGTGGCGCCGAGCTTTCCGGGGCGCGAGATCAGCGGGTTGTACGTCCGCAATTCGGTATCGATGCCTTCGTCGGTGACGATCTTTTCGACCCTCGCCATTTCCTGGATCTGGAACCGAATCGTGTGGCGGTTCTCGAAGAGGAGCGTCATGATCGTGCCGACGTGGATTCGGCGCTTCTTCTTCAGTGCGATGATGTAAGGATGGAACTCATCGCGCTCCCGTTCGTAGGCACGGAGGTCGGCGATGTCGTCGAGAGTGAGTTCAACTGACATGGTGCTTCCGTTCTAGGTGGAGGCGGGCGACTCTAGGAGATTCGGTCGAGACCGTCTGCGAAGCGGCCGGCGTGGGATTTCTCGGCGCGAGCGAGGGTTTCCATCCATTCGGCAACCTCGTCGAAGCCCTCTTCACGGGCGGTCTTGGAGAAGCCCGGGTACATCTCGGTGTATTCGTAGGTTTCACCGGTGATGGCGGACTTGAGGTTGTCCTCGGTTGGACCGACCGGCTCACCGGTGGCCGGGTCGCCTATCTCGGCGAGAAAGTCGAAGTGACCGAATGCGTGACCGGTCTCACCCTCGGCGACCGATCGGAACAGCATGGCGACATCGGGGTACCCCTCGACATCGGCTTTCTGGGCGAAGTAGAGGTACCGACGGTTGGCCTGGCTCTCGCGGGCAAAAGCTTCCTTGAGATTCTGTTCGGTTTTGGTGCCCTCGAGATCTGGCATTTCAACTCCTGGTGGTGGGTTCGGCGTGGTATGTGCGATCCTCGGGATCGTTGGTGGTGGAAACGGTCATTGTAAATGCGAGATGCGAGCTGTAATCCGTTGCACTGTGCCAAGCGTTCTCGTCGTCGTTCCACCGACGGCGCTGTCCAGGGCGCTGAGCGAGAGCGTGGATTCAGAGAGCCTGCCTTGAGGCAACCAGTGGATTTCCGAACCGATGACCTTGTACCGATCTCCGGCGGGAAACACCGTGGAGAGGTCAGCATCGCTCGGGCCGTGGAGGAAGATCACCTGGGGTTTGCCGCCACCTTCCCCCTGTTCGCCGTCGAAGGGCGCGGCCGCCACGAGGCCGGCGAGCTCCTCGCCGGTTCTGGTGAATACGTCCACCTCGTAGCCAAGCTCCTCGTGTAGCGTCCGCCCGAGCTGGGCAGGGTGGATGTCGTCCGCAAACGGGAGAATGATGTTGCCGCTCGCCTGGTAGGCGCTTGGGTCGTCGAACCCGCTCCGCTCGACGACGGCCAACAGCGCCTCGTTGGTGATTCTCCGCTTTCCGAGGTTCATTCCTCTGAGGAACACGACAACCGTCATGGCTGGGAACCTAGCCGAGTCAGACCGTGGATGTGGTTGGGCACCCGTCGGTCCTGGGCCCGTACGATTGCCGCATGCCCGAGATCAAGTGGAACGTGGTGAAGACCTCGGCGATCGCCGGGCTCTGGCTGCTCGTACCGATCACGGTGGTCTCCCTCGTCTTGCTCGACGACAATTCGTCCAGCTTCGCCCGGCTCGGCTTCTTCGCCCTGACGATGTTCGGTTTCACCGCCGCCGGCTACGGCGGTGGGAAGCTTGCCCCACATGCCCCGATGGCCCACGGAGCCTTGGGGGCGGCCGGAACGTGGGCGATCATTCAAGCCTTCGGCGTCGTCAGGCGATTGATCTCGGGCGAGCCCATCGCATGGATCGGGCTGCCCCTTCTGGGGTTCATCGCCGCCGGTTGCGGGATCGGCGGTGCCGCGTTTGCCGATTGGATCCGTCGCTCCGGTCGGCCGGTCTCGGTGAGCGAGCTGCGGTCGCGCCTGCCGGACTGATCGTGCCGCTCGCCGGTCCCTCTCCCCCGCCGGTGGGTGCTCCGCAGGACGGGCACCTCCATACGGTGAGCGCGATTTCGGTTGTCCCGTTGGGCTGGCGACTTTTCCTGCTGGACGCCGGTGTCGACGATCTGCCGCACCGTGTGGCCGGCTGAAGATCCACAGCCGGATGGCGGCATCGGGCCCAGGCGTGACGCCGGGTTCAGCATCCACGACATGACCCTCGAATCGTGCGGCCGTCCGCTGAAACGCGTTCCGCCCGGCTGCTGCATAGTGACATTGGAGGACTCGGCGCAGGCGATTCACACGAGCCCGGATGCGGTAGAGGGTGGAACGGGGAATGCTGGGCGCGACCTGGTAGCGGCCCCAGCCACGACGCAGGACCCGACCGCGCACAATCTCGGTTGCCAGCGCGTCGGAGACTGTCTTCGATGCTCGTCCCCGGAGCGTCCACCCGGCGTTGCAGAGGTACCGCACGAGCTCGTTCACCGAGCATGTGCGTGCGTGGGTGGCGAGGCGGTGCGAGAGCACGTAGCGAAGATCCCGACCGCACAGGACTCTCGGATCGACGTTGCCGAGCCCTTCGAAGTCGGACTCCTGCAGCCGCTGGCATTCGGTCGTCACCGTGCGCACGCTGGCGCCGCCCGACCGGGCGGTCTCCCAGCTATTCAACTGCGCTGAGTCTTCGCCGCTCATCGACGTTGCCTCGTTTCTGCCATCGTCGTCGCCGTGCATCGTTCCGACGCCGGGTGGCTTCGGCATTGGGCAGGGCCAGGGCGACCCAGGTCTGGTTGTCGGGTCTGAGGATCTCGATCGTGCGATCTGGATGGAGGCGGTAGTTCCAGCCGTGCTGGTGCACTTCGTCGTGGTGTCGGTCGCACAACGGGATCAGTTGGTCGAGGTTGGTGAGTCCTCCGTGTTCCCAGAACCGGATGTGGTGGACCTTGCAGCTGTCGAACGGCACGTCACACTTGATGCAGGAGTCATACATCACGCGCAACGCTGCGCGTTGCGCCGACGTTGCGGTTCTCTGCGTCCTGCCGACGGCGAGGGGAACACCGTTGTCGCCGAGCAGGACATGCCGCAGCTCCGCATCGCACAGAAGCCGCTCGATCGTTGACATCGGAAGATCAAGACCTCCGGACGTGTAGCGCATCGAGTCCTCGTGTTGGCCGTGCCGCAGAGTGTCGAGATCCACGACCACGTTGATCAGGGGCCTCGCCTTGGGACCGCTCTTCGAGCTCAGAAGCGAAAGAAGCGCGCTGGCGTCGTGGTGTTCACCGGCGTGATAGGCCCGTCCAGCAAGTCGGCTCTGCGCACCCAGCGATTTTGCTTCGGCGCGAACGGCGTTGCGGACGATCTCCCCCGAGAGTGCATCGAGGTCGAACGAACCGCGCACCCGACCCTCTCCCGTGATCCAGGTACGGAACCCGTTGCGCTGGGTCTGCTCTGTGGCCGCCGTCTCACCGTCATCTGACATCGTCTGGCAAAGGCGGGAGAGCCAGGTGTGGAACTTCGCCGGTGCCATCTGAACGGCACGGCGGGCGATGATGGGGTCTTTCCGGTCGAACGCGGCCTGCCATCGCTGGTCGTGGCGCAGCTTGTGCCTCGCCATCGCCACCGCATCAACGTTCTGGACCGGTGCGGTCCCGTCGCTCAGGGCGGTGGCGAGCGATGGAAGGTGTTCGATCAGGCCAGCCCGGCGCGAGTGACGCTGTGCATCAGCGCTCGACAGCCTGCCGGCACAGGAGAAAACATCCGCTGCGGACAGACATCCACCGGCGGCGTGTCGCTCATCCAACCGGTGGGCGATCGCAGTACTGACCGCCTGGAGGGCTCGGATCGATCGTTCGACCGTCCGCACCAATTCGATCGCCTCGTCCTCTTCGAGCGAGCCGAGATCGACCGACCCGAGCAGTCCACCCACATCGACCAGCACCTCCGCTGACCGCCGACACGTATCGGCCGCCCATCCAGTGGAGGCCGTGGCGGACGAGATCATGCACCAATTATGAACAGGGGGTGTGACACTCAGAATCGATTGATCCCGGTCGGGGCGGGCCGAGCCTCCGGCGCCGCGAGCGGGCGGTATCGTGGGATCAGCGAGTGGGGCAGGCGACCGCGGCGATGGAAACATCGTCGAGGAAAGTCGGGACTCCACAGGACAGCATGCTGGCTAACGGCCAGTCGGGGTGACCCGCAGGAAAGTGCCACAGAAAACAGACCGCCGATGGGTCGGGCAACCGACCACAGGTGAGGGTGAAACGGTGCGGTAAGAGCGCACCAGTGACCGGGGTGACCCGGCCAGCTCGGCAAACCCCATGCGGAGCAAGATCAAACAGGGGAACGGGTGGTCCGCCCCCCTCGCGGGTAACCCCAGGTAGATCGCTTAGATGGATGGTCGCCCAACGACAGAATCCCGCTTACCGCCCCACTCGCTCACACTACAACGGTGTAATTCCTGGTCAGAGGCCTAGAGCCCAGTATCTATGCGGGTTTCAGCGTCCTAGCGTCTCACTCGCTACGCACGAATACTCACCGGAAACCATGATTTGGCAAGGTCTCGCGGAATCTGTGCGAAATCCTGAGGTCCAAGAACCCCAGTGAGTGGAAAGGACACGGGTGGCGCTGTCCGGCGCCTCTCGGGATTCAGAAATCGGGGGCGGAAGGAGCGTGAGCGCCAGAACCAGGAGGGAAATCAAAGCGACAATTGCGAGAGGGACGACCAGGTCGGCCACAAATGCTGGAGCTGAAGTTCCGGTGTTCGATTCTTGACGCTCAGGAAGAGGGGCCGCTGAGCCCATCCACGTCAACCCGTTCGATCGGCGTTTCCCTAGTGCCATGATCGGTGACCAGCCACCGAAGAGGCCCCAGATGAAGATCATCCCTAGGAGCAAGTCGCCAGCGAAGTAGAGAATGTTGGAGCTGAAGTGCCGGTTTTCGGCTCCGAGACCTTCGGCGAGGGTGAAATGATCGAACCCCCATGGTTCGTAGGTGGTGTATGCGAGAACGTTGTTCAGAACGACCACTAGCACCAGAACAACGGACCACCCAAGGAGAACCCACCTGAAGCCTCGTGCGTAGAAGGGCAGTTCCGCACCCAACTTCTGCGCCCTCCAGACTGCGCCGGTCGTCGCCATGCCACCGCTGTCGCCGGCCCCGGTCGATTCCGGTAGCGCTGTTGCGGAACGCAAGCGATCCCATGCGTCCCGGACTCTGCTTGATCCCTCGGCATCGGGCCCGGTCGGGTTCCCCGACAGGACCTGCTGAACCGGGCTGGTGTCACCTTCCGGGCCGACCGCATCGAAAAGGTCTGGACGT
>JAHEJO010000097.1 GCA_024638805.1 Acidimicrobiales bacterium
ACCTCGTCTCCACGGTCGACGGCGATGGCGCAGGTGTCTCTGCGATCGCAGGGTCGGGTGGCGGCCCGACCGGTTCGGTCGGTGGAGGCGAGGTCCTGCAAGAGTCACCACCGTCGCTCACTCCGATCGACTCCGACGGTGACGGATGGCCCGATTTCAGAGACCTGGACAGTGATGACGACGGGATCCCTGACGCCACCGAGGCCGGGACCGCACCGGGCGCGCCGCTCGACGCCGACGGAGATGGACTCGCCGACTATCGCGATCCACAGTCCATCGGCGGTGCGCGGGTTGGCGACAACATCATCGCAGTCGAGGCGAACCTATCGGAGACCGACCTGACCGAGCCCGCTCGGTCGACGAGTGAGGAGTCCGTTGTGATCTCCGGCGTGATCACTGACGAGAACACGGGCTCCGGCGTAGCCGACGCCACGATCGCTGTGATCGACGCCGCCGGCGAGGTGCATACAACGACCACCGGGTCGGACGGGACGTATTTGCTGGAATCTTCCTCATACCACCCGATCGCTGCGGGCAAGATCACGCTCACCGCTACCGCCGCCGGATTGCCACGAGCGCTCGTCGAAACCACCGTCACAACCGGCGGACCCACGGTGGCCAACCTCCGGCTGGGTGGGGATGAACCGACGACGCTGGCGCTGACGGGCAGCAGCGGGATCGAGATGACGCTCTGCGCGCTGGCGCTCATCGTCGTCGGGACGGGAATCCGCTTCGCCTGTCGCCGATCCGACAGCGCAAGCCACATCACCGCTTCGGCATCGTGACCGCAGTCGTCCCGTGGTCGGGCGACCGCCACCTGTGGTCGACGAGAATGTGACGGTTGACGCCTTCACATTCGAGCACCCGGCGCGCGTTTCGGGTTATGTTTGGCTCGGAGAGGCCGGTGCGGGAGGCGGATTCCCGCACCGGCCCCCCTTTTCATCGGAACGGTGCGCTGGGATTGACACTAGGCTCGTCGTCCGCGTGCGCGAGTGAGAGGCGATCAGTGACAGATTCGACAGTTGAAATGGATGCACCGGTCATCGAGCGGCTGTCCCGCCTCGACCGGCTGCTCCCCGTGTGGATCCTGGCCGCCATGGGCGTCGGTCTTGGACTGGGGCGTGTCATCCCCGATCTCAACGACTGGCTCGACACCGTGAAGATCGGCACGGTTTCACTCCCGATCGCCATCGGTCTGCTCCTGATGATGTACCCCGTCCTGGCCAAGGTCCGGTACTCCGAGATCGACGAGGTCGCCGCCGACCGCACGCTCATAGTCAGCTCGCTCGTGCTGAACTGGGTGATCGGCCCGGCGCTCATGTTCGCCCTGGCGTGGCTTCTGCTCCCGGATCTGCCCGAGTATCGCACGGGACTGATTATCGTCGGACTGGCTCGCTGTATCGCCATGGTCCTGATCTGGAACGATCTCGCCTGCGGCGACCGGGAAGCCGCTGCGGTACTCGTCGCCCTCAACTCGGTGTTCCAGATCTTGGCGTACGCGGTCCTGGGCTACTTCTACCTCGAGCTGCTACCGGGGTGGCTCGGTTTCGACACCGCCACCCTCGACGTATCCATGTGGGAGATCGCCAAGATCGTTCTCATCTTCCTCGGGATCCCGCTGGCCGCCGGTTACCTGACCCGCCGTTGGGGTGAACGCACACGCGGGGTGCAGTGGTACGAGAACACCTTCCTGCCCCGCATCGGGCCGTGGGCACTGTACGGGCTGTTGTTCACCGTCGTGATCCTGTTCGCCCTCCAGGGCGAGACGATCACCGACAAACCCGGTGACGTCGTCCGCATCGCCCTGCCGCTGCTGGCCTATTTCGCGATCATGTGGGGGGCTTCGTTCGCCCTCGGCTATCGCCTCGGGCTCTCCTACGAGAAGAACGCCACCCTGTCCTTCACCGCCGCCGGCAACAACTTCGAGCTGGCGATCGCCGTCGCCATCGGCGTCTTCGGGGTCACCTCGGGCCAGGCCCTCGCCGGAGTCGTCGGACCGCTCATCGAGGTGCCGGTCCTCGTCGGCCTCGTCTACGTTGCCCTCTGGGCGCAGCGACGTTTCTACTCGTAGCAGTCACACTGGCGAAGCCGATTGCGGCCGCAGCAACGGTCGATCGTCGTTGCATCTTCGGATTTTGCCGAATCGGGGGCGAGCTGTACTGTCACCACCCATGGCCACGGCTGTTCGGACAATGCCCGATCGCATCCCGACCCCTGCTCGGTCGGCGTTGGTGGTCGGTCTCATCTACCTCTTCCTCGTCGGTGTCTCCTCGCTGGAGACGGGCATCAAGATCATGGGTGCCGACACCCAGGAACAGCTCTTCTCCGCTGTGACCAACCCCATCGCCGGGCTCTGCGTCGGGGTTCTGGGCACAGTGCTCGTCCAGTCCTCCTCGGCCAGCACGTCGGTGATCGTCGGCCTGGTCGCATCGGGAGCGCTGGGTGTCGATCAGGCGGTACCCATGGTCATGGGGGCCAACATCGGCACCACCGTGACCAACACGTTGGTGTCGCTGGGCCACGTGCGGCAGTCCAACGAATTCAGACGAGCGTTTGCGGCGGCCACCGTTCACGACTTCTTCAACGTTCTGGCGGTGGCGCTCCTTCTGCCGCTCGAGCTCGCCACCGGTGTGATCAGCACGATCGCCGAGTCGATCAGTGAAGTATTGGTCGGTTCGGCGGGCACGGAGTGGAAGAGCCCGATCAAGCAGTGGGTGAAGGAGCCTGTGGGCTGGTTGGAGGACATCTGGTCGGCGGTCGGAGCGGATGGGAATCTCCTCGGAACGCTCATGGTGCTGACCGGCCTCGTGATCATCCTCGGCGCGCTCACCTTGATCACCAAGAACATGCGCAAGCTGGTCGCCGACCGCGTGGAGCGGTCGATCAACGCCATCCTCGGCAAAGGCGGTGGGGCGGTCGCCCTGGCACTGGGTTTGGTCATCACGATCGCCGTCCAGTCGTCGAGCATCACCACATCGATCCTCATCCCTCTCGCCGCCGCCGGTGTCGTCTCGCTCCGCAACATCTACCCAGTGACCCTGGGGGCCAACGTCGGTACCACGATCACGGCCCTGCTGGCCGCCCTCGCCGCCTCCCGCCCCGAAGCGCTGACCGTCGGTCTGGCCCACACCGTGTTCAACGTCGCCGGCATCCTGTTGCTGTACGTGATCCCGCTCGCCCGGGACATACCGGTCCGAGCCGCGGAAATCCTTGCCGGTGTCGCCGTCGAAAGGCGTACGCTGGCTGTTGCTTACGTCGTCGGTGTGTTCATCATCACCCCGTTGATCGGCGTCGCCGTCCTAGGTTGAAAGGTTCGACATGGTTCTCTCATTCTTCCGCAAAGGTGGTTCGTCGGGTCTCGACCACGTCGAGGAAAAGGCGGTCACGATGCTGGGCGATGCCCGTCACTCGTTCGACCTGGCCACGACCGCGGTACTCAGCGGGTCGTCGTCCAAGAGCGTCGCCGACGACATCCGGTCCACCGACCAGCGCATCAATCAGGCTGAGCAGGATCTGCGTTCCGAGCTCGTGGTGCATGTGAGCGTTCAAGGGACAGCTGATATCGCCACGGTTCTCGGGTTCCTGCTCATGATCAAGAAGATCGAGCGCATCGGTGACCAGGCGAAGAACATCCTGGATCTGGCCGAGGCCGGCGTGTCGTTGGCCGACGAGGAGAACATCGACGAGCTGCACGCCGAACGCCAGGTCGTGTCGAGAATGTTCGCCGATGCCGCCGAGCTGCTCACCGATCCCGAACCCGGTCGGTTCGACGAGTTCGTCGCTCAGTCCAAAGCTCTGTCCACCGACCACGCAACCAAGATCGCCGGCTTTCTGCACTCCGATCGCCCCGGTAGGGAAGTTGTTCCCCTGGCGATCTACTACCGCTATCTGAAACGGATCGTCGCCAACCTGTTGGGCACGGTCGGAACTGCGGTCGAATCGCTTCCGCACATCGACTACCTCGACGACGGCGCCACCGACATCACCGACGACTGACGCCCGTTCACCGGGGGTGCGGGTCGAACCTCGGTCTCTACGCCGGCAGCGGACCGAGAGAACTGATCAGTGTCTCGACATGGTCCTTGATCTCGTCCCGTACCCGGCGAACGAGATCGATCCCCTCTCCGGCCGGGTCGGTGAGCTCCCAGTCCTCGTAGCGCTTGCCGGGGTACACCGGACAGGTGTCGCCGCAGCCCATCGACACGACGACGTCGACCTTCCTCACCACATCGTCGGTCCAGATTTTGGGCGCTTCGGCGGAGATGTCGACGCCCACCTCGGCCATCGCCTCGACCGCCACCGGGTTGATCTGGCCGGCCGGATTGGAACCGCCCGAGAACACCTCTACGTGGCCACCGGCAAGGTGTCGCAACCAGCCGGCGGCCATTTGGGACCGCCCGGCGTTGTGGACGCAGAGGAACAGGACGGCGGGTCGGGATTCGGGCATGAGCGCACCTCGTAGGTCGGTGAACGGGGACGGGTTCGGCTCCAGTGTGCCCGCCGCCGCCCGTCCTACCACACCCTCGGCACTCGATCGAGGCTGGGTAGGCTCCACCGGTGCACCGCAAGTTCTCGTGCTCCCACGGCGCGCCCGGCGTTCGCACGCTCGGGCCACGGCGATGACCACGGTGGGCGAACGGGCGGACTCCGGTGGTGGGAGAACCGGACCGAACCCGGTCCCAGCGTGGCGAGCTGCAGCCATCCCCACCGAACACGGAGGCTGGAGTCTCACCACCGAACCGGCCGTGCTCGGGCTGGTCGTCGCATGGTCCTGGTCGGGTGCTGCGCTGGCCGGGGCGGCCCTGTTGGCCTTCATCGCCCGCACGCCGCTCAGAGTCGTACTCGTCGACCGGCACCGCCACCGGTGGTTGGAGCGCACCCGGCTCGCCGCCAGGATTCTGGCCATCGAAGTCGTCCTGTTGGCGGTTCTCGCCGGCTTGGCATGGTGGGGAACCGCTCATCGGTTCTGGCCCCCGCTCCTCGTCGCCGCGCCGCTGGTGGCGGTAGAGCTTTGGTATGACATGCGGAGCCGGAGTCGACGGCTGGTGCCGGAGCTGGCGGGCACGATCGGGATCGGCTCTGTGGCCGCCGTCATCGCACTCGCCGGGGGAGCGGGCAGCAATGTGGCCATCGCACTGTGGTGTGTCGTTTCGGCCCGGGCGGTCGCGGCGATCCCCTACGTCCGCTCCCAGATCCTCCGATCCACATCCCGTGCGCTGCCCTTGTGGCACAGCGATGTGGCCCAGGCGGTCGCCATCGCCGTCGCAGCGGCCGGCTGGTGGCTGGGCGCTGTGCCGGGCGCAGCGCTCATCGCCATCGCCACGGTTGCGGTCGCCAACATCATCGCAGTGCGCCTGCAACCCCGGCGGGCCGTCGTCATCGGGGTGCAGCAGACGATCGTGGGCGTCCTGGTGATCGCGACCACCGCCATCGCCGTGCAGGCCTGATTCGTTTCGCCATCCCTCTTGTCTTCGTGCCGTTCTTCCTGCTGTTCCTGGTCCTTTTCGCTGCCAGCGGCATCGGCAACGGCTCGACCTTCCGGACGATCGCCATGGTGTTCGACAGGGAACAGGCCGGTCCGGTGCTGGGTTGGACGTCGGCGGTGGCCGCCTACGGGGCGTTCATCGTTCCCGACGAGTTCGGCGCCCAGATCAAGAACGCCACCCCGGAGTACGCGCTCGTCGCCTTCGCCGTGTTCTACCTGGCCTGTCTGCTGCTCAACTGGTGGTACTACCTGGGGCCGAAAGCGGAGTTCCAGAACCCCTAGCCGGCCCGAGAGACCTCGACCCGCCGTCTGGCGTCCCGCTCCCTGAGCCGGCGTGCCACCGGGTCGGCGGCCCGGGCCAGCAGTGGTCCGGCGACCGCCAGGATGAGAACGTAGGCGGCGGCGAGGGGTCCGAGTTCGCTCTCGATCCCATCGGCGACGGCGATGCCGGCGATCACGATCGAGAACTCCCCGCGGGCGGTCAGGATGGTGCCGGCCCTGAGTCGACCGGGCCGGTCGATCCCCACCTGTTGGGCACTCCACCAACCGGTGGCGAGTTTGGTGCCGGCGGTGAAGACCGCCAAGCCGATCGCAATGAAGAGGGCCGGGGGAAGGTCGGCGGGGTTGATCTGCAGTCCGAAGAACGCGAAGAACAACGCAGCGAAAAGATCCCGCAGCGGCCCCAGGACCTCGCGGGCGCCGTGTTCAGCGGGCCCGTTCAACGCGATGCCGACGAGGAAGGCTCCGACCGCAGCCGAGGCCTGCAGACTCTCGGCGATTCCGGCCACCAGAAGCGCCAGGCCGAGCAGGCTCAACAGGAGGTTCTCGCTCGACCGGCTGAACACGAGGGCGCTGATGCGGTTGCCGAACCGGATGGCAAGACCCAGTGCGACGAGGACGGCCACGATGGCCACGCTGATCTCGATGCCGATGTCGAGGGCGTCGCCACCGATCAGCAGGCCCGCCATCAACGGGAGGTAGAGCGCCATGACGAGGTCCTCGGTGACGAGGATCGCCAACACGACCGGCGTCTCCCGGTTACCGGTGTTGCCCAGATCGGACAGGACCTTGGCGATGATGCCCGACGATGAGATGTAGGTGATCCCGCCGAGCAGCATGGCGGCCCGAACATCCCAACCCAGGACGATGCCGAGCAGCAGACCGGGTGTGAAGTTGAGTGCCAGGTCGACCGCCCCTGCCGGGGCTTGATCACGCAATGCATCGGTCAGTTCCTCGCCCGTGTACTCCAGCCCGAGCAGGAGCAACAGGAGGATCACCCCGATCTGGGCGCCGCTCTCGATGAACTCCCGGGCCGTGACCAGTTCGACGATCCCTCCCTCGCCGACGGCCAAACCGGCGATCAGGTAGAGGGGGATCGAGGGAATTCCCACGCGCCCGGCGAGCCTCCCGAGCAGCGCCAGGGCGATCAGGATCGCCCCCAATTCCACGAGCAGCGTTGCGGTGCCGGGGGTGGCGGCCAGGATCATCAAGCGCGGGCGAGAAGTCGTGCGGCGGCATCGATACCGCTGGCGGTGCCCACGACGACGGCGGTATCGCCGGCGCGCAGTTCCTGTTCGGGCCCGGGGGCGGGAAGCGGCCGGTCGTGCCGCACGATCGCCACGATCGAGACTCCGGTGCGCGTCCGCAGTTCGGTCTCGCCGATCGTCTTGCCGGCATACGGACTGTGCCGCGCGACCGGGAGCCAGTCGATCGCCAGCCCTGCGATCTCCTGGCGCAGATCGTCCAATCGTTGGGTGACGCTGGTCCCACCGAGCAGATCGGCCAGGATCCGGGCTTCGTCCGGTGTCATCTTGATCGATTCGCTCACACGATCGGGGTCGTCGCGGTCGTAGATGACGATCTCCCGGCGGTCGGAGTGGTGGGTGATGACGCCGATCCTCTTGCCACCTTGACAGGCGAAATCGTGGAGGGTCCCCACCCCCGGCAGCTTGGTCTCGACGATTTCGGTCATCGAAGATCAACCTCGGCCGGGCCATCGGTCGTCAGCGTTTCTGAGGCTGTCATCGCGACATCGTAATGCGTCCGGCGCCGCCTCTCGAAGAGGTGAGGACCGCAATTCTCTGCGTGATGACGGGACCTTGGCCCTTACCCTGTGACGAACCGGACTCCTAACGTCGGTTCCAACCCCGGTCCCGAGCTCTCGTCGGCTCGGGTCTGGCCGTAGCTGAGGATCTACGAATGCAACGTTTCAAGAACATCTTGTTCAGCCCGCTGGCCCAGGACGGCAATCAGGCCGCCCTGCGGCGCGTCACCCAAATGTACGGAACCAACGGTGCCCAGCTCACCCTCTTCGCTGCCGTGGCGGAACCGTCGCGGCTCCAGCGTCTCCTCCATCGGGCAGGGCATGTCGACCAGATGATGTCTGCCGAACGCAACCGACTCAGCCAGAATCTCCAACGATGGGCGAACGCCTCACCGATCACCGCCGCGCTCAGCGTCGAGGTGGGTGATCCAGCCCTCAGGATCATCGAGCACGTGCTGCGAGGTGATTTCGACCTGGTCGTCGTGACCAGCGACGAAAACAAAGAGGACCGGTCCACGATCCGTCGCCTCTTGCGGAAATGCCCGTGCCCGGTGTGGGTGATCCGGCCGTCCCGGGCCCGAACCCAGCGGGTGCTGGCCACGGTCAATCCCGATCCGGACGAAGCAGGACTCAACCGGACCATCCTCGAACTGGCTGCGTCCATGGTGAACCTCGAGGGCGGCGAGCTCCACGTCGTCCACGCCTGGGAGCTGTACGGGGAGGCGACGATGCGCAGCTCGGGTTTCATGGACGTGTCCGAAGCCGAACTCGACGCCATGCTCGAAGAGGAACGGGTCAAACACGAGACGGCGCTCGCAGATCTTCTGGCGTCGGTCTCGGTGGCGGACAAACCATGGCGGGTTCATGTCGTCAAAGGGGCGGCCGATGTTGTCGTGCCGGCCACCGTGATCGAGAACGCCATCAGTCTCCTGGTGATGGGGACCGTCGGCCGCGGCGGCATGACCGCAATGGTCATGGGGAACACTGCGGAGCGGGTCCTGGACAAGGTCGACTGCTCGGTGATCGCCGTGAAGCCAGAGGGCTTCCAGTCACCGATACATGCGCCTGGGCGCTGAAACCGATGCCGCCACCGGTCAGAAGACCACCCATGAACCTCGCCCGCCGTGGTTTCCGGTGGTGAACGCACCGTCGGGAACGAACCGAGAGTCGCGGCGGCCGGGCCCGTTCCGAGTTGTGCTGACCGGCGGGCCCGGCGGCGGCAAGACGACGGCGGCCGATCTGTTCCGGCGTGAGATCGGCAACCGGGTGATCATCGTTCCGGAGGCCGCAACACTGCTGTTTTCGGGCGGCTTTCCCCGACCGGTCGAGGCGGACGCGGCCCGCAGCGCCCAAGGGGCGATCTATCACGTTCAGCGCAACCTGGAAGACGTCCAGGCCCATCAGTACCCCGAACGGGTGCTGCTCTGCGATCGGGGAACCGTAGACGGTGGTGCTTACTGGCCCGAGGGCCCCGAGGATTTCTATGCCTCGGTCGGCTCCACCTACGAAGGCGAGCTGGATCGTTACGACGCGGTCATCTTCTTCGAGACCGCCGCGTGCGGAGGCCACGGTTTCGAAAGCGAGAACCGGTTCCGCAACGAATCACAGCAAGAGGCGATCGATCTCGACGCCCGGCTGAGAGCATTGTGGATGAATCACCCGCGCTTCACCCTCATTCCCCACACGGTCTCGTTCTTCAGAAAGATGACCATCGGATTGGGCATCCTCGAGAATCTGGTTGCCCAGCTGCCCCATCGCAGCGACTGAACCGCGGGTGGGGCGCGGGCCCGACATGCACCCGTTGTCAGGTGTAACGAGCTACGAAGCGCCGGGGCAGTGGCGAGTGACCCAGAAAAGGGCTGCGCCTGATCCTCCGATGGGCAATCTGGGTCCGCCGACCGAAGTCGAGGTCAGCGATCCCTGGCCGTATAGGCCTGCCACCACTCCCAGAGAGCCTCGACTCCCTCCTGGATCGAGACCTCGGGCTGATAGCCCAGTAGCCGATTCAGCTTGTCGGTGCTCGCGTAGGTCGACAGCATCTCCGAATCGGGCCGCGGAGCACTGACCAGATTGGCCTGTTTGCCGCTCACCCGTTCAAGTTCGGAGATGAAGCCGGACAGCGGCACCGGTTGACCCCGACCCAAATTGAGGATTTCGAAACCGAGGGGGCGGTCGACCGCTGCGGCCAGACCTCTGACGATGTCCGACACGTGGGTCCAGTCCCGTTCCAATGGCCCTTCGTAGAGGTTGACCGGGGCGCCGGTGGTGAGGCTGTTCAGGAGAAGGCGCGGCATCATGTCGGGGCGTCCCCTTTCGCCGTACACCGTGAAGAACCGCATGACCGAGATCTGGAGGCCGTACAGGCGTGCATAGGTACCGGCCAGGAGTTCGGTCGACCTCTTGCTGGCGGCGTACGGGTGGAGCGGCTCGACGCACGGATCGTCTTCCTCGAACGGGATCCTCTTGGTGTTGCCGTACACCGACGACGTGGATGCGAGCACCATGCGCTCCACACCCAGCGCCCGGCACGAGTCCAGGACATTCTGTGTGCCGAGGAGATTGGTCTCGAAATACTGTCGAGGAAACTTGACGCTGTTGCGGACGCCGGGCTTTGCCGCGAGGTGGACGACCACCTCGGGCCGGGTGACGTCGATCAGTGACGCGATGTCACCGTAGGAGCGAATGTCGCTCTCACGGAAGTCCGCACCGGCGCGACGAAGGCACTCGACGTTGTGCTCCTTTTCGATGCGGGCGTAGTAGGGGTCGAAGTTGTCGACGCCGATCACAGCTTTGCCGACCCGGGCAAGCTTGTCGCAAAGATGACTTCCGATGAAGCCGGCGGCCCCTGTCACGAGGACGGTATTGACCGGCGAGTGCCCTGACACACGCATCTCCTTCCACCGCCTGCAATCGTCTTGATTGCGCCCCAGATCCCAAGCCTACAGCCGGGAATCGAGTCGGCGAGAGGTGTGGCTCATCGAGAGTGGGTCCGGAGCTGGCGGGTTCGTGTGCCCGGAAATGCGAGAATTGGCGCTTCTCTACTGCACCGCTATCCCGTGCGACGGTTCGGTGGGGCCGTCGAGATGCGACTCGTCGATGAGGTCTTGTTGGACAACGGTCCCACCCACCGAACCGCCAAAAGTACGGACAATAACGGATACGCTGTTATCCTGAGAGCGTGTGTCGACGAACAACGTGCCCCCGCTGTGACAAACCGTCGTGGGCCGGCTGCGGAGCCCATGTGGAAGAGGTCCTGGGCGACGTCCCCGTGGCCGAACGGTGCGGGTGCGTCCCCGAGCCCGTGACCGCGCCGCGGTGGCTCACCCGAATCCTACGAGGCTAACTCACCGCTGGGCTCGGGCCACGCGCTAGCTCGTGTGCTCGCGTGAGACGCCGTCCTCGGTGTCGTTGACGAATCCTGACCACGCCGATCAACATCGAGGCCAGCGAGCGGCTCGTCGAGAAGTGTGGGCTTCTCTGTTTCGCGGGCCAGGTTCGGTTCACACGGCGATCAACGAAGCGGCGAGCTCGTCGGCCGGGG
>JAHEJO010000098.1 GCA_024638805.1 Acidimicrobiales bacterium
GCAAGCTCCTGCCGGTGGTCATGCCGCTGGTCAACGCCGTGATCGCCCAACCCGCCGCCATGGGGGCGCTGCCCACCCTCCGGGCGGCAACCGACCTGACGGTGGCAGGTGGTGAGTACTTCGGACCGGACGGACGAGGTGAACGCAAGGGGTACCCGGTCCGGGTCGGGATGACCGATCGGGCAGGGAGCGTCGAGGATGCCCGACGGCTCTGGGAGGAGTCCGAACGATTGACCGGCGTCTCGTACGGGTTCTGACAACATGACCGCCGCTGCCCGCCCCTCCGGGCGATCCAGGAATGGGGACGAATCGTCGGCCCGTTGATCGAACCCGCCCTGCGACTCGCCGCTCTGTTCGAGGGGTCCCCCGTGACGCTCGACCGGGTGGCGGCCGTCATGGCTGTGGGTGTGGACCCGACCGCACCGCCCGAGTCCGAACTCCTCGGGCGGATGGATGCTCTCGGCGCCGAATGGTCTGGTGACCGCCCGGCGACCTCGGCGGACGTGATGGCCCACGTTTTCACGACGCTGCGCTTTGCTCCCAACACCACCGAGTACTACTCGCTGTCGAACTCTCTCCTCCACCGGGTGATCGAAGTGCGACGGGGCAATCCCATCTCCCTGTCGATCGTGGCGATCGAAATCGGCAGGAGGATGGGGGTGAAACTCGTGCCGGTCGGAATGCCCGCCCACTTCCTGATCGGCGAATGCCGGCCTGGAGAGGACCAGCCCGACCGTTGGTTCGATCCATTCGGTGCGGGTCGGGAGATCGGCGAGGTCGATGCACGACGAATATTCGACGCGATCGCTCCCGTCTCGATCTCTTTCTCGGCCGCCATGCTCGAGGCCACCCCTACCCGTGATGTCGCGGCCAGGATCCTGGCGAACATCAGCAATGCCGCTATTCGAGCAGGCGACGTGTCGATGTTCATCGGGGCCACCGAGATGACACTCGGGCTCCCGGCGGCCGGGGTGAGCGAATATCGCAGCCTGGCTCGGGCGTTGGCCTCGACCGGTCGCCACGATCGGGCGGCCGAGGTCTTCGACTGGCTTGTCCGCCATGACCACGAACGGACCGATGACCACGCCGTCGAGCTGCGGCGCCACCTCGCCCACCGCAACTGAGGACCCGGGCTTCGATCTCTTGGGCCCTTCTCCCCTAGTGGGCGGCAGACGGGTCGTGGATCATCCGGCAGGCCAACCGTTGCGATGAACCGAGGAGACCGATGGCAGAGGCCCTTCACCCTTCAGGAGATGATCGTTTCGCCGTCCTGGACAAGCACCTCAAGCGCACCCACCACGCTCAGGACCAGCTGATCGAGACCCTCCACGTGGCCCAGGA
Source organism: Acidimicrobiales bacterium (assembly GCA_024638805.1). GTDB lineage: Bacteria > Actinomycetota > Acidimicrobiia > Acidimicrobiales > SZUA-35 > JABDIY01. The sequence goes on from JAHEJO010000098.1 coordinate 1,342, forward strand.
GGTGTTCGGATACCTGTCCGACGACATCCTGATGTACGTCGCCAGGGCCTTGCTGCTGCCGCCGTCGATGGTGCTCGGCGTGGCGACGTTCTACCACCTGTTCAACTTCGAAGCCCAGGGCGAACACGCGTGCAGCGTGTGCACCGGAACCGCCTGCTTCGTCAAAGGAGCCGACGCCATCGTCGCGGCCGTGCGCGACGGTTATGCGGTAGCTCCCGGCGCCACGTCCGAGGACGGTTTCCTCACCCTGCGAACCGCGCGCTGTCTCGGCTCTTGCGGACTGGCACCGGTCGTGGTGATCGATGGCAACGTGGCCGGGCACCAGGACGCCCGATCGACCTTGGAGTTGATCAGAGCCCAGGCCCGGATTCCCGAGGAGGTGAACTGATGGCGACCCCGATCGACCTCCACGAGGTGGCCGAGCGCGAACTCGAGGATCAAGCCCGCTACCCGTGGCGGATCAAGGCATGTGGCAGCACCGCGTGCCAGTCGGCGGGTGCTGGAGCATCGATCAGCACGCTGGAGTCGGAGGTCGTCGCGGTCGGGCTGTCGGACTCGGTGAGGGTGATGTCGACCGGATGCATGGGTCTGTGCAGCCGTGGACCGCTCGTGCGGGTTCTGCGTCGCGGTGGTGAGGAGACGATGTACCAGTCGGTCGACCGCGACGTTGCGGTCGACATCGTCGGCGCGGTCGCAGGCCGCGGTGAGGTTGCCGACGCCAACCGCATCGACCGGCACATCCCCTTCTTCACGCGACAACATCGCGTGGTCCTGGCCAACGCCGGGATCATCGACCCCGACCGACTTGCGTCGGCGGTAGCCCACGGGGCCTATTCGGCGTTGGAGAAGGCGATCACCACGATGACCCCTGACCAGGTGGTCGAAGCGATCAAGGCGTCCGGCCTGCGGGGGCGGGGTGGGGCCGGCTACCCGGTCGGTGCGAAATGGTCGCTTCTGGCAGGTGCGTCATCGGACCAGAAGTACGTCATCGCCAACGGTGACGAAGGGGACCCCGGAGCCTACATGGACCGGACGGTGATGGAGGACGACCCTCACCGGGTGATCGAGGGTCTGGCGATAGCCGCCTATGCCACCGGTGCCACCCGCGGTTACATCTACGTCAGGGCCGAGTATCCCAAGGCGGTCGAACGGCTCGATCGGGCCATCCGTGCCGCCCGTCGCAGCCGGCTGCTCGGCCGCAAGGTGCTGGGCAGCGATTTCGATTTCGAGGTACAGGTCCGTATCGGCGCCGGCGCATTCGTCTGCGGAGAGGAGACGGCACTCATCGCGTCGATCGAAGGCCGCCGGGGAAACCCCCGTCTTCGCCCCCCCTACCCGACCGAGAGCGGGCTGTTCGGTATGCCGTCGATGATCAACAACGTCGAGACCCTGGCCAACATCCCTGCAATCGTCAGCAAGGGAGCCAACTGGTTCTCATCCATCGGCACCGACAGGAGCACCGGAACCAAGGTGTTCGCCCTCGCCGGCGACCTCACCAACACCGGACTCATCGAGGTCCCGATGGGCATCAGCCTCCGCGAGATCGTGGAGGACATGGGCGGCGGGGTGCCCGACGGCAAGGTGTTCAAGGCGGCCCAGACCGGCGGGCCGTCCGGGGGGTGCATCCCGACCCAGTTCATGGATACGTCGGTGGACTATGAGAGCCTGCGGGAGTTGGGTTCGATCATGGGTTCGGGCGGACTGATCGTGATGGACGAGGACACCTCGATGCCCGAGGTCGCCCGCTTCTTCATGGAGTTCTGCATGGACGAATCCTGCGGCAAGTGCGTCCCGTGCCGGGCCGGGACAGTCCAGCTTCACGGGTTGCTCGATCGGATCTGCTCGGGTGAGGGCAGACCCGGCGACCTCGGTCTGCTGGAGGAACTGTGCACGGTCGTGCGTGAGACGAGCCTGTGTGGGCTGGGCCAGAGCGCTCCCAACCCGGTGGTCTCGACCCTCCACTATTTCCGAGACGAGTACGAGTCGTTGTTGCAGGAGGCGGCCCATGCCTGAGGTACGGCGGTCGATCGCGATCACGATCGACGACACCGAGATCGATGCGTACGAGGGGGAGTCGATCCTCCAGGCGGCCCGCCGATTCGGGATCAAGATCCCCTCGATGTGTTATCTCGAGGGGCTGTCCGTGTGGGGTGCTTGCCGGATCTGTGTGGTCGAGGTGGCCGGCCAGCACCAACCGCGACCGGCGTGTGCAACGCTGGTGGTGGAGGACATGGAGGTCAGGACGAACACGGCGAGACTGCAAAGTCATCGGCGCACGATCCTCGAGTTGCTGTTCGCCGAAGGGAATCACGTGTGCGCGGTGTGCGTCTCGAACGGCAATTGCGAGCTGCAGGATCGTGCTGTCGAGGCGGGCATGGATCATGTTCGGTTCGACTATCGCAATCCGCTCCGACCGGTCGACGCCACCCATCCCAAGTACGTCTTCGATCCCAATCGGTGCATCGTGTGTACGCGCTGTGTCCGGGTGTGTGACGAAATCGAAGGTGCCCACGTGTGGGATGTGGCGTCGCGAGGCCATCAGGCTCACCTCGTGACCGAACTGGGCCAGCCCTGGGGTCGGTCATCGTCGTGTACCTGGTGTGGCAAATGCGTCGCCTCCTGTCCCACCGGGGCGTTGTTCTATCAGGGATCGGCGGTCGGCGAGTCGGTGCATGCCCCTGATCTCGTCGCCCGCCTCGTGGCGGCGCGCCGGGACCACGAGTGGTTTCCTCCCGTGGAGTCTCCCACCTCGCCGAACGAGCAGAATGGGGATGACCGATGACCGAGAAGACGCGTTTGGCGACGGTCTGGCTCGGCGGGTGCTCGGGTTGTCACATGTCCTTTCTCGACATGGACGAATTCCTGTTCGACCTCGCCGATCGCGTCGACGTCGTGTACAGCCCACTGGCCGATATCAAGGAATTCCCCGACGGCGTTGACCTGACACTGGTCGAAGGTGCCGTCGCCAACGACGACAACCTCGAACTGGCCCGGCTCCTCCGCGCCCGCAGCACGACGGTGGTCTCCTTCGGTGACTGTGCCGTCACCGGGAACGTGACCGCGATGCGAAACCCCCTCGGCGACCCGCAGGCGATCCTGCGGAGGGTGTACGTGGACAAGGTCGATCGCGACGGGGCGATCCCCGACGACCGCCCGGTCGTCCCCGCCCTTCTGCCCAGAGTGCTGCCGCTCCACCAGGTGATCGACGTCGACGTCTACCTGCCGGGATGCCCGCCACCCGCCGCCAGGATCCGGGACGCGGTCGTCGGCATACTCGATGGCACGTTGCCACGCGAGCGCGGCGAAGGAATCAGATTCGGATGAGGAGACACCATGCATGACCTGGTGACCATCGATCCGGTGACCCGCATCGAGGGACATGCCAAGATCACGATCCGCCTCGACGAGGACGGCAAGGTCGATGACGCACGATTCCACGTCACCGAATTCAGAGGGTTCGAAGAGTTCTGCCGTGGTCGGCCCGTCTTCGAGATGCCGAGTCTCACCGCCAGGACCTGTGGTATCTGCCCGGTCAGCCATCTGCTCGCATCGGCCAAGGCCGGCGACGCCATCATGGGCGTGCAACCTCCTCCTGCCGGCGTGGCGTTGCGGACCCTGGCCAATCTCGGCCAGATCATCCAGAGTCACGCCCTCAGCTTCTTTCATCTGAGTGCCCCTGATCTGCTCCTCGGGATGGCAGCGGACCCTTCGATCCGCAACGTGTTCGGGCTGATGGCAGCCGAACCCGACATCGCCAGACGGGGAATCCGCCTTCGCTCCTTCGGTCAGTCCATCATCGAGGCGATCGCCGGCCGCAAGGTTCACGCCCCCGGCATCGTTCCCGGCGGGATCGCCCATCCGATGACGGTCGAGACCAGGGACGACATCGCCGCCCGGGTCGCCGAGGCCAAAGAGACCTCCGTCGTCGCGCTCGAGTTGTACCTCTCGATCGCCGACCGGTTCGCACGCGAAATCGATGCCTTCGGCAGTTTCCCCAGCCTGTTCCTGGGGCTGGCCAACGACGAGGGCACCTGGGAACACCACGACGGGCACCTCAAGGTGATCGACGCCACCGGAGCGATCGTGGCCGACCGAATCGATCCGGCGGAGTATCGCGACTTCCTCGGAGAGGCGACCAACAGCGACTCCTATCTCAAATCCCCCTATTGGAAAGCACGGGTCGCCGCCGACGGCCCCGTCGCCGACGGGATCTACCGCGTGGGCCCCCTCGCCCGGCTGAACCTGGCCGAGACGATGGGAACACCGCTCGCCGACGAGGCCCTGACCGTCCTCCGGGATCGGGTCGGTGGGATGGCGACCTCCTCGTTCCACTATCACCATGCTCGGCTGATCGAGATCCTGGCCTGTACCGAACGCATCGAGTCGATGATGTCGGACCCGCTGCTCATGGACTCACGGGTCCGGGCGGTGGCCGGAATCAACCGCAGCCGGGCGGTCGGCGTGTCCGAGGCGCCTCGCGGCACGCTGTTCCACGACTACGAGGTGGACGACGACGGCGTCCTCACCGATGTCAACATGATCATCGCCACCGGTCAGAACAACCTGGGCATGAACGCGACGGTCACCCAAATCGCCCGGGAGTGGGTCACCGGACCGGTGATCGAGGAATCGACGCTCAACCGGATCGAAGCCGGTATCCGGGCGTACGACCCCTGCTTGAGCTGCTCGACCCATGCCCTCGGCGCCATGCCGATGGTGGTGACGATGATCGATGCCGGAGGCCAGCCGATCTGTTCGGTCACCCGTGACTGAGACCACCCGTGTGCTCGTGGTAGGTGTCGGCAGTGACCTGCGCCGGGACGACGCCGTCGGGCGGGTCGTGGCGGACGAGATCGATGCTCGGCGCATCCCCGGTGTCAGGGTCTGCTCGGTCCCCCAGCTGGTTCCCGAGTTGGCCGAGGCGATGATCGACGTCGAACGGGTGGTCTTCATCGATGCGGCGATCAGCATCGACGCGATCGAGGTCGGCCGAGTGGTGCCCGGTCGATCGCCGTCCGGCAGTCATCACGGCGACCCGGCATCTCTGCTCGCCCTCGCCGATCTGATCGGTGGACCGGTCCCGGAGGCGTTCGTGGTACGTGTGCCGGTCACCGATCTCGGATTCGGACCAGACCTCACCCCTGGGTGTCGGTCGAGCGTCGACCTCGTCGTGGACTCGGTGCTCGACGTGGTCGGGCGACCGCCGTTTCGTCCCCGTCGGTCGTGATCGCCATACTGATGAGTCCATGCCACTCGACAGCGCCATCGTCGGGATCGACGTCGATCCCGTCGTTCACCAGGTCGATGATCGCTGGTTGATGGCGTACGCAGCCGGGATCGGCGACCACAACCCCCGGTTGGTCGACACGGTGACCGGGATCGTCGGACATCCCCTCTTCACGGTCGCTCCCGAGTGGGGGGCGGTGCTCGCGGCCAGGGAACGATTCGGCGAATGGGGCTTGACACCGGAGGAAACCCTCCGTGGTGTACACGCCACTCATGATCTGCGGATCCATCGCCCGGTCACGCCGGGTATGAGCCTCCGCTCGACGCTGTCGGTCATCGCCGTGGAACGTCGATCGCCTGGATCGTTCATGGTGTGCCGGATCCACACCTCACTGCTCGACGATCAGCCCGTCGCCACCGCCGACCATGGCTTCCTCTACCTCGGTGTGGAGACGGTCGGTCCGGATCGTGTCCAGGCCGAGCTGGCCGATCCGCCGGGCCCGGTGACCGATCCCGAGGCGGTCATCCCGTTGACGGTCGGCCCAGGAGCCGCCCACCTCTACACCGAGTGCGCCAGGATATGGAATCCGATTCACACCGATCCGGCGGTAGCCAGTAGGGCGGGGCTACCGGGGATCATCCTGCATGGATCGGCGACACTGGCGATGGCGGTGTCGGTGGTGATGAGCCGGAATTTCGCCGGCGACCCCACCCGCATCGGCCGGGTCCGGGCGCGTTTCGATGCCATTGTGTTGATGCCCCAGCAGTTGTCGGTTCGGATATCCGAGGATCGCACCGCGGTGCTCACCGAGGTTCGGGCCGACGACGGGTCCACCGTGTTGACCTGCCGCGTCGACCCGCCTTCATCCTGAGGCGATTCTTCTTCCCACCTCGACCTTCGCCGTTGCCGACGCACGAGAAGCGATACCGCTCACCAAGCAACACCGTCGGAGTCCTCACCGCCGAATCTCATTGACGCGAGCGTCGCAGACGATTCCGCTCAACTGCCGTAGAACTCCTCTTCGACCCTGTTCATGACCGGGTCGAGCACGTCGTCCTCGCAGCGGGTGAACGTGGCCGCCACGGCCAGTTCCTCGGCCTGGAGAGCACCGATCGACGCTCCGGTGAGCTCCCGGGGGTCGATCCCGTCGGCCAGCGCGTCCAGGCGCCGCTGAAGATCCGCTTCGACGTCATCGGGGTGCAGGTAGCGGTCGACTTCCCCGTCCACCATGCAGTCGTACCAGTCGCTGATGGCTTGGACCGCTCGCGGATCGGTTTCGATCAGGGCGTCTCCTGGATTGAAGTAGGAGGCGCTCATTTCGGCCCGGGTGAAGAGCTGTTCGATCGCTGTTCTCGTGCAACCCCCCGTGCGGGAGAAATCCTCGGTCTCCAGCCCTGCTGCGTAGGTGGCGTCGGTGTGCTCGCCGAAGAGGGTACGCAAGTAGGCCACCCGATCGGCTTCACCCAGGCTGTCGATGACCCTCTGGTTCTGTTCCCCCAGGCTGAGCTCGACCATCGGTTTGTCGAACTGGGTCGTGATCCCGAACCCGTAACGCTCCACGAACTCCTGCCTGGACAGCCCGGGAGCCGACTTGTCGCTCGACATCGCGGTTCGGATGGTGGTGAAGTCGACCGGTGAGTACTCGAAGCCGGCAATGGCCATGCATTCGCCGATCGTGGTCTCCACCGCCTCGCTTCGTTCGACCAGTTCTTTGGAGCTGAGCCCGAATTCCTCCCCGCCGAACTCACGGCCCTGGTTGGCTGCCGCCGCGGCTCGACTCGCCTCGGCAGCCGACATGAGCTGGTCGCCGGGGATGGTATCGAGCAGCTCGATGGTTTCGCCGCCCGTTTCGCCCGGCTCTTCCGGTGCCGCAGCGGCCTCTCCGGGCCGGTCGATGGGTGATCCGGATCGACCGTCGCTGGTGCACGCTCCAGCGACGAGGACTGCGCTCAGGGTCAGGCCGGCGATCCGTTTCATCCCGGCGTGCCGGCGAGAGGCACTCGGGGGGAGCGACGGGCCAGCCGCATCTGGACAAGGAGGAGCCCGCCGACCACGATCGGGGCTCCGATGGCGACGGGCAGGATCCCGCCTGGGTTGAGGCTCCGCTGGTCCTGCACGGTGACCCTGAGTACGTTCGACGGCGATAGCGTTTCGGCGCCGGCGGCGAGGGCGACCGCATAGACCGCGAAGTCCCCCCCGGATATCGGCTGCAGTTCCCAGTCGACGGTGAGGCTGCTCCCCGAGTCGACGATTCCGATGGCCTTGCTGAGCGTCGACGTCCAGTCTTCTGGATCCACCGACGTCGACTTCTGCGGATCGGTGATATCCACGTGTAGAACAAGTGGCAGGGTCGCCTCGTCGCCTTCGTTGGTGACGGTGACCTGTAGGGTGAACGCTTCCCCTAGCACCACCGACTGCGATGCTGGATCGACTGCGACGTTGATGTCGTCCAGCGACTCGGCGGCGGCCGCAGACGTCAGACCGAACGTCGAGGCGAGCACGACCGCGGTGAGGCAGGCGATGCGGGCGGTCATCGGGCTCCTCCCAGTTCGAGGCGATCGGACAGGGCGATGGCGATGGCGGTCAGGACGATGGCCGCCAGAAGTGGTGATATGAGGAAACCCCAGTTGTCCGGCCAGGGCTGTTGTCGAACGAGTACGTTGTTGGCCAGCTTGAGCCCTGAACTCACCGGGTTGGCCTTCACGAAGACGGCTCCGAGTGTGCCGTTCGAGGCGATCGAGGGCAGCTGGCTGGGTGCTGCGAGCAACAGGAGGATGGCAACCGATGCGGCAAGGCTGGTGCGGTTGGACATGGACACTGAGCTGACGGCCAGCCCGAGTGCGGTCAACGCCGCTGCGACCAGCCCCCCACCGACTACAAGGACCAGGACCGCTTCGGACGCCACACCGGGGCCGTCGGCCATGACCGCGACGAAGGGCAACGCAACGACGAGAGCAGCGACCCACATGGAGGTTGCTGCGACCAGTTTGCCGATGACGATGTTGCGCCGGGCCACAGGGGTCACCAGCAGCGCTTCCAGTGTGCCCCGCTCCCTCTCGCCCGAGATCGCGTCTGCGCTCACGACCAGGGCAGCGAGGGTGCCAAGGGCGATGGACACCTGAACGACGACACCGACCGACTCCCTGGCGTCCAACAGGTTGATACCCGCATCGGCCGACGCCAGGTAGGAGAGGGCCGAGAGGAGCAGGGTGAATCCCAGCAGCACGCTCAGCCCCTTCGAACTGAACCACAGGTCGATGAGCTCCTGCTTGGCGATCACCCACCAGCCGGCGCTCGACTCGGATCTCTTGGTGGTCATCGTGAAACCATCTCCCTTTCCGAACCTGTCAGTGCGAGGAACGCATCGCTCAGACGGGCACCTTGAAGATCGAAGGACCTGGGCTCTATGCCGGCGTCGAGGAGTCGACTCAGAATGATCCGTCGGGCCCCACCGTCGGGCGACAGCTCGATCTCGATGTCGCCCGGGCGGCTGTTGTCGAAGTTCAGCCATTTGGCGGCCCGTGAATCCTGGAGGGCCGAAACGGCACCGCCGATGTCGTCGAGAGGGACCCGGAGCCTGCCTCGACCGGCGACGCCGGATACTGCGATCACATCGTCCACCGTGCCGTCGGCGATGATCTTGCCGTGGTCCATGATCGCCACCCGGTCACAAACCCGTTCGACCTCGTCGAGCAGATGACTGCACAGGACGACCGATGTCTGACGCTCGGCTGCGGCACGAGCCAGATGGGTCATGATCTCGTCCTGCCCGGCGGGGTCGAGTCCGAGCGTTGGTTCATCGAGGAACAGCACGACGGGGTTGTTGATGAGGGCTCGGCACAGCCCGAGCCGCTGGCGCATTCCACGGGAGAAGGTGGCGATCCGCTTGTAGTTGTCGCCGAGACCCAACATGGCGAGCAGGCGGTCGGCCCGCTGGTCGGCCTCAGCCTGGCTGAGGCCGAACAGGCGCCCGTGGAATCGGAGATACGAACGTGCGGTCTGGGCCCCCGGGTAGCCGTTACTTTCCGGTAGCACGCCGATGCACGACCGGACGCCGACCGAATCGGACAGATCGCTCCCTCCGATCATGGCGGTCCCACCGGCGGCGGGAACAATCGTCGTCAACGCCCGGATCACCGATGTCTTGCCGGCACCGTTGGGTCCGAGCAACCCGAAGATCTCACCTTCCTCGACCTGGATCGACACGTGATCGACAGCGGTGAACGTGCCGTAGTTGACCACGAGCTCAACGCAGTCGAGGGCGGGAGGGCGAGCCTTCATTATCCGCTCACCACCTTTCCGAAGAGTTCGACCTCGACATCCAGGAGGACCGGATCGAGGTGGGCCATGTCGCACTCGTAGTCGACGAGAGCAACAGCGATCTCCTCTTCCTGGAGGCCGGCCAGTGCGTCGGCGCGAGCTCCGGTGAGATCCTCGAGAT
>JAHEJO010000099.1 GCA_024638805.1 Acidimicrobiales bacterium
CGTCGATCGATGCGAACGTCCGCGTCGACCGCTCGAGCTCGGCCCGAACGTCCCCGTTGAACACGTCCTCGCTCACCCGGGACGAACACGAGCACTGGACGATGGTTCCACCGGGGGCCAGCAGTCCGACAGCGGCGCGAGTCAGGCGGCGGTAGGAAGCCCGCGCCCGCTGGACGTCGGCTTGCTTGGGTGCGAAGGACGGGGGGTCGACGACGATGACGCCGAATCGCTCGCCCGATCGGACCAGTTCGTCCATCACGTCGAACGCGTCGCCGACGATCACGGCATGTCCACCGGCAAGCGTCAACCCGTTGTCGGTAAGGTTTCTTGCGGCCGCCGCCAGCGCCGCAGCTGAGATGTCGACCGACGTGACCGACCGCGCCCCGCCGGCGGCGGCGTGGACCGTGAACCCGCCGGTGCTGGCGAACACGTCCAGGACGTCCACTCCCTGCGCAAGGTCCCGAGTCCTCTGCCGGTTGTCGCGCTGGTCCAAGAAGTGGCCCGTCTTGTGTCCACGCAGCACGTCGGCGGTGAAGACGAGACCGTTTTCGACGAATCGAACACCGTCGTCGGAGACTCCACCGAACAGCACCTTCGGATCCATCGTCGGGTCCTCGGACCGCTGCTGGACCGCACGACTGGCCCGTTGCACGATGGCAGCGGGGTCGCATCGTTCCCGTAGTCGTTCGATCACCGGTCCCAGATGTTGCTGCCATGCGAGCGTGTAGATCTTCATCACAAGGACATCGGCGAACCGATCGACGATGAGACCCGGTAGACCATCGTTCTCGCCATTGATCAGGCGGTAGCCCGTCGTGTCGGAACGTTCGAGCAGACCTTCGCGCAGGGCGAGGGCATGGTCGACCCGTTGGGCGAAGAACCGATCGTCGATCGTCAGCGGCCGGCCGTGGTGGAGCATCCGGATCGCTATCGGGCTGCCGGGGTCGGTGAGTCCGATCCCGACGAACCTGTCCCGGTCGTCGAAGATGACGGCAAGGTCGCCGGGGCGTGGATCGTGCCTCTGAGAGATGATCGAATGGTCGTAGACCCACGGATGACCGCTGCGGATCGACCGCAACGCCCGCGGTGCGACCCGGGTCGCAATGGTACGGGGGGAGTGATCGGCCGCCCGTGTCATCGCCTCACGATAGGCGCCGACCGGTCGCCGTTCGACAGGCTGGTGATGCTGTAACCCTCGATCCAGGCACCGACCTGAGGTTCTAACTCGACCCGGCTTCGTGCAGCTCGAGGACGAGGGCCACCGGATCGGGTGTTGCGGCCGCCAGCGCGATCCCGCCGGGGGAGCGCGGTGGGGGCAGAGCGGTTGTCGCGACCATCAGCTCGACCTCGGGATCCAGCTTGGTCCGTAGCGCCGTCAGCTCTCCCACCACCTTGAGGGCTGTGACGCTCGATGACAGACCAGGGTTCCAGCTCGTGTTGTTGCCGGCCACGTACACCGCGTACCGCCGGTCGTCAGGGCCGGTAGCCAGCGCCTGGACCCGCAATCCGGATCCACGTATCGTGACATCCTCCGCGTCGATCGTGAACCCCGCTGTTCTCAGCTGCGCCAGGGCGAGCTTCGGCGCGGACTCGGTCCGGATCAGGGGCGGGTCGTCGGGCACTTCGCTCACCCGGTCTCGGGCGATTGCGACGTACGCGGGATCGGTGTCGAAACCGATGAAGCGCCGCCGGGCACGGGCGGCGGCGACAAGCGTCGATCCCGAACCCATGAACGGATCGAGCACGAGGTCGTCTTCGTAGGTGTAGAGGTCGATCAATCGCGCCGGCAGCCCGACCGGGAACGGGGCGGGATGCCCCACCCGCGTGGCCGACTCGGCCGGCAGGGTCCAGACATCCAGCGTCGACTCGATGAAGTCGTCGGCACCCACGGTGCTGCGATGGGGAAGTCCGAGCACGACCCGGTGCTTGGGTTTGATCGCCCGGTCGAAGCGACCCTTGCTCGCGACGATGACGCGTTCGGTGAGGTCTCGCAGGACCGGGTTCGATGCCGAACGATACGACCCCCAGGCGCAGCTGCCGCTGGCGCTCTCTCCCTTGCGCCAGATGATCTCGCCCCGCAACAGCAGGCCCAGATCGTCCTGGAGGATGGTGACGACATCTGCGCTGAGACTCCGGAACGGGCGTCGCCCCAGGTTGGCGACGTTGACCGCAATCCGGCCACCGGGCTCGAGGACTCGGACACACTCCGCGAACACCTCGCGCAGCAGATCGAGATACTCGACGTAGGACCCGGGCACGCCCTCGGCGGAGAGGTCGGCTTCGTACTCCTTGCCGGCGAAGTAGGGAGGTGAGGTCACGACCAGCGCAACCGAACGGTCGCCGACCGCCGACATGGTTCGGGCGTCGGCACACTGAAATGGTTCCTCCACCGGTTCGGCAGGTGCAACGTCGTCGGACAGCTCGAGCGTTGGGGCACCGAAACGGTCGTAGAAGCCGCTGGCGTCGTGGCTCTCGCGTTTGGTGACGCCGAAACTGGATGTCGCGGTGCGCTTGCGGGCCACAAGCCGACACTAGTTTCCGGGCTTCGCCCCGGACGCGATGCCGGCTCGGGTCTCACCCGTCAGCGAGCGGTCTCCTCGTCGGCGACCTCGCCGTCGTCAAGTCCGGGTGGGTGCTCGAACTGCTGAAGCAGCAGCATGCCGGCAACGTTCATGAAATCGTGTTCGGTGATCAGGCCGACGAGGATGTCGTCCTTGACGACCGGGAGGGCGCCGATACCAAAAGACCGCATGATCTCGAGAGCCCGCAGGGGCGCCATGCTCGGCGGCACACAAACCGGCTCCCGTTGCATGATGTCACCAACGCAGAGGTCGTCCCACCGGCGGTCGTCGTCGTTCGTGGCCATCACCCGGAGGAGCTTGCGGTACGACAGGATGCCGATGATGCCATCGTTTTCGTCCTCGACCAACACTTGCCGCAGCCGGTGCCAGTCCATGAGGTTGGCGGCCAGATCGAGCGGGTCGTCCTCGGCGACGGTCACGAGTTCGGTGACCATGATCTGCTCGATCGACTGGAAGTTGTGGCGCCAGCTGCCGCCCTCCTCCAGACTGGCGGCCGTCCATTCCGACACCGGTTGACCGACTTCCTGCCGAGCTGCGATGGCGGCGGTGAGCGAGTTGAGGCGTCGACCGAGCGTTCCCTGCTGCCGCATGCCCAGCATCGACGACACCTGCCATCGAGACCCGGTGTAGCCGGACCGGACCCTGCGCTCGACGATGCCGAGGTAGAACTCGATGTCGTTGCGGTTGACGCCGGCGCCATCCAGGCCTTCAGCTGCCAACGGCAGGAGCAGGTCGAGGAGCAGCTCGGGCGCGGGTCGTTCCTTTCCGTCGAGCCAGTGCAATGACGACGACAGGCCCTCGCGGGCGGCGTTCACGAAATTGGCTCGCACCACATCGAATTCCATCATCCGCTTGACGTCGGGATGTTGGGCGGCGACCCCTTTCATCAGCCCGAGCCACAGGGCGGCGTTGGCGATCTCGTCGTTGGTTGTCGGACCCGACGGCAGGACACGATTCTCGATGCGTAGATGGGGCACACCGTCCATCACGCCGTAGCAGGCGCGGTTCCACCGCCAGACGGTTCCCGTGTGGAGGCGAACGGCGGCCAGGTCGGGGATCCCGCCTGCCGCGATGACCTCGAACGGGTCGTCGTGGGAGTCGGGGGCCAAGAGCGGGCGGAACCGGGTGATGTCCTCCTTGAACAGCTCGGCCACCGACTCCTGGATCCAGTGTGTTCCGAAGGTCACCCGACCGGAGCGCTGCCGGAGATTGTGGGCCGTACGGCGCGTGTCGACCGACTGTTCGAACAGAGGGATGCGGGTTTCGGCCCAGAGCTGTTTGCCGAACAAGATCGGCGAGTTGGTGGCACTCGCCAACGTTGGTCCCGCCAGCAGCTGGGCGGTGTTGTACATGTTGGCGAACTCGTGGGGTGCCACCTGGAGGTGGACCTGAAAGCTGGCGTTACAGGCTTCGGACATGATCGAGTCCTGACGAATGTGCAGCTCGTCGGCACCGGAGATGTGGAGTTTCACGTCACCGCCCCGCATTTCCAACAGGGCGCGGTTGAGTGCGAGATATCTCGGGTTCTGGACCATGTTCGACAGAGCGAGATCACTCATGCGAAGCGTCGGCAGAATGCCGGTCAACACGATCTCTTTCTCCAACTGTCGGGCCGATCGCCGGGCGAGCGCCAGGAGAGTGTCGAGCTCAGCGTGCATGTCGCGAAAACACGATCCGTCGAAGGGTTGGGGGTCGAGATTTACCTCGAGGTTGAACGCCCCGATCTCGTTGGTGAAATGCGGTTCGTCGATCGCCTCGAGCACCTCGATGGCACTCGGCGACGGTTGCCACGACCGGTCGACCAGGAAGAACTCCTGCTCGGCTCCGATGCGCGGGTTCCCGTCCTCGAACACGCCGCTGGCGAGCAGTTGCTCGAGTGCGTGAACATCGCGCAGCATCCAGTTGACCGCCGTGCGCCGTTCGGTGACCCCTTGCGCTGTCTGGACTCCCAACTTCAGCTCCTTTCGTCAGGTGGGCGAGATCCGGGATCGACTGCTCTCACGACATCCCCGCCAGGTAGTGGGGCAACATGGCCCTCCAAGTCTGCCAGTCGTGGGGCCAGGCCGGTCCCCAGGCGTCGACCCGATTGGGAATCCCGGCCGAGCCGAGCACATGGGCTGCGTGCCAGGACTCGCCGATGTTCTCGTGGGCGCCTTCGCCGCAGGCGATATGGACCGCCCGTTGGCGTAGTCGATCGAGATGGTCGCCGTAGAGCGATCCCACATAATGGATCGGTGAGGCCCAGTAGAAGTTGTCGTCGGTGGGACCGTCCATGAATCGGCCGAGGTCATAGGTCCCGCTCATGCAGATGGCGTCTGTGAACACATCGGGATAACGACAGAGCGCCGCCAGGGCGTTGTAGGCGCCGATGGATGCTCCGGCGGTGATGATCCCGATGTCGTCACTGCGGCAATCTGCTCGAATGGCGGGCACCAATTCGTGACCGACGAATTCGACGAAGCGCCGGAGGATCCAGCTGAGGTGGAGGCTGTCACCCTCGTGGGTCAGAATCGCACGACCGTTGATGCTGTCGCATGAATAGATCTTCGTGCGGCCGGCGCCGATGAGGTCACCGCAGGCGCTGACCACGTCGAAGCGCTCGATCTCCTGGGCGTCACCCCCGGCGGTGGGGAAGACCAGAACCGGTCGTCCGAAATCTCCCCACCGGGCAACCTCGACGGTGCGGTCGAGATGGGGGGAGTGCCATCGCTCGACGAGCTTGGTCACGCTCTGGCGTCCTCGCGCCAGCGCTGGATCCGGGACCAGAACGTCTCGGTGAATGCGTCGACCTCGTGCTCGGGAAACAACGCCGCCACTTTGAGTCGTACGGCGTCACGGGCGGTCTCGGTTCCGAAGAATTCCCACAACACCTGGTCGAGATGGGGCAGATGCTCGCCGCAGAACGCCTCGAACTCCTCGGCCTGTAGTCGTTTCCGGGCGATGGCAGCGTAGCCCTTCAGCTTCTCCTCGTAGGGCGCGTCGGTGTCGGCGATGTCGAAGTAGGGCTGCCACTCCAGGTTCGGTCGCATCGGCCGTTTGGTCGCAGCACAGAACAGGGACCAGCGAAGGTTGGCGCCGATCAACCAGGGGAAGTGGTAGTGCAGTGAGGTCACCTGTGAGTCGGGGCAGGGGTTGGCGAAGTCGATCGGGAACCAGGAAGTCCCCTGCCGTAGTGCCTCACACGAGTTGAAGTCCCACCCGAAGAACGAGTTGATCGTCAGCGTCGTATCGATGAGATGCTGGCGCTGGTCGTCGTTGACACCGCCGTCGTCGTTCGTGTACCGATCGTGCAGCGGGGCGCCGGGGTCGTAGCGCACCACCCGCACCTGGGGGCCGAGGCCGATGCAGCGGATGAACAGGTCATGCGGATCGACCGCATTCTGCAAGTGCATCAGGTAGGTGCCGCTCTCGTCGTACAACCGCTGAAGGTCCTCGGCGCTGTCGATGCGGCTGACGCCGGCCCAACCCCCGCCGTCGTAGGGTTTGATGTACATCGGATAGCCGACCTTGTTCCCCAGGTCGACGAGGTCGAACATCGATGCGTAGCGCTGGAGTGTCACCTCGAGATCGGGTTTGGGTTCATAGCCCTTGGGCGGCACCATCCAGGTCGTGGGGATCGGCATTCCGAGGCGCATCATGGCGCAGTAGGAGGTGTGCTTCTCGTTCGACTGGATCGACCACGGGTTGTTGAACACGTAGAGGCCGTCCATCACGACCGCCTTCTTGATCCACTCCCGGCTCGTGCCGTACCAGTGGGTGAGGCGATCGATGACCACGTCGTAGCGGACGGGCTGGCGCAGGTAGAACGGTTCGATGCTGACACGTTCGACGTCGAATCGGATCGAGTCGCCTCCGAGATCAACGGTGAGATCGAGACGTCGGAGGACCTCCTCGTAGCAGATCGGCCAGCACAGGTCGGCGCCGAGCGACAGTCCGATAGTGCGCCGAACATCAGCCATTGATTTCCCCTGAGTCAGTTGGTGAGACAGTATCAGGTGGCTCTCGATGCTCGAGGGGCTGGACCTGGCGAGGGTGGAGCGAATCGGCGAAGAGCCACGGAAGCGACACGCCGAGCAGATCCCGCCAACAGCCCCAGGTGTGGCCGTCGAGCGCCTCTCCTTCGGCGACCTCCATTCCCGTGGCTTCGAGGATCGGCTGCAGGGCGCGGTTGTCGTAGATGAGCGACTCGAAGACTCCGCAGCCGATGAACACCTTGTCGGCCACCGGGAAGGGAGACGAGACATACGCCGTCACGAAGTCCCGCACCGGCGACCGGGTCTCGTCCTCTGGTTCAAGACTCTCGGGGCTGGCGCCGGCGAACGAACCCGACTGGAGCAGAAGCCGGCCGAAGGTGTCGGGGTATCGCACCGCGGTCGACAGTGTGGCCACCGCCCCGAAGCTGGCTCCGCCGAGACAGCGGGCGTCGGGTCCGCCCAGGAGCGGGAGGTGTGCTTCGAGATAGGGGACCAACTCCTCGACGACGAATCGGGCGTGGCGCTCGTCGTTGCCGTATTCCCGAAGCCGGTCCTGTGGATCACAGAACGCCACAACGAACTCCGGGACCAGGCCACGATGGATGAGATTGTCCAGCACCGTGGTGGCGGAGGCGTAGTGCAGGTAGTCGGACCCGTCGTGGAGTATGACCAGCGGGTAGCGGTGGGATGGTTCGATGGTGAACGACTCAGGCAGATACAACGTGACCGCCACCGGACGACCCAACGCCGCGCTGGGGATGGTCAAGGAACGCCGCGACCCCGGCGTGGCGAGGGGGTCGTACAGGACCCACGGAGGAAGCGAATAGCCGTGGGACCGGCACACCGAGTTCTGCCCGAACGGGTTGCGGGCCTCGAACGGATTGAGCGGGTCCTCGATCACCCGGGAATCGCCACCGTCGATGACTTCGAGTTGGTACTCGAGGCGGGCGCCGTCGGGCAATGCGAGTGCCAACAACCACCAGTTGGACCGATCCAGTCGCTCAAAGGACAGGTCCTCGGGAAGGCCGATACCGAAGTGAATCAGCCGCACGGAAGTCACGTCGCCGCGATAGGCAAACGTTGTGATACCGGGGGCGGTGAGCGGGAAGCCACGTTCGAAGACCAGCCGGTCCAGTGCGGTCGGGGTGAGTCCGGGGTCGATCGGGACCCGCGGCGCGAGTTCGATTGGTGCCGTCAACACCCGCTCGGTCGGCTCACGGCGGGCCTTGTTCATTGGGCGTGCACCTTCTCCGGCCGGATGGGATTCGTCGGTTGTTGCGATTGCGGTGTGATGTCTCGAACGCTACGACGATCAAGCGAAGCCGGCCGGGGTGTGTCCAGCGCGCTCGGAGGGACTCGAACCCCCAACCTTCTGATCCGTAGTCAGATGCTCTATCCAATTGAGCCACGAGCGCTGAGGCAACCGACGATAGTTTGATTCGGCCCCAGCCGCACCCGTCGTGGCCGGGCTTTCCGTGGTCGTCGGGTCGGTGGTGGTGACGCCATCGGTCGTCGTCGCCGCCTTCGGGGGTGGGACGGGACCTGGCGTGCAGCGCTCCGGTGGGAGGGGCCGAGTGAATCAACCCGGCTTGAGCCATCCGGGGTCCGCATGACGAATGGGGCCCACGTGAGCGGGCCCCATTTCAGCGGAGAGGGTGGGATTTGAACCCACGGACCCCTTGCGGGGTCACCTCCTTAGCAGGGAGGCACAATCGACCTGGCTCTGTCACCTCTCCGTGCGGTTCGCCGCAGGCGACCGCGGTGAGAGTGTAACCGCTGCCCTGTCGAAGGAAACTGCCCGTTCATGCCCGCGTCCGGCAGCCGCGATTCTCGCCGCCGTGATCGGCGTGTCCTACTGCGGCGATGTGGTTGGTGCACGGCTGAAGAGCCGAGCGAGCACGAGCACCACGATCGCACCGAAGATCGATCCCCAGAATCCGGTGGCCGCGAATTCCATGCCGTCACCCCGGATGACGTTGATGAGCGTGCCGCCGACCACCGAGCCGATGATGCCGAGTACCACGGTGCCGATGCAGCCAAGGCTACGGGGGCTCGAGACGACGAATCGAGCGAGGAGCCCGACGATGAGCCCTCCGATGATCCACGACAACACTCCCACCGGTTCATCCTGCCACAGGTGGGTAGTCCCGGGCACCCGGTCGACGCCAGAATGTGGCCGTTCTTCAGCGACGTGGCGGAGAGAGGGGGATTCGAACCCCCGGAACCCTTGCGGGCTCAACGGTTTTCAAGACCGACGCAATCGTCCACTCTGCCATCTCTCCGCCGGCAAAGGTACCAAATCCAGGTTGGTGAACCGAACCACTCGGCGTCGGTTCGGTGGTGGGGTTGGCCTGCCGCGGCGGCACCATTGGGCGGGTGCCACGGTTCGTTCGGATCCCCACCGGCCAAGGGGTGTCGCTCGCCGCCGACGAATGGCCTGGGCCCCGTGGTCCCGTGGTCCTGGCTCATGGGGGCGGCCAGACCCGTCATTCGTGGGGTGCGACCGGTCAGGCGCTGGCCGACATCGGGCACCGTGTGCTCTCGGTTGATCTACGCGGTCACGGCGACTCGGATTGGGCGCCGGGCGGCGACTATGCGTTCGAGAGCTTCGCCGCCGACTTCCCGGCATTGTTCGAGTACGTCGGCGAGCCCGTCATCTGGGTTGGCGCGTCCCTCGGCGGCATCACAGGCTTGTTGGCCGCCGCCACCCACCTGCGGGCGATCGATGCGCTCATCCTCGTCGACATCACGCCCAGGCCGGCGGCTGCGGGCGTGGCCCGGATCATGGCGTTCATGGCCGAGACCTCGGCGACCGGTTTCGCCGACCTGGAGGAAGCGGCCGATGCGGTTGCGGCCTACCAGCCTGATCGCCGGCGGCCGTCCAACGTTCAAGGTCTGAGGAAGAACCTGCGACTCCACGACGACGGCCGCTGGCGCTGGCATTGGGACCCTGCGTTCATGCGGGTCCGAGATGGTGGCGGCGATCGCCATGTCCGGCTCGTCGAGGCCGCCGCGGTGGTGGTCTGCCCGGTGCTGCTGGTGCGCGGCCGCCACAGCGATCTCGTCACCAACGCCGAGGTCAGCGATTTCATCGAGATGGTTCCACACGCCGTCTATGTCGACGTTGCCGACGCGGCACACATGGTGGCGGGCGACGTCAATGACGTCTTCACCGAAACGGTGATCGACTTCATCTCGGGACTGCCGGACGACCGATGACGGCGCCTCGACCCCCTCGCGCCACCCTTGTCGCCCTCGGATTGTTCGCCGCTCTGTGGTACGGGGCCAGCTACGGGCTCCTCAGCGAGCGGCGCAGATTCCTGCTCCCACCTCCTCATCGGGTGGTCACCGAAGCGATCTTCGACCCCCGGACGGGGGAGTGGGGGCCGAACCTGTCCAACATGATCAACGCAACACTGCTGACCACACTCGTTGCGTTGGTCGGTCTGACGGTCGCCACCGGCCTCGGCATGGCGATCGCCATCATCATGCATCGCAGCAGCCTTGCCGAGCGGGTGCTGTACCCGTATGCGGTGGGGATTCAGGTGGTCCCGGTTCTCGCGTTGGTCCCGCTGATCGGCCTCTGGTTCGATTTCGGGTTCGTCAGCAGGGTGATCGCCTGCGTTCTGATCTGCCTCTTCCCGGTCATCGCCAACACCCACTTCGGACTGAGGACGGTGAACGCGCAGCTCCAGGACCTGTTCACGATTGCCGGCTCGAGCCCCGCTCAGCGACTGGTCAAGCTGGAGCTCCCGGCGGCGCGTCGGGCGATCCTGGGCGGAGTTCGGATTGCCGCCGGCGGTGCGGTCATCGGAGCGATCGTGGCCGACTTCTTCTTCCGTCAGGGAAGGCCGGGCATCGGTCGCCTGATCGATCGGTATTCCCGTGACCTCCAGACCGAGGATTTGATCGTGGCGGTCGGTTTCGCCGTGCTCCTGGGCCTCGCCTTCTTCGCCCTGGTGGGCCTGATCGATCGGATCACCGGTCCACGCGCCACATCAGGTGGTGCGGTCCTGTGAAAGCGATCCTCGGGTCGATCGTCGTGTTCGCGCTCGTGGTGACAGCCTGTGGGACTTCCACACCGGATCAAGAGTCGGGCGGCCCGTGCCCGAGGAATCTGGTCATCCAGACCGACTGGTGGCCCGAGATCGAACACGGTGGCGCGTATCAGTTGATCGGCGGCGGGGGAGAGGTGGACACTGCACCGTTTCGCTACCGGGGTCAGATTCGGGAAGAGTATGCGGTCGGTGGGATCGAGACCGTCGAGGTCCGCGCCGGCGGCGATGCGATCGGTGGACTCCCAGCACTCGCACAATTGCGTACCGACGATGACGTTATAATCGCTTTCGCTAATTTGTCGGATGTGATAGCGAAGCGGTCCATACCGGCGATCGCGGTGATGTCGTCGCTCGACATCAGCCCCCAGATGATCCAAT
>JAHEJO010000100.1 GCA_024638805.1 Acidimicrobiales bacterium
ACTGTGCCAGCGCTGACCGGTTTGGCGGGCGCTGCGATGAGTGAGCAGACCAGGAGCGCGCCGGCGAGCAGCCGAATTGCATTGAGTTTCCGCACGGCGTCAGCCCAGCACATTCGTATCCGAGTGTCAAAGAGTCTCCGAGGACCACCGCCCCTCACCGCGGAGTGCTTCCGTAGTCGGATAGGTGTCTAGTGTGCCGAACCACCTGCCAGCCCGAGCAGCTCACGGTAGAGGCTGGCCGGTATTCGGATCCCTTCGGTAGGTGTCAGCGCTCGAGCGGCATAGCGACGGTCCGAGGGCAGACGGGTGCCGTCCTGGGCCAGGATCTGGGCGAAGAGCTCCTCGGCGTGGGCCAGTTGGGTTGGCCCTCCCGAGGAGTCGACGCAGAGGAGGGGTTCGATGGCGATGATGAGTTCACCACCGCTCGTGGGACCACCGTCGTCGTTGTCGGCGGCCGTCGCCTCGAAGCTGAAGACGTCACCGATCAGCGCACCGGCCAGGAGCTCCACCATCAGTGCGATCCCGGCACCCTTGTGCCCACCGAATGGAAGCTGGGCGCCGCCCAGGATGGCCTTCGGGTCGTTGCTCGGATTTCCATCACTGTCGATGCCCCAGCCATCTGGCAGCGGAATCCCCTCGCGCTGGTGGATCTTGATCTCACCGCGGGCGCTGGCGCTGGAGGCCTGATCGAAGACGACCGGCGGACGCCCGTCGCGGGGCCACGCGAAGGACATCGGATTCGTGCCGTACAGCGGTTTGATGCCGCCGGCGGGGGCGACGAAACTCCGCGAGCTGACGAACGCGAACGCGACGAGGCCGGCCTCGGCGAGAGCTTCGGTCTCGGGCCACAGGGCGGCAAAGTGGTAGCTGTTGGTGACAGCCAGTGCGGCGATGCCCTGGCTCTTCGCTTTCCGGACCAGCGGTTGCCTTCCGACCTCGAGCGCCAGAGGGGCGAACCCGTTCTTCCCGTCGACCTTCACCACCGCCGGCGCCAGATCGGTGATGTCCGGTTCGGCATCCGGGGTGACCTTTCCGCTCGCCACCGACGCGATGTAACCGGGCACCCTGAACAGCCCGTGGGAAACGCACCCATCACGTTCGGCCGCGGTCACCGTGTCCACGACGGCGTCGGTCTGCCGCTGGCTCACACCATGATGCCGAAACACCGCCGTCGCCAGTGATCGAACTTCGTCGAGCGTCAACTGGATGCGGTCCATCGAGTGACATTAACCAAGGCGGCGCAGCGCCGCCCGACCTCGGGGTGACACCCGGTAGCCGACGGGCAGGCTCTCGGTGAGCCCGTGAGTCTTCAGCCTCCTGATCCGGGCCTTGAACCATTTCGTCTCGACACCGAGCCGCACGGCGAGATCCGGCGCTCGCACACCCTCGTTCTGTTCGAGCAGTCGCAGGAGAGCGACGCATTCGAGACGGTTGTCATCGATGCCTCGGTCCATGCCGGCGAAGGTTCGATCAAGCGAGGCGACCTCCTCGGAGCTCAATCCCGACCGTTGTCGCAGCGCAATCCTCGGATCCTCGCCGGCGAAAGCGACTCCGATGCGATACAGGGTGCGATCCGGCCCCGAACGAAGCGAATCGACGAGCTCGCCGGCGGTGTCGAACCCGGCGTTTCGGGCCGCTGCATCGTCCAGATCGGACTCCGAGACCTCCTCGACAGACACGATGTCGAGCTGACCGACGCTTGTGTTGAGGGTCCCGCCGGCTCTTACCGTCGGCCGTTTCCACCGCCGGTAGATCTCGGTGATCGAGCCGTCGGCGATTCGATCGAGCACCGGCCGCTTGAGCAGCATCAACCGATACTAAGCCCATCCATCCAGCGGATACGACCGGTGGCGCGCACACGGGTTACCGTTGCAGTCGTGAGTTTTTCCCCCAGCTCGATCATCGACAGCATCATCGAAGCCACGGTTGTGCCCAGCTTCACCAGCATCGGCCCGGGTGCCCGGCGCCGGCTGTTTGGCTGGGAGTCCCTCGAGTCCTACGACCTGACGGGCCAGACCGTCGTGATCACCGGGGGCACCTCGGGGATCGGAGAGGAGGGCTCCGGGATTCTGGCCCGTCTCGGCGCCAACGTCGTCATCGTCGCCCGAAATCAAGTGAAAGCCGAGGCCACCGTCGATCGCATCAAGGCCGAAACCGGCAACCCAGCGGTCTCCTTCGTACTCGCCGATCTCGGAAAGCAGGACAACGTGCGCCGAGCTGCCGCCGAGCTCGCCGACCGGTACAACACGATCCACACCCTCATCCACAACGCCGGCGCTCTGTTCAATGAGCGTCGCCGGGCCGAGAGCGGGGCCGATCTGGCCGTGGAGTTGAAAGTCGCCGCCCCTTTCCTCCTCACCGGTCTCCTGCTCCCCCAGCTTCGGAACGCCGACCCCGGTCGGGTGCTGATCATGAGTTCGGGCGGCATGTACACCCAGCCGCTCAGCGTGAGCCAGTTGGACATGCCCGACGAGGACTACCACGGCGCCGTTCAGTACGCCCGAGCCAAGCGGGCCCAGGTCGTCCTCAACGAGATGTGGGCCCAGCGGATCGGCGCCGAGGAGGTCGTGTTCCACGCCCTGCACCCCGGCTGGGTGGACACACCCGGGGTGAGCGATGCTCTTCCCGGGTTCTCGAAGGTCCTCGGCCCACTCCATCTGCTGCGCGACCCGCGAGCGGGAGCCGACACGATGGTCTGGCTGGCCGCGGATGATCGTGCGCTCGAAACCAGCGGGGAGTTCTGGCACGACCGGAAGGTTCGTTCGACCCACAAGCTGCCGACGACCAAGGCCAGCGACACCCCCGAACGCCGCCAACGGCTGTGGGAGTGGTGCGAAGCTCACACCGGCTGGTCGCTGCACGAGTCGCCGACGGCGCCGTAGCTACCCGACGCTGCGGAGGTCGACCACGAACACGAGCGTCTCGTTGGGCGCGATCACACCACCGGCGCCGGCGGCGCCGTAGCCGAGGTTGGGAGGGATCGTGATGCGGCGCCTGCCACCGACCTTCATCCCGGCAACCCCCCGGTCCCAACCGGCGATCACCATTCCGGCGCCGAGCCCGAACTCGAAGGTCGATCCCCGGTTCCAGGAGGCGTCGAACTCGGTGCCCGTCGACCAGCTCGAACCGACGTAATCCACGCTGACCTGCATGCCGGGGTTCGCCTCGGTACCGCTACCGACGACCACGTCCTCGATCTCGAGGGCGTCGGGCGGCGAACCGCCGGGAATGGTTACGGTCGGGCGTTCGTACACGTCGGTCATCCCGGCAGTATGCCCCGGTTCAGCACAGCACCAGGCGAAGGCTTTCCGATGGTCGCCTCAGCGACCTGCCGCCTGGATCGCCTCCCAGACTCTGAGGGAGGTGAGGGGCATGTCGATGTGCGTCACCCCGAGATGGCTCACAGCATCGACGACCGCATTGTGGATCGCCGGGGTCGAGCCGATCGTGCCCGACTCTCCGATGCCCTTGGCGCCGAGGGGGTTGAGGGGACTGGGCGTTTGGGTGTTGTGGGTTTCGAAGTTGATCAGCTCGGCTGCAGACGGCATGGCGTAGTCCATCAGGTTCGATGTGATCGGATTGCCGTCCTCATCCCAGGCCACCTGCTCGAAGAGCGCCTGGGCGACGCCCTGGGCGATACCGCCGTGCTGCTGGCCGGTCACGAGCAGCGGATTGAGGATCCGTCCACAGTCGTCCACGGCCACGTGCCGCAACATCGTCACCTGGCCGGTTTCGGTGTCGACCTCGACCATCGAGACGTGGGCACCGAAGGGAAAGGTCGACCCCTGCCCGTCGAAGTCGTGTTCGAAGTAGAGGCCTGGCTCCATTCCTTCGGGCAGGCGGAGAGGATCCGATGCCGCAGTCGCCAACTCGCCCCAGCCGAGGGACGAGGTCGGTACGCCCGCGACCTGGAGGCCGTCCTGACTTCTCACGATGTCGGCCTCCGAGGCCTCGAGCAGGTGGGCGGCGAGTCGTTTCGCCTTCTCCAGGACGTGCTCGCTGGCCAGGAAGACCGCCGACCCCGCACTCTGCAACGAACGGGAGCCCATCGTGCCCTGACCTCTCGGGACCAGGTCGGTGTCGGATTGATGGAGCACCACCCGGTCCATCGGAACGCCCAGAACCTCGCTGACCAGCATCGAGAAGGCGGTGTCGTGGCCCTGTCCGTGAGCTGAGGTACCGACCGACGCCGTCACCGACCCATCCGGATTCACCTCGACCTTTCCGTACTCGACGTGCAGACCCGCGGGAGCGGTCACCTCGACGTAGGCGGAGATCCCGACGCCGATCTGGCGAGGGTCGCCGCCGGCCCGGCGCTCGGCCTGGGCGGCGCGCATCTCCTGATACCCGGCCGCCTCAAGAGCGGCATCGAGAGCCTTTTCGTATTCACCGCTGTCGTAGGTGGCCCCGGTGTGGGTGGTGAAGGGAAACTGGTCGGGTTGGATGAAGTTGCGGCGGCGGATCTCGGCCGGATCCATGCCGATTCGAGCGGCGGCCATGTCCATCATCCGTTCGAGCAGCTGGGTGGCCTCGGGCCGTCCCGCCCCCCGGTAGGCGGCGGTGTGGGTGTTGTTCGTCGCTGCGGATCGGGCGTGATAACGGAACTTGGGAACGGCGTAGACCCCCTGGCTCATCAGCTGGGTGAACACGGTGAGGAAACCACCGATGGCGGGATAGGCACCGCACCCGGCCACGACGTCGATGTCGAGCCCGGTGATGCGGCCGTCGTCGGTCACGCCCATGCGAGCGGCCAGGCGTTGATCGCGGCCCTGGGCCATGGACACCATGTTCTCGCTGCGTTGTTCGGTCCACTTCAGGGGCTGACCCGTGACCAGCGCCAGCTTGGCGGTGATCAGGAACTCGATGTAGGTGCCCGCCTTGGATCCGAATCCGCCGCCGACCGCCGGGGCGGCGACGCGCAGATCGGCGGGCTCGAGGCCGAGCTGAGCGGCCATCGCGTCGCGCACCGCTACCGGGTTCTGGCTCGGGATCCAGACCGTGAGACGTCCGTCGCCGCCCGGGATGGCCAGGCAGCCGTTGGGTTCCATCGGAACGCCGGCCAGGCGCTGGGAGATCACGCGACCCTCCACCACCTTGTCGGCACCGGCGACGGGATCGTCGTCCTGTCCGATCCTGGTTTCGAACACCATGTTGCTGCGGTGTTCTTCGTAGAGGAGAGGCGCATCCGAACCCAGAGCTGCATCGGCGTCGGTGACCGCCGGCAACGGGTCGTAGTCGATATCGATCAGTTCGGCGGCATCCAGCGCCTCGGCGCGGGAATCGGCCACCACGACGGCGACGATGTCACCGACGTAGCGGACCTTTCCCTTTGCCAGCGGCGGCCGGGCGAAAAGTGGGGGGAACATGGGGAAGCTCAGGTACGGCTCGAGTTCGAGCGTGTGGGCGGTCCACACGCCCCGGACCCCCGGTTCGGTTTCGGCGCTCGACACGTCGATGTCACCAAGGTTGGCGTGGGCGAAGGGCGAACGCACGAAATGGACGTAGCCCACTCCGACACCTTCCATGTCGTCGAAGTACAGATCCGAACCCAACAGGAGACCGGGGTCCTCTTTCCGCAGCACGGAGTGGCCGAGGATCGACCCCTGCACATCAGCGACATCGGTCATGGACGTACTCCTCACACGTGGAAGCGGACGGCGCTTCGCCGCTGACATTGTGACCCACGACGAAGACAAGTGCAGAAACGCAAGGGTCAACGGCTGTGGACGAAATCTCCACCGAGGGTTCGGCCACTCCCGCGTCGCTTGCTATGTTGCGCGATGTGCTCCTCGTTCCCTGCCCGGTGTGCGGGCCCCGCAACAGTTCCGACCTCGTGTACAAGGGTGAATCGGTCACCAGACCCGATCCGAACCATGTCGACGAAGTGGAATGGCGCACCTACCTCTACATGCGCAAGAACACAGCCGGCTGGTTGAAGGAAACCTGGTACTGCCGCAACGGATGCCAGCGCTACTTCAGCCTCGATCGGAACACGATCACCAACGAGTTCCGGAACTCGCCGCTGCCGATCAAGAAGACATGAGGTCTACTTCCAGGCGACGACATCTCGATCGATCTCGCTGATCGCGCGCACACCGGTGAGCGCCATCGTGCGTTGGAGCCCCGAGCGATAGAACTCGATCACGTGGTCGACACCCCGCTCCCCCGCTGCGCCCAGGCCGTACAAATAAGGCCGACCGATCCAGACCGCCGTCGCACCGAGCGCGATCGCCTTGACGATGTCGCTCCCTCGACGCACCCCGCCGTCACAGAAGATGTCCACCTCGGAACCGACTTCCTGGGCAACGGGTTCCACGAGACTGATCGGACTCGGCGCATCATCGAGCTGGCGGCCGCCGTGGTTCGACAGTGCGATCCCCTCGATGCCGAAGGCTACGGCCTGTTTGGCGTCGGCGACGGTCTGGATGCCCTTCAGGACGATCGGACGATCCCACTGTCTGCGAAGCCAATCGATGTCGTTCCAGCTGAGCGCCTGGGAGAATTGACTGTTGGCGTACGCAGCCAGCGAGATGGCGGTGCTCCCGTCGCCCTTCCGCCCCTGGACGTTGGAAAAGGTGATGGCCCCTCCCTGCAGGAAATCCCATGTCCACCCGGGGTGGATCGCGCCGTCCACAATCGTTTCGAGACCGATCTTCGGTGGCAGGGTGTAGCCCCGTCGAACGTCTCGTTCGCGACGACCAAGCACCGCGGTGTCAACGGTCAGGATGATCGCCTCGTAGCCGGCGACGTGCGCCCGTTCGAGCATCTCGGCGACGAGGCCACGGTCCTTCCACGTGTACACCTGGAACCATTTGGGACCATCGGACACGGCCGCGACTTCCTCGATGCTGCGGGTGCTGAGGGTGCTGAGGCCGTACGGAATCCCGGCTCGTGCTGCAGCTCGGGCGACCGCCAACTCCCCCTGGGAGTGGGCGATGCGGGTGAAACCGGTTGGGGCGAGCTGAAGCGGGAGCGGGATCGATTTGCCGAGAACGGTCGTGGTCGTGTCGATGTTGGTCACGTCGCGCAGAACCCTGGGACGGAACTCGATGTCGGAGAACGCAGCCGAATTGCGAGTCATCGTCCGTTCGTCCTCGGCGCCACCGTCGATGTAGTCGAAGACTCCCCGGGGCAATCGCCGTTTGGCGATTCGTCGGAGGTCGTTGATGTCCGCGGCCCGGCTGAGGCGACGGGTGACGGGGTCCAGTTCGATCTCCTTGAATCGCACCACCGATCGGAAGGTCTCGATCATCTTCATGTCGTTTGATGCTATTACTGAGAGCACGACCGGCACAGCCCAATCGCCGACTCACCTCTAAGGAAGCCGCCTCATGCACACCGTGGATGAACAACTCGCCAAGATGGACCTCTTTCGTGGTCTGAGCAAAGCCGACCTCAAGCACGTTCGTCGGCTGATGACACCGATCAGGATCAAGGCTGGTCGGGAGTTCATCACCGAAGGTGCTCCCGGTCGTGAGGCCTTCATCATTCTGGAGGGTCGAGGGACGGTGCGTCGCGGTGGGCGGGTGCGGGCCTCGGTGGGGCCGGGCGACTTCCTCGGCGAGATGAGCGTGCTCACCGGGGCTCATCGCACGGCATCGGTCATCGCCGACACCGACATCGAAGCCGAGGTTCTGAGCCGCCGCGAATTCTCCTCGCTTCTCGACGACCAACCCAAGCTCGCCAAGAAGCTGCTGATCAGCGTCATCAACCGGCTTCACGAATTGGAGCCCACCATCATCGGGTAGGACCGGCGTCGTGAAGAAGAAGCCGCTTGCGCTCATCTCCGCCGCAGCCCACGCATTGCTGCCACCGCCAGAACAGGCGGTGAAGTGTTCGGTGTTCACCGCCACCCTGGGTGTGAATCCGAGCGGCACGGCGATCTCGGCAACGACGGTGATCGTCGTCGATACGCCCCTTCCGTGGCCCAAGCCCGTGTTCGAGCATCCGGCGCTGGCAGGGGTGGACATCACCTCGACCGGTGTCGAAGCTCGGACGGTACGCGTGCTCGCATCGGTCCCGAGCGACGACCGGCCGCCGACGGCGACGGTGTTCCAGCGCCGCTTCGACAACACGATCGCCGTCGCCATCGCCATCGGGCACCGCCAGATCGCCGAGGTCGTCGATCTCGTGCTCAACGCCGAGGATGTGCGCACAATCGATGGTGCCAGGGAGATCGAAGCTCGTGCCGTGCTGGTGTGCACGCAGGGCACGCACGACGTCTGTTGTGGCACGGAAGGCACCGCGCTCGTCGCCGACCTGCACGGCGACCCCCGTTTCGACGCCATCCAGATCTTCAGGGTGTCTCACACCGGCGGACATCGATTCGCCCCTACCGCCATGACGTTCCCCGATGGGCGTTCGTGGGCGTACATCGACGCCGACCGTCTGGCCCACGTGCTGTTCCACACCGCGGCGCCCTCGGCGCTGGTCCCGTGGTGTCGGGGCTCGTGGATCGCTCCCGACCCCCGCTCACAGGCGGCTGAGAATGCCGTGTTCGGCCGGCAGGGGTGGGACGATGCACAGCGCAGTACCCGCTTCGAGGATCTCGGCAACGACATCATCCGCGTGACCCGGGGGCTGGAAAGCCATGCCGTCCGCGTGACCGTCGAACGTGACATCCCGATCATCCGCTGTCGAGCCGCAGGCGGTCTGCCGGCAAAGCCGTCGACGGAATTCCGAACCGAGATCCTCTGAGACCGGGAGATCCCCCGGTCCCCGGTCACACCTCGCCCGGCTCGTCACCGAGGGCGGACCGGAGCGATCTCAGCATGCGGTCGTTCTCATCTTCGGTGCTGATCGTGATCCGGATGCCGAGGCGATCGAACATCCGAACGACAACTCCGTCCCGTTCCATCCTGGCGAAAACGTCGTTTGCCCGGTCCCCGAGCGGGAGATAGAAGAAGTTGGCCTGTGTCTCTGGCACCTCGACGCCCCAGCTTCGGACCTGGTCGACCACGCGGCCACGCTCTTTGACGATTTCTTCGACTCGATCGGCGATCTTGTCGGCGTGGCGCACCGCCGCCACCGCTCCGGCCTGCGCGGCCATGTTCACTGCGAACGGGATCTGAGTCTTGTCGACGGCGGTGATGATCTCGGGTGTCGCCATGGCGTAACCGACGCGGAGACCAGCCAGTCCCTGCGCCTTGGAGAACGTGCGGGTAACGACCACATTCCGATGCACGGGGAGGAGTTCGGTGACCGAATTCCCGAGGTCCGGATCGACGAACTCGAAGTAGGCCTCGTCGAGGACGACGATCACGTGGTCGGGCACGTTCTGACAGAATGCGTGGATCTCCGCGGTCGAACGAGCCGTCCCGGTGGGGTTGTTCGGGTTGGCGATCATGACGAGCTTGGTCCGATCGGTTATGGCGGCGAGCAGACCATCGAGGTCGGCTGTTTCGTCGATCAGTGGCACCGTGACCGGCACACCGTCCAGGAGCGTGGTGTAGATGGGATACACCTCGAAGGATCTCCACGGGTACACAACCTCGTCACCGGGGTCGACGTAGGCGCTGGCGAGCCTGTGGAGAATCGACGAGCTCCCCGAACCGACGGTGACGTGATCGACCGGTAGCCCAACCCAGCCTGCGATCGTGGACCGCAGTTCCATGGCCCGATGATCGGCGTAGCGGTTGACGCCGGACAACACCGAGGTGACCGCGTCGATCACCTCGGCGATCGGCGGCATCGGGTTCTCGTTCGACGCCAGTTTGATCGCGTTGGTGATGCCCAACTCGGCCTCGGACTGTTTGGCGTCCTTGCCGGGTTTGTACGAGGGCATGGCCGCCACCGCCGCTCGTGGGGATCCGATCTGCGGGGTGCCGTTCGTCATGGTCACAAAGGGTAGGCCGGCTCGATTGCGTCCAAGACCTCTCGGTCTGCCCGGCGCCAATCCCGACCGTTGTGCTCTCTGCATGGGGCCGACGACCGACCGAGGTTGGCGAGTCTACGACGGCACGGTCGCGCCGTGACCGGCCGCGACGAGGGCCGCTCTCACGGCGTCGGCCATCGAGTCGAGTTCGTCCGCCTTGGCCGAGGTGTCGGCGTTGCGAAAATCGAGATCGGCCATCGAGTCGATCGGCGCGACGTGGACGTGGGTGTGCGGAACCTCGAAGCCAGCGATCATCAGTCCCACCCGGCGGGCGCCGACGACCGCCTTCAGGGCGTTGCCGATGTGATGGGCCACCGTCATCAAATGGGCGGCGGACTCCGGTGGCAGATCGACCCAATGGTCGACCTCGACCCTGGGAATCACGAGGGTGTGCCCGGGATGGAGAGGCCGGATGTCGAGCATCGCAATGCAGATGTGATCGGACCACACGAACCGCCCCGGGATCTCGCCATCGATGATTCGAGTGAAGATTGTGGGCATCGGCGCAATCCTACTTAGCCTCGGCCTATGAGTGATGCTGACCTGTTGGTCGAGGACGCCGCAGCGATCCGGACGATCACCCTCAACCGTGCCGACGCCAAGAACACCCTCACGGCCGGAATGCTGAACGGGCTGGTCGAGGCTGTCGAGGCCGCCGATCGTGATCCGACGGTTCGAGTCGTGGTTCTCACCAACTCCGGCACGACGTTCTGTGCTGGAGCGGACCTGACGTCGTCACGGCCGGGGGTGTCGGGCCTGAGCGAGGGCGCCGACGGTGCGCCGACCTCGCTGGCCGACGTCTTCACCTCGATGCAGCATTCGACCACGCCGATCGTCGGGAAGATCAACGGTCACGCGGTCGGCGGCGGCGTCGGACTCGTCGCCGCGTGCGACCTCTCCTATGTGCGCAACGACGCCAAGATCGGCTTCACCGAGGTCCGTCTGGGTGTTGCACCGGCGGTGATCTCCGTGGTGTGCCTCCCCAAGCTGAGCCGGCCGATGCGATGGAAACCTTCTTGACCGGCCAGCGCTTCAGTCCGGACCGGGCCGCCCGCATGGGTCTGATCA